>MERG01000258.1 GCA_001771985.1 Betaproteobacteria bacterium RIFCSPLOWO2_12_FULL_62_13 | reverse complement strand
TTGTGAATATTCGCGATATTCACTGCGGGAAGCTTCGCGCCCTGAGCCAAAATCGTGACAGCGCATCACGCGTCTCATTATGTTAGGGACTCTAAATGACAAACGAGAGTCGTGTTGCGGCGGGCGGGGCTTGCTCGCATACTAGCAGCCTGTCGGACTTTCGCCGGTGGACAGGCTGCTAACAGCAAAACCGGCTGAGAATTTGAAATGCGGCTCACCCGAAATAGTCAACACGGAACCAAATGGGGTACGAGCTTCGACGATGGTCTCCGGTTTGCGCCGGCTTATCATTGGTTTTGCTGTTTTCGTGCAGCCGGTTTTGCCTTAGGGGTTTGTCGGACTTGGCCCCGACAAACCCCTGCTGAAAACGGCGGACTTCCTCGATGAACGACTCGTCCCAGACCGATCCGCAGCGCGCCGCCGACCCCGCACCCTCCGCCGCAACCGCCCCATCCGAGGGCGAGGAGCGTCCGGCCGATAGCGGCGCGGTGCGGAGCCGCGTTGGCGCGGTGGCCTTCGTCGCGCTGATCGCGCTCGCGGCGCTCGGGTTCGCGCTCTGGCAGTGGTACGACAGCCGCAGCGAGATCGCGGTGCTGAAGCAGGATCTTGCAAGAAAGCTCGCCGAACTCGATACCCAGACCAAGGAAGGCCGGCTGGTCGCCGAGCAGGTGCGCGAGGCAACCGGCGAAGCGCAGGTGAAGATCGGCGTGCTCGAGAACAAGCTCGCCGAGTCGCAGAGCCAGCAGATCGCGCTGGAAGCGCTCTACCAGGAGCTCTCGCGCAACCGCGATGAGTGGACCTATGCCGAGATCGAGCAGTCGTTGCTGATCGCGAGCCAGCAGTTGCAGCTCGCCGGCAATGTCAAGGCGGCGCTGATCGCGCTGCAAAATGCGGACATGCGGCTGCAGCGCATGGAGCGGCCGCAGCTCACGGCCCTGCGCAAGACGATCAACCGCGACATCGAGCGCCTTAAGGCGCTGCCGCATGTCGACACCGTGGGAATCAGCGTGCGTCTCGACAACCTCATCGCGGCAGTCGACAATCTGCCGCTCGCGATGGAGGTGCGGCCGCCGCCATCGGCCGATACGGACAAGGAAGGCGGCAACGGCCGGTGGGCGCGCGTGTTGCGCGAAGCGTGGAGCGAATTGAAACAGCTTGTGCGCATCCAGCACATGGACAAGCCCGACCTCCCGCTGCTCGCGCCGTCGCAGATATTCTTTCTGCGCGAGAACCTGAAGCTGAGACTGATCGGAGCGCGGCTCGCGCTGCTTGCGCGCGACGAAACGAGCTACAAGGCCGACCTCAAGGCGGCGCGCGAATGGCTCGAGCGCTACTACGACACGCGCAATAACAGCGTCATCCATGCCGCGAGCGCCCTGCGCAATCTGCATGCAAGCGAAATCAGCATCGAAGTGCCGGACATTTCCGGCACGCTGGACGCGTTGCGCAACCTGCGGCCCGCGCGCGAGCGCCGCGCGCGCTGAGGGCATGCGGCGGTGAAAGCGCTGTTCTGGATCATTGCGATTGTGGCGCTTGCGGCGGGTCTGGTTGCCGCCGCGCGCTACAACGCCGGATACCTGCTGCTGGTGTTGCCGCCATACCGCATTGAGCTCTCGCTCAACCTGTTCGCGCTCGTGCTTTTTCTTGCTTTTGCATTCTCCTATTTCCTGGTGCGGATGGTGTCCGGCACGATGCGGCTGCCGGCACAGGTGCGCGAGTATCGCGTCGCGCGCCGCCGGCAAAAGGCCCAGGCGACGCTGCTTGCGGCATTGCACGAATTCTTCGCCGGGCGCTATGCCAGAGCGGAGAAGGCCGCCGCGAGCTCGATCGAGCTCGGCGAACATGCTGCGCTGTGTGCCGTTCTTGCGGCGCGCGCGGCGCACGAGCTGCGCGCTTTCGAGCGGCGGGACGCCTACCTCGCCCAGGCTGCGGCGCTCGCGCCGGACGGCGATGCGGTCAGGATCGTCACCGAGGCCGAGCTGCTGCTCGATCAGCGCCGCTTTCAGGAAGCGCTGGACGTTCTCAAATCACTGCCGCGGAGGCATACCGCCGCGCTGCGGCTCGAGTTGAAAGCGCAGCAGCTCGCGAGAAACTGGGAACAGGTGCTTGCCCTCGTCGATCAGCTTGAGAAGCGCAACGTGTTTGACGCCGAGCAGGCGAATCAGATTCGCCGCCATGCGCAGGCGGAAAACCTGAAGCGCAAGGCGCTCGACAGCCGCGCGCTGGAGGAGGCGTGGCAGAAAATCCCGAAACGGCAGAAGAGGGATACGCAGGTTGCGGCCGCTGCCGCCCAGTGCTTCATCGCGCTCGGGGACTGCGCGCGGGCGCAGCAGATCATCGAGGAAAGCATTGAAGAGAACTGGGACAGCCAACTCATCGGGCTTTACGCCGAGTGCGCGGGCGGCGATATGCTGAAGCGGATTGAGCGCGCCGAGGCTTGGTTGAAGCGCCATCCGCATGACGCGGCGCTGCTCCTGACGCTCGGCAGGTTATGCGCGCTGCAGGAACTATGGGGCAAGGCGCAGAGCTACCTCGAAGCCAGCATTTCGATCGAGCCCGCCTACGCGGCGCATCTTGCGCTGGCGCAGCTTCACAAAAAGCTCGGCGATGCCGACGCAGCGCGCCGGCACTACCGCGAGAGCCTCGAACTTACGGTGGCGCAGCTCAAGCAGATTGCCGGCGAGCGGCGCAGAACTTTATCCTAAACACTGCAATTCAGCCACAGAGGGCACAGAGAACACAGAGCGATTCAAGGACTTGAATTATCACATTGCTCCCACCCGATTGGTGAACCAAGGCAAACACATGCGTCCTTGATTTTCCTCTGAGAACTCTGTGATCTCTGTGGCTAACAAGTTTTTCCAGGTTTGTAAGAGCTTTTTCGGTTTTGGTCAGAGGTCGAGCTCGATATCCCGGTATGACGCGGGATGGCCGATCGGCTCGAGATGGGTGAGCACGATCGCGCCGGGCAGTGCTGCGCGCACATCACGCTCGATTTTTTCCAGCAGGTCGTGTCCCTGCGCCACGCTCCACTCCGCCGGCACCAGCACGTGCATGGAAATGAAGGAGCGCGCACCGGCCTGGCGGGTGCGCAGCGCATGGAAATCGACGCCCTCATGGCGGTACCGGTCGAGCACGCGGTTTACCCTGTCGCGCTCGGCTGGCGGAAGCGCCCAATCGAGCAGGCCCAGAACCGAACGCCGCACCAGTTTCACGCCCGTCCACACGATATTCGCGGCGACCGCCAGCGCGATCAGCGGATCGAGCCGTTCCCAGCCGGTCAGCGTCACGGCGCCCACCCCGGCGATGACGCCGGCAGAGGTCCACACGTCGGTCATCAGGTGCTGGGCGTCAGCCTCCAGCGCGATCGACTGGTAGCGCCGGCCGGCGTCGAAGAGCTTGCGTGCGACGACGTAGTTCACGAGCGAGGCCAGCGCCGAGACGGCGAGTCCCGCCCCCACGTTATAGAGGGGACGGGGCGCGAGCAGGCGGTCGACCGCGGCGACAGCGATGCTCACCGCGGCGATCAGGATCAGCATGCCTTCGAAACCACTCGCGAAATATTCCGCCTTGGTGTAGCCGTAGGCGTGCTCGTCATCGGGCGGCCGTACTGCGATGGTGAGCATGGCGAGCATCATCATCGCGCCCGCCAGATTTACCGTGCCTTCCAGCGCATCCGAGAGCAGGCCGACCGAATCGGTGATCCACCATGCCACCGCTTTCAATGCGATCGTCGCCAGGGCGGCGGCGATGGAGAGCAACGCAAACTTCCTGGATCCGGCGCGAGACACGTGGAAGGGATATCAGTCGGATGCCGGAACGGCGGGCGTGAAGGCGTCGGAGAAAAACTCGTCCTCCGGAAGCCCGCAAAGCGCCGTGAAGTCCCGGTGCGCGGCTTCCACCATGACCGGCGCGCCGCAGGCGTAAACCTGGCAGCCGGAGAGATCGGGCAAGTCTTGCATCACGGCGCGGTGAACGAACCCGGCGCGCCCGTTCCAATTGTCTTCCGGGCGCGCTTCCGAGAGCACCGGTACATACCGGATGCCATGCTCGAGCTGCCACTTCTCCGCGAGTTCGTTCATGTAGAGATCGCCGCGTGTGCGCCCGCCCCAGTAGAGGGTCATCGGGCGTTCGATGCCCTTATAGCGCGCATGCTCCATGATCGACTTGATCGGTGCGAAGCCGGTGCCGCTCGCCAGCAGGATGATGGGCTTGTCGCTGTCCTCGCGCAGGAAAAACGTGCCGAGCGGACCCTCGAAGCGCAGGATCTCCTTCTCCTTCATGCGGGTGAAAACGTAATCGCTGAACGGGCCGCCGTAGTTCCTCAAGTGCAATTGCAGAAAGGTGTCGTCGTGCGGCGCGTTGGCCATGGAGAGGCTCCTGCGCTTGCCGTCTTTCATCAGGATGTCGATGTACTGGCCGGCGAGGAACTGCAGGCGCTCGTTCGCCGGCAGCCTCACGTGCAACACCATTACGTTGGGCGCCACCCGCGCCATCTTTTGCACGCGGCACGGCAGCGTCCTGATCTGGATATCCCTGACTGCGCCGATCTCGCGGCATTCGATGGCGAGGTCGGTAAGAGGTTTCGCCTGGCAGAAGAGCGCCATGCCGAGCTTTTTCTCGGCCTCCGGCAGCGCGTGTTCCTGGTACTTGCCGTAATCGACCGTCCCCTCCAGTACCTTGCCCTTGCACGTGCCGCAGGCGCCGTTGCGGCAGCCGTATGCGATCACGAACCCTTCACGCAGCGCGGCCTCGAGTATGGTTTCGCCGGCGCTGACGGTGAAGACGTGATTGCTTGGTTTGATGGTTATCTGGTACGACATGCGGATGGCGGCCAACGCGCCGGCTCGTTCTGACTGTCCGGGTTTGGGATCTTCTGAAAAACCGCGAGTTCTGTCGCAAGCGAGCGCAGCTCGGGCGAGCGAGAACAATGCAAATCAATGCGTTGCAGATGCTTGTCTTTGCGATGCCTTACGCCAAAATACGCTAATCAGAGCTTCCTTAGGCTAGAATTCCGGTATGCGGCGTTTGCTCATCATCGGTTGCGGCAACGTGGCGCTGCGCATGGTGCCGCTCGTGCGCAGCCGCTGCCGCATATACGCAGTCTCGCACACTCCGCAGCGCTTCGCGGCATTGCGCGCGGTGGGGGTCATTCCGATACGGGGCGATCTCGATCGGCCCCGGACGCTTGATGCGATTGCAGGGCTCGCCCGGGACGTCGTGCATTTCGCGCCGCCGCCCGACCGCGGCGTCCACGACACGCGCACGGCGCACCTCATCGCGGCGCTCGCGAAGGGGCAAAGTCTACCACAGCAGGTAGTGTACATCAGCACCAGCGGCGTCTACGGCGACTGCGACGGAGAGCTCGTGGCCGAGACGCGTCCGGTGCGGCCGCAAACCGACCGGGCGCGCCGCCGGGCGGATGCCGAACGGAGGCTGCGCGAATGGGGGGCGCGCAGCGGCGTGCGCGTCGTGATCCTGCGCGTGCCGGGCATTTATGCCGAGGACCGCCTGCCGCTCGCGCGGTTGAAAAATGGAACCCCGGCGCTCACGCCCGAAGATGACGCTTACGTCAACCATGTCCACGCCGAGGATCTTGCGCGCATCGTGGTCGCGGCGCTCTATCGCGGCCATCCCAACCGCATGTACAACGCGGCGGACGATGCGCCGCAGAAGATGGGAGACTATTTCGATCTCGTCGCCGACCGCTTCGGGTTGCCGCGCCCGCCGCGGGTAACGCGCGCCCAGGCCGAGCGGGTTCTTCCGCAAAACCTGCTGTCATTCATGCGCGAGTCGCGCCGGCTCGTAAATCGCCGCATCAAACAGGAGCTGCGGGCAAGGCTGCGCTTCCCGACGGTGAACGAGGGCATCGCCGCCGCGCGCGCCGCGCGCGCGGCGGACTGACATAACGGGGAGGCTTTCATGTCCGAGGCTGCAGGCGACACCCTCATCGTGTTGACCAGTATGCCGGATCGCGCAGCCGCGATGAAGCTGGCGCGGGCGCTGGTGGAAAAAAGGCTCGCCGCGTGCGTCAACGTGCTCGCCGAAGCATCGTCGATCTATCGCTGGCAGGGGAGCATCGAAACCGCGCAGGAAGTGCCGCTGCTGATCAAGACCCGCGGCGCCCTCTACGACGAGGTCGAGGCGGCGATTATCGGGCAGCACCCCTACGAACTTCCCGAAATCGTCGCTGTCCCAGTGGTGCGCGGCCTGCCGACCTACCTGCAGTGGGTGGTGGCGGAAACCTCCAACTCGACAGTCTAGGCCCGATCCAGTCCATGCGATTCCTGTTGATCCTCCTGCTTACCGTGCCGTGGCTTGCGCACCCTGCGGAGCCCGACCTGCTCGAACCAGGGAAGGCGTTCCAGCTCGCCGCGCGGGTCGCGCGCGCCGACGCGATCGAAGTGCGCTACCAGATCGCGCCCGGCTACTACATGTATCGCGACAAATTCCGCTTCTCGGTCGAACCGGCCGCGGCGAAACTGGGTGCGCCGCGGCTGCCTCCGGGAAAACTGAAGCGCGACGAGTTCTTCGGCGAAGTCGAAACCTACCGCGATGAAGTGCGACTGTTCTTGCCGCTCGAACTCGACGGCAGGGCCGTGCCGGCCCTCGTGTTGACGGCAATTTCCCAAGGCTGCGCGGATGTCGGCGTGTGCTACGTGCCGCAGGAGCAGAAGGTCGAGCTCAAGCTTGCGGGATTCAGCCCCGCAACCGGCGGTGCGTTTATTCGGCCGGCGCCGGCCGCGGGCGGCGCGGATCAACTGATTGATGCGCCGGGCACACGGGGGAAGGCTGAAGACGCGTTGATCGCGGAACTGTTCCGCGGCAAGTTCTGGTTGCTGGTCGTGAGCTTCTTCGGTTTCGGCCTGCTGCTTGCATTCACGCCCTGCATGCTGCCGATGGTGCCGATACTGTCAGGCATCGTCGCCGGGCGCGGTCATCATCTCACCAAGACCCACGGCTTGTTGCTGTCGGCAGCCTACGTGCTCGGCATGGCAATCGCCTACGCGCTGGCCGGTGTTGCAGCCGGGCTCTCCGGCGCGATACTTTCAGCCGCGCTGCAGAACCCATGGGTGCTGGGCGCTTTTGCCGCGGTGTTCGTGGCGCTCGCGTTGGCGATGTTCGGCTTCTACGAGCTGCAACTGCCGGTCGCGCTGCAAACGCGGCTCACCGAGGCCACCAACCGCCTGCACGGCGGGCATTTCGCCGGCGTGTTCACGATGGGCATCTTGTCGGCCGTGATCGTCGGCCCGTGCGTGGCGGCGCCGCTCGCCGGGGCGCTGCTCTACATCAGCCAGAGTCGCGATGTCGTGCTGGGCGGCGTGGCGCTGTTTGCGATGGCTTTGGGCATGGGCATGCCGCTGCTCGTGGTCGGCGCCTCCGCGGGTGCGATCCTCCCCAAGGCGGGACCGTGGATGGAAACCATCAAGCGCTTCTTCGGGGTGCTATTGCTCGCGGTGGCGATTTACCTGGTTTCGCCGGTCGTGCCGGTTGTGGTACAGATGCTCGGGTGGGCAGCGCTGTTGATTGTCACCGCGATTTATCTTCACGCACTCGATCCACTGCCGCACGGCGCCCACGGTTTTCAGCGCTTCAGCAAGGGTGTGGGGGTGATCGCGCTGATTGCGGGCATCGCTTTCCTGATCGGGGCGCTTTTCGGAAGTCGCGACGTGCTGCAGCCGCTGTCCGGTTGGCGCGCGAGCCGTGCGGCGCCCGAATCTCCGCCCGTTGCATTCCAGCGCGTGAACACCAGCGCCGATCTGGAAGGTGCGATCCAGGCGGCGGCCGGCAAGCCGGTCATGCTCGATTTCTACGCCGACTGGTGCGTGTCATGCAAGGAAATGGAGCGCTTCACCTTCAGCGATGCTCAGATCCAGGCGCGGTTGCAGCAGATGGTCAAGCTGCAAGCGGACGTGACCGCCAACAACGCCGAGCACGCGGCGCTGCTCAAGCACTTCCGCCTGTTCGGGCCGCCCGGAATCATCTTTTTCGACCGTGGCGGCCGGGAGATTCAGGGATTGCGTGTGATCGGCTTCCAATCGGCCGATAAGTTAGCCGCGGTGCTCGATCAGGTCCTCGCTTTCCAGTGACCCGGATTCGACGATTCGTGTTGATCGGCGTGGTTGCGATTGCCGCCGCCGCGGCTGGTTATGGCGTTAACATCTGGCGTCAAACCGGCGGCACCCAGGCGGCGGAGACGGTCCTGGCTACCCGGCTCCTTGACCTCGATGGCCGACCGCAGCTCCTCAACCAGTGGCGCGGAAAAGTACTGGTGGTGAATTTCTGGGCGACGTGGTGCACGCCGTGCCGGGAGGAAATCCCGGGTTTCGTCAGGTTGCAGGAAAAATACGCCGGCCGCGGGCTGCAGTTTGTCGGCATTGCCATCGACCGGCGCGACAAAGTGCAAGCATTCGCCCGCGAGTTCGGCATGAATTATCCGATCCTGCTGGGCGGATTCGATACCGTCGATATCTCGCGGCACGCCGGCAACCGGGTAGGCGCTCTGCCTTTCACCCTGATCCTGGACCGCAGCGGTCAGATCGTCGGCATAGTACTCGGCGGGCTTAAGGAGGCCAAACTCGACGGCATGATCCAGCCTCTCCTGTAAGCTATAACTTCAGCTTACTGTGCCTAATTTCAGCTGGCGTCTTCTATTTCCAGCGTACTCCTGCGTCAGCAAGCAAGCCGAAAAACCGTTTCCGGCGCTGGTTGGCTGGAATATTCCATGCGCGCAAGTCGATGCGAGTCTCGTGAATAGAGTCTCTTCAAAGGCGGATTTGGCGAAACCTTGACGTCTATCTGCTGCTAAGTTCTGCGAAGTATGGGCAAAGTTCTGGACAAGATGCCGCTATCTGCGGCAAACTTGCGCCCAGCAAAAGAAACGCCGATCCAAGGCGGTCATTGTGGCACACCTTGGGAAAAACGACATGGCGACCCCCAAGCACATTCTCGTCATAAACGGACCCAACCTTAACCTGCTCGGCAGCCGGGAGCGGCAGCATTACGGTTCGGACACTCTGCCTGCCATCGAATCGCGTCTTGTTGCTCAGGCCAAACAGGCGGGTGCCCGCCTCGCCGCATTCCAGAGCAATTCCGAAGCCGAACTGGTCGAACGCATCCAGCAGGCGGGCCGCGAAAAGGTCGACTTCATTATCATCAATCCCGCCGCCTACACCCATACCAGCGTGGCGATGAGAGATGCGCTCGCCGCGGTCGGCATTCCCTTCGTCGAAGTTCACGTTTCGAACGTGTTTGCGCGGGAACCGTTTCGCCATCAGTCCTATTTCAGTGATCTGGCGGTGGGCATCATCAGCGGACTGGGGGCAAAGGGTTACGAACTGGCGCTGGCGTTCGCGCTGCAGTATTCGAAGCGGAGCTAACCGCCTTTCCCATGGATCTGAGGAAAATCAAGACGCTGATCGACCTGGTCCAGCAATCTGGCATCGCCGAACTGGAGATCACCGAAGGCGAGGAAAAGGTGCGCATCAGCCGCGGCACGCCGGTGACGCACACGAATGTAACGATGGCGCCCGCCATCCCGGTTGCGGCTGCTCCGGAGCAGGCGGCAGCCGCGCCTGCCACAGGGCCCGCGCAGGCCGAACCCGCACCGGCCGAAGGACATGTCATCAAGTCGCCCATGGTGGGCACCTTTTATCGCGCGTCCGCGCCCGGTGCCAAGCCCTTCGTCGAGGCGGGTCAGACGGTCAAGGCCGGCGACACGGTTTGCATCATCGAGGCGATGAAGCTCCTCAACGAAATCGAATCTGACCATGACGGCGTGGTCACGGCGATCCTCGTCGAGAACGGCCAGCCGGTCGAATACGGGCAACCGCTCTTTGTCATCGGGTAATGGGTGATGGGTAATGGGGAATGAGTAACTCAGCACTCAGTCCTCAGTCCTCAGCCCATCACTCATCACCGGCTTCCCAATGTTTGAAAAGATCCTGATCGCGAATCGCGGCGAAGTCGCGCTGCGTATACAGCGGGCCTGCCGCGAGCTTGGCATCAAGACCGTGGTCGTCCATTCCGAAGCCGATGCCGAGGCGAAGTACGTGAGGCTCGCCGACGAATCGGTATGCATCGGTCCCCCGTCATCGGCGCAGAGCTATCTCAACATTCCGGCCATCATCAGCGCGGCGGAAGTGACGGACGCCGAGGCGATCCACCCCGGCTACGGTTTCCTCGCCGAGAACGCGGATTTCGCCGAACGCGTCGAGCAGAGCGGCTTCGTGTTCATCGGCCCCAGAGCCGAAACCATCCGCCTGATGGGCGACAAGGTGAACGCCAAGAACGCCATGAAGAAGGCGGGGGTGCCGGTGGTGCCCGGCATCGACAGCGCACTGCCGGAGGATCCCAAGGAGGTGAGCCGCGTCGCGCGCGAGATCGGCTATCCGGTGATCATCAAGTCGGTGGCCGGCGGCGGCGGACGCGGCATGCGCATCGTGCATACCGAGGCGGCGCTGTTCATCGCCGTACAGATGACGCGCACCGAAGCGCAGGCCACGTTCGGCAATCCCGCCATCTATATGGAAAAGTTCCTCGAGAACCCGCGCCATATCGAATTCCAGGTGCTGGCCGACAAGCACAGGAACGTGGTCTATCTCGGCGACCGCGATTGCTCGATGCAGCGCCGTCACCAGAAGGTGATCGAGGAAGCGCCGGCGCCGCTGCTCAGTCCGCGCCTCCGGCTGCGCATCAGCGAGCGCTGCGCCGAGGCCTGCCGCAAGATCGGGTATGCGGGGGCCGGCACGTTCGAGTTTCTGTATGAAGAAGGCGGGTTCTACTTCATCGAAATGAACACGCGGTTGCAGGTCGAGCACCCCGTGACCGAGATGATTACCGGGCTCGACATCGTGCAGTTGCAGATCCGCATCGCGGCCGGCGAGAAGCTGCCGATCAAGCAGCGCGACGTAGCGCTCAGGGGTCATGCGATCGAATGCCGCATCAATGCCGAAGATCCCTACAAGTTCACGCCCTCGCCGGGGCGCATTACATCGCTGCACATGCCGGGAGGGCCGGGCATCCGCGTCGATACCCACGCCTACACCGGCTATTTCGTGCCGCCCTATTACGACTCGCTGCTCGGCAAGATCATCGCTTACGGTGACACGCGCGAGCAGGCGATCGCGCGACTCGGTATCGCGTTCTCCGAAACCGTGATCGAGGGCATCAAGACCAACATCCCGCTGCACCAGGAGCTGCTGCACGACGCGGCTTTCCTGCGCGGCGGCACCAGTATTCACTATCTCGAAGAGAAACTTGCCAAGATGGGCCGGGAGGAGTGAACTGGCGCGGTTATGGGTAATGAGTAATGGGTAATGGGAAAGACCCATCACTCATCACCCTTCACTCATCACTTATCACCCATCACCCATCACTGGGCATGTCCTGGCTTGCCGTCATCTTTGAGGTCGACGCGGAGTGCGCGGAGCCGCTCGCCGACGCGCTGCTCGAAGCCGGGGCAATGTCGGCCGATGTTGCCGACGCCAACGCCGGCACACTGCGGGAGCGACCGCTGTTCGGGGAACCCGGTGCCCGATCCCATCCCGGCTGGCATCTCAACCGCCTGAGCGCGCTGTTTGCGCCGGAGATTGATCTGTCGGCGCAGATCCCCGCCGCGCTGCGTGCCGCAGGGCTGTCGGAGACGACACGCTATCGTCTGGAGGCTGTCGACGACCGGGACTGGTTGCGCGCCACGCAAGATCAGTTTCGGCCGGTGCGGATTTCGCCGCGCTTGTGGATCGTGCCGAGCTGGCACGCCGCGCCCGACCCGCAGGCCCTCAACATCGCGCTCGATCCGGGGAGCGCGTTCGGCACCGGCACGCATCCGACGACACGATTGTGCCTGCGCTGGCTCGAGACGCATGTGCGCGGCGGTGAAACAGTGATCGATTTCGGCTGCGGTTCCGGCATTCTCGCGATCGCCGCCTTGAAACTCGGCGCGGGCGCGGCGTGCGGCGTCGATATCGATGAGGAGGCTCTGCTTGCAGCGCGGAGCAATGCTATGCAGAATCGTGTCAGAGCGCGGTTCGTCGCGGCTGCGGATGAAATTCGCGAGCCCGCCCAACTCGTTGTGGCGAACATATTGGCGAACCCGCTGGCGGTGCTGGCGCCGCTGCTCGCGAAGTTGACAGCGCCCGGCGGGCGCGTGGCGCTTTCGGGCATATTCGCCGAACAGGCGGATGAAGTGCGCGCGGCATATCTGGAATGGTTCGAGATCGATGCCATTGAACGCGACGAAGGCTGGGCGTTGCTGAGCGGCGTGAAAAGATAGGTTTCAGGAGTTTGTCGAACTTGGCCCCGACAAACTCCTAATGCAAAACCGGCGCCAAGAAAATCGCAAAAAAGATGGCAGACATGCGAATCCGTCCTTGTTTTTCTTCACATTCCGTTGCCTGCCTGCCGGCAGGCAGCGACCGGTTCGGGTGGTTTTTTCGAACGCTCAGCCGGTTTTGCTCTTAGCAGCCTGTATGAACTGCTAAGTCCGACAGGCTGCTAGCATGTCGATGGTAACCCGGTGCCCGTCCTGCGCGACGCTCTTTCGCGTGACGCCGCAGCAACTGCAGGCGCGCGACGGGCAGGTGCGCTGCGGGCGGTGCATGACGGTATTCGACGGATTCACGGGGCTCGCCATCCTGCCGGACCAGACGCCCCCTGAAGCGCCGTTGCCGGCCGCCATGGAAAGCGCAGCGCTCGCTGTTAGTCATGAGATGCCTGCCACGGAGACCAAGGCGGCGGTCGCAGGCGATGCGGTCGCCCCAACCGTGCCCGAACCCACGACGGAACCGCCGCTTCCCGTGGGATTCGAATTCGAGCCGATCGAGACCGAAGCCGCACCCGCGACACGGTCCTCCTTCGAACCGATGGTGAAACGGGCGCCCGCCGGTGCCGACGCCCGATCAAGAACCGCGCTGTCGTCACTGCCCCCGATCAAAGGCGATGAATTGTTTCTGGAGCAGGCGCGGGCCAAGCGGCGCAGTCGTTCATGGGTATGGTCGGCGGGAAGCGCGCTCATGCTCCTCGCTCTGGCGGGCCAGGCGCCCTATTCTTACCGCAGCGAACTCGTCGCGACTTACCCTGGGCTCAGGCCGGCCGTTGCACAACTCTGCGAACTGCTCGAATGCACCGTGGCGCTGCCGCAACGCCCCAAGCTCATCAACATCGAAGCTTCGGATCTGCAGAGTGTCGATCCGGCGCGTCCCGGTGTGATCCGGCTTACCGCGACGCTGCGCAATCATGCGGGTTACGATCTTGGTTACCCCGCGCTCGACCTGGTGCTCACCAACACCAAAGAGCACACGCTGGCACGGCGCATCTTCCTGCCTGAAGAGTATCTCGACAAGAGCAAGAACCGGAGGGCGGGCTTTCCCGCCAGCGCCGAGATCACGATCCACCTCGATCTGGACACGGGCGAGCTTGGCGCAGCGGGCTTTCGTCTCGATCTGCTGCCCGCGCCGGCGCGCTAGTTGCCGGAGCACGGCCGCGGGGGTATAGTTTTCACGCCGAAACGCTGCAGCAGGAGAGCGCGTGAAGCGCAAACTTCGCGCCGCCGTAGGCGTAATCGCCCGAAAACGCTCAGGCACCCGTACTCGGCAGCGTGGCGACTCTGGAGAGCGTCGAGCCCGGCTGCGGGTTCGTCCACCGAAGGGGCACGCAGCGGCTTGATCGCCGCCGCAATCTCTCAGGTTAGGGTCGAAGAGGACTCTTAAGGACAGAGGGGTGAAGCCGGGGAACCGGTTTCGCCCCTTTTTGTTTTTCGAAAGGTATCGATCAACGTTGAGTGTTGAGTCAACACCATTGAGCGGCGCGACGTCACTAAACACCAAACACTAAACACTTGGCACTCCCCGGAGAGGACGATGACAACGCCTGACAATCTGAAGTACACCAAAACGCACGAGTGGGTGAGGCAGGAAACCGATGGTACGGTCACCATCGGCATCACGTTCCATGCCCAGGAGATGCTCGGGGACGTGGTATTCATCGAAAATCCCGCCGCCGGCCGCAAGGTCAAGCAGGGCGAAGAGTGCGGCGTGATTGAATCAGTCAAGGCGGCGGCCGACATCTATGCGCCGCTGTCGGGGGAAGTCATTGCCGTCAACGGCGAACTCGCCGACATGCCGGAGAAGGTCAACCAGGATCCCTACGCAGCGTGGATGTACAAGCTCAAGCCGGACACTCCGGCAGAGCTTGCCGGACTGCTCGACGCGGCGGCCTACCAGAAAATCGCTGACGCTGAAAAACGGTAATGTGTAATGAGTGATGGGCATCGGGTAACGGGTAATGGGTAATGGGAAAAAACCATCACTCATCACTCATCACCCATCACCCATAACTCATCACCCATCACCGCACTTACGCATGCCGTTCATACCGCACACCGAAGAAGACATCCGGGCGATGCTGAAGTCGATTGGAATCGGGTCGATCGACGAGCTCTTCGGCGAAATCCCGCCGGCGTTGTGCAGCAATCGGCCGGCCCAACTGCCGCCGGCGCTGACCGAAATGGAGATTGCGCGGCTGCTGCGCAAACGCGCCGAGCACGACGGCACCTATCTAAATTTCATCGGTGCCGGCGCTTACGAGCATCACATTCCCGCCGCGGTGTGGCAGATTGCGACGCGCGGCGAATTCTATTCCTCCTATACGCCTTACCAGGCCGAGGCGAGTCAGGGCACCTTGCAGCTCCTGTACGAGTACCAAACCATGATGGCGTCTCTTCTCGCGCTGGATGTCACCAACGCGAGCCTCTACGACGGCGCCTCAGCACTGGCTGAGGCGGTGCTGATGGCGGTGCGCGCGCACAGGACCGCGAAGCGGGTGCTGCTCCCGCGCACCTTGCATCCGATGTGGCGCAAGGTGGTGAAGGCGATCGTCAGAAACCAGAGCATCGAGCTCGTCGAGTTCGGCTACGACGCGCAGGCGGGGCATGTATCTCCGGACGCGCTGCACGCGTTCAATAGGCAGGACGTTGCGGCGTTGGTGGTTCCGCAACCCAATTTTTTCGGCGTGCTGGAGCCGGTCGACGAGCTCGTCGATTGGGCGCATTGCAACCACATGCTCGCGGTCGCGGCGGTAAATCCGACGGCGCTCGCGCTGCTCAAGCCGCCCGGCGAGTGGGGGACGCGGGGCGCCGATATCGCAGTGGGCGACGGCCAGCCGCTCGGCGTGCCGTTGGCGAACGGCGGCCCGTATTTCGGCTTCATGGCGTGCCGCAAGGCCCTGGTGCGGCAAATGCCCGGCCGCGTCGTCGGCGCGACTCGAGACATCGAGGGCAGGCCCGGCTACGTATTGACGCTGCAGGCGCGTGAACAGCACATCCGCCGCTCGAAAGCGACTTCCAACATCTGCACCAACCAGGGGTTGATAGTGACTGCGGCGACGATCTACATGGCGCTGCTGGGACGCGACGGCCTCGAGCGGGTCGCGCGCGCATGCCACGCGAATACGCTGACGCTGCTGGCGCAACTGACCGCGATCGAAGGCGTCGATCGCGTGTTTAGCGCGCCGGTGTTTCACGAATTCGTGCTGCGTCTGAAAACGCCGGTGGCCCCCGTGTTGCACGCGCTCAGGGCGCAGGGCATACTGGGCGGACTCGATCTGGCGCAAGACTATCCGGACCTCGGCCCGTCGTTGCTGGTCTGCGCGACCGAGACCAAGAGCGAGGCGGATCTGGAGCATTATGCGGAAAACATGGCGCGCATCGTCGGCAAGCGTTTCCGGCCGGCCCCTTGCGCGCTCAAACCCGAACTGTAATCGACAAGGAGAGAGGGCATGGCGAATGTAACGCTCGGCGGCAACCCCATCAGCGTCGCCGGTAATTTTCCGAAGAGGGGCGATCCGGCTCCCGACTTCACCCTTACCAACAAGGACCTGAAAGATGTGAGCCTGAAAGACTTCGCGGGCAGGCGCAAGGTGCTCAACATCGTGCCGAGCCTCGACACCCCGGTGTGCGCCAAATCGACGCGCATCTTCAACGAAAAAGCGGGCGGCATGGCGAACACCGCGGTACTGGTGATTTCGGCTGACCTGCCGTTTGCGATGAACCGCTTCTGCAGCACCGAGGGGCTTAACAACGTCGTGACGCTGTCGACCGTACGCGGCCGGGATTTTCATATCAGGTATGGTGTCGACATTACCGATGGCCCGCTCAAGGGCCTCACCGCGCGCGGCGTGGTGGTGCTCGACGAGAACAACAAGGTGCTGCATTCGGAGTTGGTGCCGGAAATCAAGCAGGAACCCGGCTACGAGGCGGCGCTGGCGGCGCTCCGGTAGGCAAGGCGTGGGGGCAAGCGGCAGGCGCGATGCTGATCTTTGAGCTTTCACGTCCGGGCCGGCGTAACCGGTCGCAGGCACCGGCGACGCGCGGCGAGATGAGCGCGATTCCGGAGAAATTGCTGCGCGCGAAACCGCCTCTTCTGCCGGAAGTCTCCGAGCTCGACGCGGTGCGTCACTACACGAGGCTCTCGCAGCAGAACTTCTCAGTCGACACTCATTTCTATCCACTCGGCTCGTGTACCATGAAGTATAACCCGCGCGCCTGCAACGAGCTTGCCATGCTGCCCGCCTTTCTCGCGCGGCATCCCGATGCGCCGGACGACACCGGCCAGGGCTTTCTCGCCTGCATGTTCGAGTTGCAGGAGATGCTCAGGGAAATTACCGGCATGGCTGCGGTGAGTCTTGCTCCCATGGCGGGAGCGCAGGGTGAATTCGCCGGCGTGGCGATGATCCGCGCCCATCACGACTCGCGCGGCGACACCGCGCGCGCCGAAATCCTGGTGCCGGATGCGGCGCACGGCACCAATCCGGCGACCGCCGTGATGTGCGGCTACGCGGTGCGCGAAATTCCCACCGACGCCGAGGGCAACGTCGACCTCGCCGCGCTCAAGGCCGCGGTGGGACCGCACACCGCGGGGTTGATGCTCACCAACCCATCGACGCTCGGCGTGTTCGAAAAGAGCATCCTCGACATTGGAAAAATCGTGCACGACGCGGGTGGACTGCTCTATTACGACGGCGCCAACCTCAACGCCATCCTCGGCAGGGTCAAGCCCGGCGACATGGGATTCGATGCCATTCACATCAATCTGCACAAGACCTTCTCCACGCCGCACGGCGGCGGCGGCCCCGGCGCAGGGCCGGTGGGCGTCTCGGCGCGACTTGCGCCATTCCTTCCGTTGCCGGTGGTCGCGCGGCACAAGGACGAATACCGGGTGTTAAACGAGAGGGATCTCCCGCTCTCGATCGGCCGCCTGGCAGCGCACATCGGCAACGCGGGGGTGCTGTTGCGCGCCTACGTCTATGCCAGACTGCTGGGGGCGGAAGGCATGCGGCGCGTCGCGGAGTTCGCGACGCTCAACGCGAATTACCTGATGGCCGAGCTTAAGCGCGCCGGATTCGAAATCGCGTATCCGACGCGGCGCGCAAGCCACGAGTTCATCGTGACGCTCAGGCGCCTGAAGGAAGAAACCGGTGTCAATGCAATGGATGTGGCGAAACGGCTCCTCGACAAGGGCTTCCACGCGCCGACCACCTATTTCCCGCTGCTCGTGCCCGAATGCCTCTTGATCGAACCTACCGAAACCGAGTCCAAGCAGACGCTTGACGCTTTTGTCGCGGCAATGACGGAAATTCTCAAGGAAGCGCGCGAGAATCCGGAGCTGGTAAAAAAGGCGCCGCACACAACGCTGGTGCGGCGGCTCGACGATGTGCGCGCGGCGCGCGAGCTTGATCTCGCCTGGCGGCCGTCATGAAACACAATGAGGAGGCTCCGGCCGGGGCTTCCCATGGCGTTGCAAGTCCGCACAAGGACAAGGCCGCGATCAGGCGCATCTGGAATGCGCTCATCTTTTCGCTCGAGGGATTTGCCGCTGCATTCAAGCACGAGGATGCCTTCCGTCAGGAGGTCGCTGCGGCGGCGATCCTCATTCCCGTTGCGCTGGTGTTACCCGCGAGCGGTCCCGGCAAGGCGCTCATGATCGCAGCCGTGCTGCTGGTGCTGATCGTGGAACTGATCAACTCCGCAATCGAGGCGGCCGTTGATCGCGTTTCACTCGAAAGCCACCAGCTCGCCAAGCGCGCCAAGGACATCGGCAGCGCCGCGGTCATGCTCTCGCTCGTCAACGTGCCGGTGGTGTGGCTGCTGGTGCTGTTCGGCTGATTCCACATGAGATCGCGGTGCTATAATTCGGCACCGATTCTTGCAGGAATCCCATGCGCACGTTGATCTGCGGCTCGATCGCCTACGACACCATCATGGTGTTCCACGACCGATTCAAGAACCACATTCTTCCCGACCAATTGCATATTCTGAACGTCGCGTTTCTGGTGCCCGACATGCGCCGCGAATTCGGCGGCTGCGCGGGCAACATCGCCTATACGCTGAAGATGCTCGGCGGCGAGCCGCTGATCATGGCGACGGTGGGCGACGATTATCATCTGTATGCCTATCGCCTGGAGAAACTGCGTCTTTCGCAGCGGAACATTCGGCGGATTCCCGACACCTTCACCGCGCAGGCGTTCATCACTACCGACCTCGACGACAACCAGATTACGGCGTTCCACCCCGGCGCCATGAATTATTCCCACGAGAACCACGTCCACGACGCCACGGACGCGGGCCTTGGCATCGTCGCTCCCGACGGACGTGAGGGCATGTTGCAGCACGCACGCGAGTTTCACGCTGCGGGCGTTCCGTTCGTTTTCGATCCGGGGCAGGGGCTGCCGATGTTCGGCGGCGAAGAACTGACCGAATTCGTGCGCATGGCGGACTATGTCACGGTAAACGACTATGAAGGACAGATGCTGCAGGAGCGCACCGGCAGAAAAATCGAGGAATTGGCGAAACTCGTCAAGGCCTTCGTGGTCACATTGGGTGCGCGCGGGTCGGTGATCTACGCCGATGGTCGAGAAATCGCGATCCCGAGCGTCAAAGCCGAGCAGGTGGTGGATCCGACCGGGTGCGGCGACGCGTACCGGGCCGGGTTGCTGTGCGGCATCGCTTCGGATCTTGACTGGCCGCTCACGGGCCGGCTGGCCTCACTGCTGGGAGCGATCAAGATCGCCAGGCGCGGCGCGCAGAACCATCATTTCACGCGCGATGAGATTGCAGCGCGCTTCAAGGAAATTTTCGGTACCCGTATCTGGTGAACGAAGGTTGAGATGAGAGCGATCGCATTGACAACCCCGGCAGCGCTGCTAATGCCATTGCGCGGTATCCGCCAATTCTCTGCAGTCGCATTGAACGATCCGCCGGTCCTCGAGCCGCAGGGCGCTTAACGCGCGACCCCATACACAGCCTGAATCGAGGGCCACCACGTCGGGTCGGTCAATGATGCCGAGTGCCGCCCAGTGACCGAAGACGATGATCGCATCACGGCTCGCGCGCCGGGGGACGTCGTACCACGGCATGAATCCCGCCGGCAGGTTTTGAAGGCCGGTCGTGTGCGCGAATTCCATCAATCCGTCGGCGGTGCACAGACGCATGCGTGTCATCGCGTTGGTGATGACGCGCAGCCGGTCGAACCCGGTGAGCCCGTCGCGCCAGCGCGCAGGCTCATTGCCGTACATGTGCCGCATGAATTCGCGGTAATTGTCGCTGCGCAAGGCGCGCTCCACTTCGCCTCCCAGCGCGGTCGCCTGGGCGACGCTCCAGCGCGGAAGCAGCCCCGCATGTACCATGACGTAACCGTTGCCGGCGTGAATCATGTTCCGGTGGCGCAGCCAGGCCAGCAGTTCGTCACGGTCCGGGGCGGCCAGGATTTCGTCCAGCGTATCGGTGCGGTGCTTTTTCGCGAAGCCTTCAGCCACCACCAGGAGGTGCAGATCGTGGTTGCCGAGCACCGGTATCGCACGCTCCCCCAGGCCCTTGACGAAGCGCAGTGTTGCGAGCGATTGCCGGCCGCGATTCACGAGGTCGCCGACGAACCATAATCGGTCATGCGCGGCGTCGAAACCGAGCTGGTCCAGCAACCGGCGCAACTGGTCGTAGCAGCCCTGAACATCGCCGATCACGTAGGTCGCCATCTTCGGGTGAATAGTGAAAAGTGAATGGTAAATGGGTCGGGGCCAGGGCCAGCGAAGGCTCGCAATCAAAAAGGCGCAGCCGGCGCTGCGCCTCCCGGTTCACCGTTTACTGTTCACTGTTTACTTGGCGAGGCTCACCAGGTAATCGACCGCGGCCTTGACGTCGGCGTCGGCGAGCGAGACGTTGCCGCCCTTGGGCGGCATCGCGTTCTTGCCCTTGAGCGAACTCGTGTAGAGCGCGTCCATGCCGCTCTTGACGCGCGGCGCCCACGCCGGCTTGTCGCCGGCCTTGGGCGCGCCGGCGAGGCCCGCGGCGTGGCAGGCGACACAGTTTGCTTCATAAACCGCCTTGCCTTTGCTCGCGTCCGCTTTGGCCGACGCGGTTGCCGCAGGCGCCGCGGCCTGCGGTTTTTTCACGGTGGCGCCGGCCTGTACAAACATGTAGAGGATCGCGCCGCGCAACTCGGTATCGGTGAGGTCGGCCATACCGCCGCGCGCAGGCATGGCGCCGTGGCCCTTGATCGCGGAGCGAACCACCACATCCACGCCGCGCGTTACGCGCGGCGCCCACACCGCGCGATCGCCGATCCTGGGCGCACCGCCCACGCCGGTTTCATGGCACTTGATGCATTGGGCCTTGACGATCTGTTCGCCGCTGCGCTCGGGAGCTACTGCGGTCCTCGAAACCGGCTCGATCCAATTTGCGCCCGCCTGGTTGGCCATGTAAACAATAGCGCGCTCGACCTCGATATCGCCGAGGTCGGGATTGCCGCCGTGCGAGGGCATCTCGCGAATGCCTTTGATTGCGGCCTGGGTGAGCTTGCCCAGAGTTTCCTGGATGAGTTTAGCCCACGCCGCCTTGTCGCCGATCTTCGGCGCATTCAGCGCGCCGGTCGCATGGCACGCGGCGCACACTGCTTCAACCACTTCCTTGCCGCTTTTCTCGACCTTGGGCGCGTCGGGAGCGATCACGACCACTTCACCTACCGGTTTGAGCCGTTTCGCGATCGCCTCATCCGACATGCCGGGATTGTTCTTGCCGAAGTCCGCGCTGGTGGTCACAAGCTGGGACAACATCACGATCAGCGCAATCGGCACGGCAAACGCCAGGACGAGGAGGATGATAAGTTGTTTCGGCGTCTTGATCGGGGAGGAATGGTCTTCGACGTGAATCTCGCTCATGCGATGGCCTGCGGTCCGCGGCGTGAAAAAAGAAATTATAGCGGCAATCCACCCCTCGGTAAAACCTTGATTTTGCTGCCCGTGTTAAAATGCGAAGCACGACGCGCCCGTAGCTCAGTTGGATAGAGTACCGCCCTCCGAAGGCGGGGGTCGCACGTTCGAATCGTGTCGGGCGCGCCATCTCATTTCCTGTCATCGGTTTCCATTCCGTATTTGATCGCCAGCGCCTTCAGCGTGTAGAGCGTGCCGCCGCCGATCACGCGGTATTCGCCGTAGTACGGCGGATAGAAGTAGGGGTAGCGGTGAAACGAAGGGCCGTAAAAGAACGGGCTGTACGGCGGGTCGTAGATCGTTATCGGCGGCTGGATGGTCTTCTCGACTTCGAGCCGGATGATCGCATCCGCGCCAAGCGCCTGCGCTTTTTCACGCGCGTCCTCCAGCAATTCGGCTTCTCCGCCTCCGGCCACGCCGCGCGATTCGAGCAGCGCGATCCGGGTATACGGCCGCCGCGGTTTTTCGAGCAGGATTTCGACACGCTGCGTTGGCGCGAACTTGAGCGCCGGATCAAGCGGCACGACCCGCGTCGAAACCGTGGCGCAGCCGGCGACAAGCAGCGCGAATAGCGCCCTGATCATGACAGTGCTGAATCGATACATGTGCCGTCCTTAACTGGTTGGACTCCGGAGAGACGTCCAGCAGTTCCCACGGTGGCCTTGTCCGCGGCGTATGCGGATAATACGACTTTCGGAGCGAACAATAACAAGCGATTT
>MERG01000257.1 GCA_001771985.1 Betaproteobacteria bacterium RIFCSPLOWO2_12_FULL_62_13 | reverse complement strand
CCGCGCCGGCCGTGAATCGAGCACACACTGGTGCCGAGCCGGCTGTAATACGCGAACTCCATCGGCCGGCTCTTGACCACCTCGACGATGAGCCGCGCCTGCTCGTCGTTCGGCCCGGTACGGCAGGAGAACCTTTCCATGAGCGGCGCCCGGGGCGCCTTCGCCGCCTTGCGTGGCTTTGCGGTTTCCGCAGCCGTCGCCGCGCCTGTGAATGCGATCAAACACACCATGACTGCCGTTTCGCGAATTCCGGTAATCATCGTCGCTGGCCTCTAATACAGACGCTGGAACATGGCATCGGGAATATCCGAGCTCATCACGGCAGGACGCGGATAGAACGAATAGCGCATGAATATGGCCGCCGATTTGTCATTGTAATTCGGATTGCGGCCATAGATGAAGCCCCCGCCCAGCTGCAATTCGTTCGTGTAGCGCCACACGCCCAGGAGTTGCCCGGAATAATAGAGGCCGCTGGCGTGGCTGGCTGCGGCATTCGGGCACGCAGGATTGAACGGCAACCCTCCGAGCGGAAAACAGGTGCTCTCCGCTTCACTCTTGTCAAAATATCCCAGGCTGAAATTTCCTTTGATGCTGTAGCGGCGCGCCTCCGCCGTCTGCAAATTAGCCGTGAAGCCGAGCGACAGCAGGCGCTTGGGGCTGAAATAGCCGCCATTCCCAATGGTAAAACCGCTCAGGTTCTTGTCGTAGGTATCGAAGGACATATCCGGCCCCACGGCAACGTAGTCGAAGCCGGGTACCGTGAGATTCCTCGCAAGGCTCAGACTGATCCCCTGGCCCCGGTTGTTCGCGACATTCTGGCCTTTCAGGGACATGGCCCGGAGCCTGCCCGAGACACTCCAGTTTTCACTGAGGGCCGTGTAGCCGCGAACCAGTGCGCCGGTGCGGCGCACCCGGCCCCAGTTTGGCCCGCCGTAGGGGTCGACCATACCGGTGTACGACAGGATGGATTCGCGCATCGGCTGCGAGAAAAGTTCGGCGCTCCAGTTGCCGTTCTCGGTTTGCCGGGTAACTCCGAGGTTCCCGACCGGCGCGCTGGAGACGGCTGCGCCGCTGGGCGTCATGCCGATACCGGCGTAGGTAGTCAGCGTGCCCTGATGCTGGTAGGAAAGGAAGGGTTCAACGCTGTTGGCAAGCCGCGTGGTCGGTGCCACGACATAGGCACCCGCCACCGGAAACGTGCCGACCGTAGCACCCGCCGGCAAGCTGCCGCTGTCGAGAGTTACCCGGTCGAGCTGCAGCCGGACCTCGTGGATGCCGTTGATCACCACCGCACCTTCCAGCACCGGTGCCTTGAGCACGCGCAGCGCGGAAGTGCCGTCGTTGCCCGCTTTATCGCGCAGCATTGTGCCCAGCGTTATGTTCGGAGCCGCGAAATTGTCGAGCTCCGCGAATTCCCCCGGCGCCGCGGCGTCACTCGCCACAAACAGCTTCCGGAAGTAAAAGCGTTGCGAAAAAGGCGGGCCCGCTTCCTCCTTCAGGGGTCCACCCAGCGAATCGGCGAGCCCGGCGAGTTCGTCCCAGCGTCCGCTCCGGGACAGGCTGAACACAATGCCCTCCGCGATGTCCCTGTCCTGCTGCGCGCGATACAAGTCGATGAATGCGTCCGCCGCCTGCCGATCTTCGCCCGCCTGGTAATGGAGCCACGCGCGCATCATCGCCACATCGCGTCCACTCTTGCCTTGGGCCTGGGACTGCTCCAGATACGCGAGGCTCTGGGCGTAATCCTTGGCGCTGAACGCATCGGCTGCCCGCGCGAACAGGATGTCGCCAAGCAACGTGCGATTACGCGCATCCTCGGGATCGGCCCGCGCCAGGATCGCTTCCGCCTCGTCCAGGCGCTTCACGCCGAGTTTGACCGATTCCGCGTCGCTGCGGCGGCTCATTCGAAACTTGGCCAAAGCAAGCCCGTGGCGCGCGTCTTCGGCGTCTTCGCTCGCAGGTCTCCAGTTCAGCGTGGTCTCAAACCAGGTAATGGCGGTTTCATCCTGTTCGGCGTCGATATAGAACCAGCCCGCCATCGTGGCGTAGCGTCCGTCCCGCTGCGCCTTCGGCATGCGTTCGATGGTTTCAATAATGGCGGTTACGCGCGGGCGATCCTTGATTGCGATCGCCTGCAGCAATTCCCGCAACTGAAATTCATAAACGATTCTATTGAACTGGGCCTGTTGTGCGGCGTCTCTCCGCCCGCCTCGCGCTTCACGTTGCACCAGCTCCGCGAAAACCTCCGCGGTAAGCACGTTGCCCGCTTTCTGCAGGGTGGTGATTCGATCCGCAGTCCTGGGGCAGGCCGGAATGATGCGTTCATATACTTCGATGGCCTGCGCCGTCTGGCCCAGCGAATAATGAGCCTCGGCGAGTCCCCACAGGAACTGGATCTGGTTGCAGGTAAACTGCTCGCGATACTGCTGCGCGAAGTCCACCACTTTGCCCCAGTCTTTCGTGTCGACTGCCTCGGTGATCTGCCGCCTGGCTTCCGAGTCCCGTCTCAATGCAAGCAACCGGGCCGGCGGGCTCCAGCGCGGATACTCGGCGCGCAGGCGGGACACTTCGGTTTCAAGCTCTGCGTAGCGCTCCTCGCGCAGCAGATTCCACAGGGGCGCTTCGTTCGGGCCGCGGGGCGGGCTGGGCTGTGCGCGCTGGCGCTCGCGCCGCGTCGGCGATGGCGTGGCCTCGCTTGGCGGCGGCGTAATCTCGCGCGGCGGCGCCGCAGCCTCGCGTAGCGGCGGCGCCTCGGTTGGCGGTGGCAAGGGATATATTCCGTGCAGTTCGGGGTCGGGAAGCAAATTGGATTGCGCTTCACGACGCAAATCGAGCACCTGGGCCTGCGATGGCGCCGAATTCGTAACGGAAGGCGATTGCGGCGCGGGTGTCGCGGGTGGTTCCGGGCGCGGAACCGCCACCCGGGTTGCAGGTGGCACTGACGAGGCTTCGGGCGATTGCTCGCCCGCGCTTGCCGCAATCGCACCGGGCCGGTAGCTCGCGATCCGGGCATAGGCATTGCGGAAGTTCGGCAACAACGCCTGAGCTGCCCGCACCGCCTCTTCGCGGCTTTCCCAGAAACCGACCCGCAGAATGTATACGTCACCGCGCTTGTCGATTCTTGCATAGGGCTGGCCCGCCAATTGCGCGAGGGAGTTTTGCAGGGCAGCCACGGATTTTCCTGACAGCAACTGGACGGAATAGTAATCCTTCCCCGCCACCGGCTGGGCGCTCCAGGATGCGCCCGGCGCGCCTGTCAGCCAAACCAGCGCGAGAATCAGCATGCCGTGACGTGAGTTCATCTCATGCCGCTTTCCTGCGCCGCCATCTTGGTAAGAAACAGCAAACTCGCGGAATAATAGGGTTGGTCGGGACTGAGCTTGGGCAGCAGGCGTTGATGGTTCGACAAGCTGATTATCGCCTGAATTCCGGGAAAGGCATTATAGGAATCAACGCTGTCGTCCGTCAGGTTGCTCCAGGCGGGGACGAAAGATGCGGATTTGAAATATCCCCAAAAGTCCCTGAAAGGTTTGAGATTATCAGGCGTATCGAGCTTCGCCCAAATCAGATAAAGCGGGATGCGAATCGCGTCGTAACCGAAGTGCGGCTTGAAATCGGAAGCAATTTCCGGTTTGTTCGCAAGCCGCACCCAGTCGGCTGGCAACTGCCAGCGGCCGAAGCGTCCCGTCTGCAGCAATTTCAGGCCGCTTTCGATCAGTTGCCCCCATTCCGGCGCCGGATCCAATTGGTTGAAATCCTGCAGGGCCGGAAACATCCAATACGAAAGATTTACCGTAAACTGGCCATCCTTGACGAACCCCTGTTCACCCGGCAACAAAAGCAGCCCGTACGGGGACGGACGCAGCAATTTGGCGCGAACGTCGCGGCTGATTTCCCTGGCCGCCTCCAGGTACGAGGCCTCGTTCCACTGCCGCCCTGCCCGATACAGCGCCCAGGCGATGAAGAGATCGCCGTCGGTCGCGTTGTTAGGGTCGGCCGCGGTGCCGCCGGCGGGCACCCATTTCCACGAAAACAGCTTGTCATTGCGAGTCTGCAGGTTGGTGCGGGTCCATTGCCAGATCCTGTCAAACACGGCCCGGTCCTGATTATGAACCGACAACAACAGACCGATGCCCTGTCCTTCGGAATGGCTGACGTCGACGTTTCCGGTGTCGATCACCCTGCCTTCGGCGGTGATAAAAAGCTGCTGGTAAAGTCCCCACTCCGCATCGGACACCGGCGCCGACGACATGCATGCCCCGCACGCCAGCGTCAGCAACGCGCCGACAACCATTCTAAGCTTCGTCACGTCCGTCGCTGCATTTCTTCCAGTTTCGCGTGGTTCCTGCGCCGGAAGCGGTTCAACATCCGCGTGGTAAGCACGGCCAGCAGCACGATCAGCGCCATCAATGCAATAAACCAGAACCATGGATAATTGGAAAAATAAAACTCCATGCGCGCCGGCGCGCTGATGCTGCCGACATGGTAATCGGCGCCGACCTTCTGCCATGAGACGGCTTCGACGCCCTTGCTCCAGACCACGAGATTGCCCTGCAGGTCTTCCCACAGTTCCGGTTTGATCATTTCCGCCATGCCTTGCAGCAGGACATCCTAGTTCGCGGCCGCAAACACGGTCGCGGTCCTGCCTGATGACAATGGCGAGCGGTATTGCATGGTCAGCGTACTTTTCGTGAGATCGCTCACCTGGGTCATGATGACGGGTTTGCTTGGATCGACGTCCGCGCCGCCACGCTCGAGGGGCCGCGAGGTTCCGGGCAGCAGCCACTGCAGCGGCCCGCCTGCGGTCCGCTCGCCGGACGGCTGCTCAACCGCGACGGAATAGGGAACCCGGGAGAGCTTCGCGTACTCCAGCGGCGCGCCCTTCAGCAAACCCGGCTGAACCCGGCTGATGCTGCCCACTACGATCAGGTCGTGGTCCTGGCTCTGCGGCAGTCCAAACGAAATCAAAGCCTGATCCAGCGCGCGAAGGTGGCGTTGCGCGAGCTTGCCGAGCACCATCCAGGCACTGGCGACGGTCTTGCTGTCGTTCGAGGCCACGTGCACCAGCGTGCCGGTGCCGCCGCTCTTGACCGTGTAGGGAAACCCGGTTCTCACCAACAACCTCAAGCTGGGCATGGCGACGTAATGCGAAGCCTTCGGCATG
>MERG01000256.1:15196-21915 GCA_001771985.1 Betaproteobacteria bacterium RIFCSPLOWO2_12_FULL_62_13 | reverse complement strand
TTCACCCGCGGCCGCTCAGCGCCACGACGTTAGGTGACTGACACACCCGGATGCGCATGGCCATCTGCCGTCTCTGTGGCAATCAAGGCGAGCTTTGTGATTCGCACGCGCTTCCAAACTCCCTTTTCAACTACATTTTCCGCAAGTCGGCTGGCAAGGCAGTCGTTGTCACAGACGACGCAACTACGCCAACACACTTCGCATCTGACAGTTGGGATACGGAACTTCTCTGCCGTGCTTGCGAGGAATCACTCAACGATCGCTACGATCGGTATGGCATGGGTGTCTTCCGTGGGCATGTTGGAAGCGTTGCCCCCGGTTTTGACGGTGTCACGTTCACCGGTATTGATCGTCGGCGCCTTCGCATGTTCATACTTTCGGTGCTCTGGCGTATCTCAATTTCGTCGCATCCATCCTACTCAAACATCGATCTGCCGTACCATTGGGAAGACGAACTGCGCCAGGCGCTCCGTATCGGCAAGCCGGTTCCGAGTGCGTGCTTCACCGTGACGGTCTACAAGGTTCGCTATTCGACGAACCCCGGTGGTTTTAGCAACGAGAACCTCCAGGGTCTCATCATGTCGCCGTTCGCGAGGAGCTTCCAAAATTTCATTTCTGTTTGCTTCCCGTTCTTGGGGTTCTTCGTTGAAGTGTTCTTGCCAAGAGTTCCGGCAGCGTATTCAAAGCGCCCTGGAGTGCTATTCGGCACCAGCCCAATATTCCTTGCGCCCTACATCGAGGTACTTGACGTGCCAGAGATCAAGGCGGTTCTTGTTCGCGGTCTGCAGAAGGAACGCGATGGTCTGTCAAAAGTCAGCTAATCGGGTAAGGACGGGCTACTAACCCGCCCTCCCCACACCACTCGGCTTGCGGGTCCGCACCGGACGGTTCGCGAGAGGGAGGTCAGCATCAAACCGAAAGCATGTACCTTGGTCAGAGGTGACCGCTGCACTGCGGGTGAACCGCCGCAGTACAACTCTAGCAGCGGGGGCGCGAAAGGGGCACGCAGTTAAACGTGGACGTGGGCCGACGGGGCAAGATGAGCGCGAGTAGCAGATCATGGCGGTGGCGTGAAGGCACTGTGAACCAGGCTCGGGATTACTTGGAGCTCGGGATTGGTGGTGAAGAAGCTGACGGTAGACATAAGTACCTTCCGGTCGCGTTGGTCGGTAAAGGCGCGGGCCGGACGTTTATCGTGCAGTTTCTGATCAAGCCAAGCGATCCCGCACACCGATACCTTGTAAGGGGTGTGAAGGAGGAACTGGACCTCATCCTCGTGAAAAAGGGGGAACCCGACCAGTGGGAGTTTGCGAAGCGTTGGTGTCGTTCAACCTCTAACTTCTATGGGCCGATCCACTGGTCGTTCCGTCCCGGCAGGGCCACGAATACTACTGCCCGAAACCCACCCTCGCGCCTCCGCAGCGGGATGACCTGGAGCCAGCCCTCGCGCCGCAAGCGTTCGGGCGGTACGCCGGGAGTGTGTTTTTATTGCGGAGAGCACCAGGCGGAGCTCTCGCCGCTTCGCAATGACTTCAAAGACGAAGCAGCGTGGCGCGTGGCCTGGAGCAAGCAGCCCTGCAAGCAATGCGCGGAGAAGATGGCACAAGGTATTACCTTCATTGAGGCAGAGCGCACGGCGGAGGGCAATCCCAGCCCTACGGGACGCTGGTGCGTGATGACGGAGGACGTGGCGAAGTGCCGAGTCACCACCGGCCCTTGGCTTGAAATGGTGCTCAAGAAGCGGAAGTGCTTCATCGAACCTGATGCCTACACCAAGTTGATTGGACAAGAAGACACCGAGCTGAGCGAATTGGGGCGCGCCGGCCCAACGCATTGATCTGGCAATCTAAAGGAACGCTAATGCTACCCCACGAGATCCGGGAGTTTTCGAGCTACCCGAAGGTTCGCGCGTTCTTGGAACACCATGTCTCCATGCAGTTTGGAGACGTACGCCAGATGCTGCGCCTGGCGCCAGATCAACGCGAGAAGGAAGTGATGGCGCAGTTGGCGCGCCCGGCCTTCCGCAGAGATCTTGCCGATATTCCGCTGGCCTTTATTCCATTCGATGACCTATGCGAACACTGTGATGCGCTCTGCAAATTCGGGGAAGATCATTCCATTCTGAAAAAGATTGCTCGTACCACGACTGTCGCTGGCAACGGCTGAACCAAAGGCGCTTTCCATCTGCTCAAGAAGATTCCGGCGCGGGTTATCCCACGCGTCCATTTGCGATTCCCTTATGCCGGCTCGTCGTCGGAAGCGTTTGGCGTCCGCCCGTTCGCTCCGCCGTTCGCCCGTCGCGGAGCGGCAGCCCTCGTGCCCGCCCCCCGACGTTGACCGGTCAGCACACGTCTGTCATAGTGATTTCGTCGATCGTTCAACGCTCGCGCCTGCTCGACGACCCCTGTATGCGTGCTCGCGATTCATCGACCTGCGGACTCCACACTGCTTACGAAGCATCGCCTGTTAAACCCACCGGTTCAGTCCGACAGATCTTACCCACCTCCTCTCGCGCAGCGGATAAAATCCTATTCGCTGGATTTCAGTGACCCGCCATGCTCGAAAAACCGCTTCGCCTTCTCGACGAGGTGTTCCCTGCCTCCGGACCGCCCGTAACCCAGGAAGTCTGGAGCGCGAGCCTGCCGAGGTTCTGCGAAGAGTTGGCACTAGTCGCCGAAGAGCTGTTCTCGGTAGTGAAGCTGACAGTACCGAATCGACTGCTCGCGGAGTCGAAGCAAGAGATTGTCGTGAGCCGGAACCCGGTAATAGTCGTGTCCGAATATCGTCTCCGCCCGGAAACGAGCTACTACACGAAAACCGGGCGACCGATACCATCGCCTGAGAATCCAGAAGGTCCCGACGCTACGGGCATCGAACTCAATCTTTCGCTCTGTCGAGGCTACGCCGCCCGCAAAACGGTACGTCCTCCCTGGCTCTCTATCGAGCTCTCAGTTTGGGGGCGGCACGAGCGTTCATGCTTTCACGAACTTTTTATCGAACATCGTCGCCTTGTAGAACGATTCCTCTCGGCACCGGGTCTCGAGTTCAGCACTGCGTGTGTATTCGACAACGTTGATCGAGCCAAAGGAGCGAGTGTTTTCAAGAAACTTGATCTCTACTACCAGAACAAGACCGACGACGAGAACAACTTCACAATAGAACAAGCGTTCGGAGTCATGGCTACGAAAGCAGAGCTTGTCGGTACGCTTCTCCCATTGGCCGCCCTATACGACGCAGCATACGGCTATTGCCTCCCCGCGAAGGCCCGAGATCGAATTCTCGACTATGTTTCGCTCGTCCACGATGAAATCTAATCGGGGATGGGCAGTTCGCAAGCGAACCGGTTCAGACCGCTCCAGCGCATTGATCCGGCAATCTAAGCCCGTAAGATACTGTAAGGGCGACCCACGTCTTCAGCGACGCTTTTTCGAGGCTGAAACGCACCATCTTTGGGAAGCGAAGCGATGCCCGGCGCGAACCGCTATTTTTTTCCGATCACGTTTGGCGTGTTGTGACCGCCGGTGGCGTTACTCAAAATTCAAGTTCGCGAATTTCTTCATCCGCGGACCAGTCAGCGGGATACACACCGCGCCTGACACAGCGACGGAAGCCCGAGTATGGCCATTCGCCGACTGCACGGCCGTGAAGGCCGCGCGCAGCCCGCCGATGCGCTCCGTCAACCATCGCCGGCACTCTTCGAGCAGGGCAACCGCGAAGAAAAAAGGTGCGGCCGAGAATAGCCGCGCGAATATGGCAGGATATGGGGCTATGTTACCGTGTATGCTGCCGACCGGCGGGATGCGCTGCCCTTTCCCGCCCTACAGCTACTTACTTAGCTCAGCTCGATGACGAGTCGCTTGCCCAGTAATTCGATCGCTTGTGCGATACGCGGCAGCTTTGAAGGGTGGTGAGGATCGAGCAACCTTCGGACTTCCTTTTCATCGACACCGAGGCGCTTTGCCATTTCGACCTTGCTCACGTTGGCTTCGCGCATTGCGACATAGAGCGCGGCTTTGGCCACGGACTCCGCTGGGGGTGCGGCGAGGACCTCGCCGCGGCGAGCGGCGCTCGGCAATGGGAAACCATCGCCTGCCTTCATCCGCGCGGCGAATGCCTCGTCCAGCGCATCGATTGCCTGCGCAAGCGCATCCTCGCGGTTCTCGCCCTGCGTAATGACTTCCGGCAGGTCACGGCAGGTCACGACAAATCCACCTTCCTTGGCCCTGGTCAGGCGGACGGGATATTCGAATCGGCTCATGGCTTGCCTCTGGGAGGAAATGGGGTCGTAGTAACATTAAGATGATCACATTCTGGAAAAGTTACTTCGACCCCCATTATTTTCCATGACGAACTGACCGACCAGCCGGGCGAGTCGCTTGACGACAAAACAACGCTTCCGCCTGATCCCGATGGGTGACCATCGCGCTGTTGTAGCTGCGAGGTGAGAGCTCTACAGCTTCCCCGCCGCCGCCAGCGCCTCGCGCCGGTAGCGCGGGCCGTGCGGCACTCCGGGGATGCCCAGCCGTGTCCGGTAAACCGTCTCCCGCGCCGTCATGTACAGCGTGCGCCAGTCGTCATCGCCCCACGTCATATTCGCCACCTGCTTCGGCGTGTGCAGCCGACCCAACAGCCGCCCCGCCGGGTCAAAGACGTGTATTCCCGCCGGTCCCGTGCAGTAGACGTTCCCCTCCACGTCGACGCGCATCCCGTCCGGCCCTCCCGGCTCCGTTCCGAGCGTCTCGGCGAACAAACGTCCGTTGAATATCGAACCGTCCGGGCGCACGTCCCAGGCGCGGATGTGCTTGCGCCGCGTGTCGTTCACGTAGAGGATCGCTTCGTCCGGCGAGAAGCAGATGCCGTTCGGGTTGTCGAAATCATCCGCCAGCAGCTCCGGTTCGGTCGCACCCAGCGCGAGCCGCAGGACCTGCTGCGTCGGGATGTACTTCTGCACGTCGTAGTCACCCATTCCCACGTTGTTCAAGCCCCCGTTCGGGTTCGTGAAGTAGATCGACTCGTCGGAGCGCGTGATGATGTCGTTCGGGCTGTTGAGTTTCAGCCCATGCCAGCGCGCGCAGAGCGTCGTGACGCTCCCGTCCTTTTCCAGCCGCCAGATCGTGCGCGCGCCAAAGCCCGCGACGATCAACCGGTTCTCCCCGTCCAGCGTCATCCCGTCCGGATGGCCCGCCGGCGCGACCGCCACGTCCGCACCGCGGCCCGGCCACCAGCGCAGGATCTTGTCGTCGCGGATGTCGGTGAAGTAAAGCGCGCTGCCGCCGTCCTCCTTCATCCAGACCGGGCCTTCAGTGAAGATGAAGCCGTCGGCCACCGCCTCGAGCACCGTGCCTTCCGGCACGATCCGCGCGAGCCCGGGGGCTGCCTCGTCAACGTACAGCTCGCCGCGATACAGAGCCATATTGCTAGCGTCCTGAGTCGGAAATCCTTGCCATTAGTCGTCGTCGGCGTCAGAGGCGACCCGGCGCGCCTCATGGTGCCGCAAGGCACGTCCTCGAGCGGGGACCCCGTTCGCGGCGGCCAGTCAACACACGACTAGCCGCACACGAACGACCCGCTTAACGAGGACTGCGGCACAATGTCGGCCCGCCCGGTCGCCTCTGACGCGCGGAGCAATCATCCGAGCATTTCTGAATCAGCATACCAGCCTAACGCCGCGCGAGGCCGCGACGGCCGGTGTTGCGCGCCCGATGGAGGCTGCCGTCCACCGTCGTCACGTAGAGGCTCGTCAGGTCCGCGCCGCCGAAAGCGCAGTTCGCCGGGTCCGCCGGCACCGCCTGCGTATCGAGAACGCGTCCCGCTGGTGAGATCACGTAAATCAGCGCGCCCGGTCCCGCCGTCGCCGAACCCGCCGCGGCAACTATGTTGCCCTCCGCGTCCACCGTCATCCCGTCGATCCCGCGGAAACGCCCGTGCCGGTCGCCGCCGAAGCTGTGCAGCACTTCGTATTCGCCGAGACTCGCGTCCGCGTTCACCGGGTACGCCCGCAGGGTTGCGCCGTCCGTGCCTTCGTCCGAGACGTACAGCGTCTTCCCGTCCGGCGACAGCGCGACGCCGCTTGGCGCGCTCGTGTCGTAGGTTCCGCGCTTCAGCACCCAACTGCGGTCCCCCGCCTGCTCCAGCCTTAGAATCGAGCAGTGGTCCGGGTACGGCAGCGGCGGTCCGCTTGCGGTGCCGCGCGGCGCCGGGTCGCTGAACCAGATGCGGCCCGCCGCATCGATCGTCAAATGCTTCGGCATGTTGTGAAAGCTGTCGTGATATGGCACACCGCCGAAGCGGTAGGTCATGGGCGAGGTCGACCCCTCCGGGTTGTAGCGCACGATGCGCCGCGAGAGCTGCTGCGCACCGTAGAGCTCGCCGTTCGGCGCGAACGCCAGGCCGGCGGCGCCGTTCGTGTACTTGCGAAACTCGCTCACCTGCCCGTCGCGCGGATCATAGCGCAGGATCAGGTGGCTTTCCGGATTGCTGAACAGCACGCCGCTGCCGTCCCAGGCGATGCCCACCGTCGCGCTGCCGAACGGCCCCGCGACGCGCTCGAAGCTCCAGCCCATCTTCGTTCTCCTTATGACCTGCCCGCCATCGCGAGCGCCTGCATGCGGTTTGCCGCGCCGTGAGGCACGCCGGGGATGCCTAGCCGCGTCCTGTAGACGACGCCGCGCGCCGTGATGTAGAGTGTGCGCCAATCCGGGCCGCCCCACGCCATGTTC
>MERG01000256.1:13332-15161 GCA_001771985.1 Betaproteobacteria bacterium RIFCSPLOWO2_12_FULL_62_13 | reverse complement strand
TGTAGAGTGTGCGCCAATCCGGGCCGCCCCACGCCATGTTCGCGGCGGGGTGCGGCGTGTGGATCCGGCCCAGCAACTGCCCGTTCGGCGCTATCACGTGGATACCCGCCGAGCCTGTACAGTAGACGTTGCCCTCGATGTCCACCTTCATCCCGTCCGGCGTTCCCGGCTCGCTGTAGCTGTCCGTATAGAAAAGCCGGCCGTTCGTGAAGATCAGCCCGGCCACGATCCGGTCGAGCACCGTACCCGGCGGCACGAAACGCTCGAAGCCCGGCGCCGTCTTGCTCACGTCAAGCGCGTACATACTTGGACCCTCAAGGACAGGAAATTGAACAACCCCGCCGCAAGCGCGCGGGGCATTAGAGCCAACTGCAAGCGTGAGCCCCCCAAGAGGGGAATTGAATCCGTGAGAGATTCAACCGCACGAAGGAAAGTATCTTCCGCTGCGCCAGCACTGTCAAACGCGAGTCTCGTCCAGTTTGGCCGGGAAGTGCGATATCGTTGCGGGTAAGCGTGGTATCACTGCCGATACCAACTTGCGCCTGTATCGTCTTTTCGGTCTCTCCGACGGCTATTGGCTGCGCGGCCAAGCGCGCTACGACACGGAAGTCGCCAAAGATGCCTTGCAGGTCAAGTTGGCGAAGATCAAGCCGTGGGAGGGTGTGAAAGCTCATGCAGGGTCCCGGGCTTAATTTCCATGCGTCTATGCGTGTGGCCTATGATGTGTCAGGAGGGCGGAACGTTGTCTGTGTGCAAAAAGGGGGCTCAATCATGAATGGATGATGTACCCCGACGAAGATTTGGCTGGTCACGTCCGCCGAAAGTCCGATGGCAAAGAATTCTTTCTTGGCCTTGCCGAGATCGAAGCCGTTGATAAGAAATCAGTCAATTATCGATTATTCGTTGAAGCCGCCAAAAAGGGAGAGACGCCATGAAAGGCCACAGCACCAAGGAACCCCCGATGATCTACACCCTGACCGTCGAGTGCATCGGCGGCCTGCATCTGCGCGGCGGGTGCGTCCGCGTTATCGAGATCGAAGACGATGCGACGCTCGAGGATCTCCACGTCGCCATTCGAAGGGCGGTGGCGTTCGATGACGACCATCTCTACGACTTTCACGCCGGCAGGAACTATCGGCACCGCAAGATACGATTCACCGACCCGTTCGATTGGGACGCGAGCCAGGACGCCTACTCACGAATACGCCTCCGTGACGTGTACCCGCTCGGAAACTTGAAGCTGTACTACCTCTATGATTATGGCGATTCGTGGATGTTCGAGATTCGGAAATCCCGCGAGGTCCACGCGCCTCGACCGCGGGTTCGGTATCCGCGCGTCATTGAACGCCGGGGCCGCAATCCGCAGCAGTATCCATCCTGGGAGTGAGGCGCCGGGAGGAATCGGCGACCTCAGTTGCGTGTCGGCGAAGGGGCCTTCTCACCACCATATGACCCCGTCCGCCAAGAAGCGAGAAAATTCTTGGCCAGAATCCTCAACGCTTGAATGATAAAGAAAGGAAAGACATGGCTATCAAAGGCGGGTACGGCGGACATATTTTGGCGGTGGACTTGACGCGCGGCACGATAAGAAAAGATCCCCTTCCGTCCGAGGACGTGCTGCGCCGCTATGTGGGCGGCACGGGGCTCGGACTCTACTACCTCCTCAAACACCTATCCGCCAATGTCAAACCAACCGACCCGGAAGCACCGTTCATATTCATGACGGGGCCCCTGGCGGGCACGCCGGCTCCCAGCTCTTCGAACTGGGTCACGATCTGCCTCCATTACAGCATTCCCTATGCCGCGGGTGTTGGTCATGGGCATGGCTT
>MERG01000256.1:3685-13315 GCA_001771985.1 Betaproteobacteria bacterium RIFCSPLOWO2_12_FULL_62_13 | reverse complement strand
TGCCGCGGGTGTTGGTCATGGGCATGGCTTCTGGGCAGCTTACCTCAAGCACGCTGGCTATGAAGGCATCATCTTCACGGGCAAAGCCGCGAAACCCGTCTATCTCTGGATTGATGATGCGAAAGTGGAACTGAGAGATGCGAGCGGTCTTTGGGGGCGAGGAACCAGAGAAACCGAGCGCCTGATCAAGCGCGAACTCGGCGACGAGAAGCATATCAGCGTCGCTTGCATAGGAACTGCCGGTGAGGCCTTGCTTCCGGGGGCTTCCGTGAAAGCGGACCGAAACCACGGGGCTGGAAAGGGAAGTCCCGGGGCCATTATGGGCAGCAAGTTGCTGAAGGCCGTCGCGGTGCGCGGCACCGGCAAGGTACCTCTGGCGAAGCCGGAGGCGCTGGTAAATACGGCCGTCGAATGGGAGGGCAACGTCTTACTGAAAGACGTCAGCAAATCCGTCCTCAACCAAGCCCCCGCCGTGAGTCTGAAAGACGGGGGCATCTCCAATACCTATGGGGTTCGCTTGGGGAAGCGGTTCCGCGTGGCAGGCAAGAATATGACGGATCCCGAGTGGGGAGATGGATTCGCCACGAGATTCGTCGAAGCGTGCGCCAGGTGGCGCATCGTTCCCCAGCCTTCTTACAACTGCAAGATCGGGTGCGCCTATGATGTGCACATCGGCGATGGCCAGTTTGCTGGAATGGTGGTGAGCACCTGCGGCGGAGGTGAGCAACACGAGGGAGCTGCCGCCATGATCGGAGTGACGGAAGCGGATGCCGGACTCATACTGGTGGATCTGTACGACGACATCGGCGTTGAAGCGGGTACCTTTGGCAGCATCATCGCCATGGCCTTTGAAGCTTACAACAGGGGATACCTTACCAAGAGCGACACCGATGGACTCGATCTGACCTGGGGCAACTGGCAGGCGGCCATGGATTTAATCGACAAGATGATCAAGCATGACGGCTTCGGCGGCAAGCTCGCTGCCGGTCTCAAGGCGGCCCCCGCCTTGCTGGGTCGAGAGAAGGGGCTCGCGGACGAGTTCAATCGCATCACCCTGCACGTCAAGGGCGCGGGAATCAACATTCATGACTGGCGCCCGTTTTGGAGCGCCATATTCGGCTTCGTGGTGGCCGGTACAGGGCCCAGCCACCAAGGGTGGGGAATGGACTGGATACCCGAGCCTCAGTTGGGTTATTCCAACGTGATGCCGGGCGTTGTCGACACGCAAGAGGAAGCACTGAAGAAAGTTGACCCGGTCCGCCAAACTCAGTTTGCCAAGCTTTTCGGGGACAGCCTGGGCGTTTGCATGTTTGTCACACTCGGCGTGAAGGATAGCTTGCGTCTCAGCAGCCGGGCTCTGGCGCAAGCGGTGGGCTGGGATGACTTTACTCCGCACGAGGCGCTTCTGTGCGGCGAGCGAGTTACAAACCTGATGCGCCTCGTATACGCCCGGCGGGGATTCAACAAGTCCGACGAGTTTGATGTTTCGCATCGTTACCTGGAACCCGCATCTGCCGGTCCTTCCAAGGGTAAGACCATAGCGCCTTACCTGCCCGCGATGGTCGACGAATACTATCGCCAGATGGGCTGGGATATTGAGACGGGCCTTCCGCTTCCTGAGACCCTTCAGAGGCTTGATATCACGGAGGAGTTCGCTTACTGAGCCTCGTGCAAATGAGTTGTCACCCATTGGAACACCAGACCCGGTCGGCTCAAGTCGGTTGCCGTTAGATCGTGGAGCGGCGCACCGAAAGCGGTTAAGGCCTTCAGCACGCGGATCGCATTGTCGGGTGCCGGGCGGACCCACACATCGAGATCCCCCGTAGCCCGGACGCGTCCATGCGCGGCGAGGGCGTAAGCCCCGACCACCAGGTACTCAACGCCGTGAGCGTTGAATTCGAACAACAGATCTCTGAAGTCGGGGCTCACCCAGGGGTTCCCTCCGCCACGCCAGGCATAGAAGTGTCAGGTCCCAGACCGCCTCCAATCTCGCTTCCGGCGTTGAATCGACCCCCTGCCACGCCTTGGGCGCCGAAGCGCCCGCGCGGATGACACGCGTGAACATGGCACGGTCCTGATGCGGATTTCTCATTGCTTCAATTATACCGTTGGTAATGGCCGCCCCCACCTGTCGCGATGCGGAAAAGTTGCGCTGACCCTGTTTTCCTGCTATGAAACTTGATAGCGACCGGCAAGGGCGACGATGCGTATCAGGATCACTTACTGCGTAGTTTGAAACTATCTACCCCAGGCCTCCAGTCTGGCGGCCGAGATTTCCAAGGAACTCGGAGTGCAGCCTGAACTCATCAAGGGTGCCGACGGCGTTTTCGATGTCGTCGCTGATGGCGCTCTGATATTTTCGAAGCACCGCAAAGGTCGATTCCCGGACGCGGGTGAAATAGTTCAGGCTTTACGCAAGTTGATGTGAGCGGTAGTGTCCTGAGTCGTTAATTCATTGCACAATTTTGAACGTAGGTCGGGGTACGCCCAGCGTTCCCCGACATGTACTTTGCGGCAACCTGACCTACACTTTTCGCCACGTGCGGCCCCAAGAATTCTGCATCGAAATAATGACGCACGGCGCCGGGCGCGCTTCCAACCCGCTCTCTTCGCAAGCGACGATTTGCCAGTGCACCCCCGCCGAGTTTGACGGTATCTGGGCGGTGATCGACGATGCGGCCGCGGCGTATCGCGGAATCATCGCGGCGGATTGTTCAAATTTTCGTCAATCGAATGAGCGCGTCGACCGACTTCTGATTCTCCAGATCCGCCACGACCGCTATGAGCCTTTCCCGCGCCGCAGTATCCAGCAAGTCCCCGGTAAGTTCGCCGAACTTCGCGACCGCCTGATCCCAACCGGGATCCGCCATGTCATCCGCGAGGCTGCGGCGATACTCGGCAACCACCGTGTGGCCGCGCTTCAATGTTGCGGTGAGGCGGCAACAGCGCGTCTGCGGCGCAAGATCGGCAAATTCGTCGGGCAGCTCGATCGTGCACCTGCTCATCATGTCGAGTACGTCCCGATCCCTGAAGCGCCCCTCTTCCATCATCTTCGGCGTTATGGTGCCATCCAGGAGCGCCGTCGCGACCGTGCACGGGAGCGAGTGGTCCGCGGTCTCCCGCGTCTCGGGTTTCCAGATCTCGGGCAGATCGACCCATCGGGCAAACGCCCGGCGAATCGATTCGATCTTCAAGGATTCGATCTCGTTGACATCGAGCATGCCGCGCAACTTCTGCGCGGCAAAAACCGGTACCTGACAATTGAAGCGCGTTGGAAACGATTTGATCATGGTCTGCTGGACGGCAAAGGTATGGCCCTCGAAATTGCGCGGGATCGGCAGGTCGAAGCCCTCGCCACCCATCATTTGCCGCCACAGACCGTACTTGCCTTCAAACACGCCGTCCGGGCCGGTCATGCCTTCGCGCGCGAGGTATGCGGCGAAGACTCCGGCACGCGCGCCTTGCGGGCCGGCCATTCCCTTCCACATTGAAAGCGTGCCCGTGCGCGTCTGATTCAAGGCGAGGTTCGGAACCACGGCGAGCGAAATGGCGTTCTGAATTTGCTCTCGCTTGAGCCCCAACAGGCGGCTGCAACCCAAAGCCGCGCCCAGGGCAACGACAGGGGTTTGATCCCAGCCACGGCTGTTGTAAGGCACCACCTCGACAAAACGGCACTGCGCTTCGTAGATCACCGCGGTGGCAAGCAAGAGGTCCTTGCCGGTCAGTCCTTCTGTTTCGGCAACCGCAAGCACCGACGGAAACGCATCGGCCGGGTGGCTGACGGCTGCCATCACATAGCTGTCGCTCATGTCCAGGCATCTCACCATGGCGGAATTGACAAACGCGGCCATATCCGGGGCGGTTTTGGTGAGCGACCCGAAAATGCTTGCCGCCGGCCCCGACGCCACCTGCTGGACGAGCCGCTTCACGATGCGCACCGGCTCCATATCGAACGCCGCCAAGCTGACCGCGAGCGTGCTGAGAATCCGCGCTTTTGCGGCCCTGACTGCGTCCTCGGGCAGATCGTCAAACCGCAGCTCAGTTGCGAAGTCTGCTAATCTGTCTGTGGTGCGATCCATCGGTTTGCCTTCTTCCGGCATCGTGACCGGCATTTCGGGAGGATTCGAAAATGGTAACGCCAAAATCGTTGATGCTTCTGATCCTGGGTACCTTGCTTTGTTCACATCTTACGGGGCTTGCCGCGCAGGATTATCCCATACGTCCGATACGCCTGGTGGTGCCTTCCCCGCCGGGTGGCGCCGTTGATCTGGTCGGGCGGATCATCGCGCAAAAACTTGCGGACAATCTGGGACAAAATGTCATTGTCGACAATCGTCCAGGCGCGGGGCAATCCATCGCTCCGGCTATTGTCGCGCGCGCGGCACCGGACGGCTATACCCTCCTGGAAATTTCGATCACGCACACCATCAACCCTGGATTGGATCCGAAACTCCCGTTTGATTCGGTGAAGGACTTCTCGCCGATTTCCCTGATCGCAATGTCGCCCCTGGTCTTGGTGGTGCATCCCTCACTCCCGGTAAAGTCGGTAAAGGACTTCATTGCGCTCGCCAAAGCCAGACCCGGGCAACTCAATTTCGGGGCAAGCAATGGATCGGGTGGACACCTTGCGCTCGAACTCTTCGGCGACATGACCAATATCAACATCGTTCACGTGCCATATAGGGGTGGCGGGCCGGCGCTGATAGATTTGATGGCCGGCCGGGTTCAGTTGATGATGACAAGCCCGTTGACTGCGGTTCCCCTGGTCAGGAACGGCAAGCTTCGCCTGCTGGGCGTTTCAAGCAAGGCGCGATCGCCTGCTCTGCCCGACGTGCCCACGATCGCCGAAACCGTTCAAGGCTACGAGGCCTCATTGTGGTATGCATTACTGGCCCCCGCTGGAACGCCCGCGAACATCATTAGACGACTCAATTCGTTGATTCAGGAGGCACTGACATTGCCGGATGTGCGGGAGCTTTTCAGCAAAGCCAGCGCGGAGCCAATGGGTAGCACCCCGGACGAACTGGGAGAACATATAAGCAGAGAGATTGAGAAGTGGCGCAGGGTAATCAAAGCCGCCGGCATGCGGCGAGGATAGGTGGTCGAGGTTCACCCTGAAGTCTGCCGAGGCTTGGACCCCGAGGGCTGGCTTGAGAAATTCGATCGAGCGGGACCTCTCGCGCAAGATGATGTTCATCGGCGGGCCGCGCCAGGTTGGCAAGACGTGGCTCGGTAAAGCCGTGATCGGCGACGCGCGCGCCTATCTCAATTACGACGCCGCAGACACCAGGAGAGCGGCCCGTCCTGTGATGTCACCCCGCTCCACGCGCTCGTGCAGGGCTTCCGCTTCCGCCATGGGACGCACGTCGGTGACCAGGGGCCAGACTTCACCGCGGGCAACGAGGTCCAGCGCGTCGAGGATTTCGGAGCGCGTGACGTAGCGGCTTCCCAGGATTTCCTGCTCCTTGAGCAGCAGGTCACAAGCGGACGCCTTGAACGGCTGGCCGGCGCCGCCCAGCGTCACGAGTCGGCCGTGGCGGCCGAGCGCCTTGGCCGCCGCTTCCAGGGTGGACGTGCTCGATACGTAATCGACGGCGACGTCGATGCCCTGCCCGTTCGTGAGATCGAGCAGCGCTTCGGCGACTTTCACGGCGGAAGCATCGATCACCTCGTCGGCGCCCGCTTTTCGACACGCGTCGAATTTGTTGCGTGCGACGTCGACGGCAATGACTCTGGCGCGCGCCCACTTCGCCATCATCAACTGGTGAATTCCGACTCCGCCACCGGCGCCGAACACTGCGACGGTCTCGCCCGCCTTGATTCGCGCTCGTTTGAGGACCTTGCAGGGCGTGGCGAGCGCATCGGTAATAACGCCGATTTCCGCGGGATGCGTCTTGTAATCCAGCCCCTCGGGCAGTTTGATGAATATGTGTGCCGGGAGCTTGATGTACTCCGCGTAACCGCCGTCGCAATCTTTCCCTACGTTGCCACCGCTGTTCACGCACAGCGGTTCCAGGTTTGAATGGCACCAGCGGCAATGGCCGCAGTTGAGGTAGTAATACGCCGTCACCGCGTCGCCGGCGGCAAGCCCCGTGACGCCGGCGCCCGCCGCGACGATTTCAGCCGTGATTTCGTGACCGATAATGCGCGGAAACGTCGCGGCGATCCTGCCCGCCTTGATGTGCTGGATGGTCAGTCCGGAACCGCACGCGAGCACGCGCGCCACGGCTTCCCCCGGACCCGGGACGGGGTCCGGCACGGTCGTCAACTCGAACGGGGTGTTGGGACCTTTCAGAACCAGAGCTTTCATCGACGCTCCTATTGAGCCTTGTGCAAATGGATGACAACCCGTTTGCACCACGAATCTCCCCTCTCCCCTTTCGGTAGAGGGGTCGGGGGGTGAGCCGGGAATTCTCGGACGCGCCTGCGCGCGTCCGTGCCGGCGAACGCCCGAAGTGTCTCGCTTCGGGCCGGAACGGGCTGAGCGGAGTTACGCATTCTTGCGACGATCAGTGGACGCCATATGGTGTCAGTCGCGGAACATGAAGTTGGCGGCCTTCAGAAAAAGCGTGCGGTTGACGCCATCCGAGTGCAGGAAAGCCGCCGCGTCGCGCACCAGTTTCTCGACGCCCGATTCCTTCATGTAACCATGACCGCCGTGGATTTCCATGCACCACGTGGCGATCTTCCACGCGGCCTGCGACGCCATCGCCTTGGGCAGCGCGCCCAGCGTCCTGTCCCAGCCGTTCTCCTGGTGGTCCGCGAGCCAACAGGCGCGGTGGATATAGGAGCGGGAGGCGTCGATCAGCATGCGCATCTCGGCGAGCTGGGCGCGTATCCCGTCGTGCTCAATCAGCGGCTTCCCGCCCTGGACGCGCGTCTTCGCCCAATCGATCGACTTCTGGTGCAACGCGCCGGCTACGCCCAGCACCGAAGCCCCGGCATAGGCGTTCGATTGCGGAAAGAACTCGGCCAGCACGTTGAAGCCCTTGCCCACCGCACCGACGACATTCTCGTCGGGAATGAAGCAGTCCTGAAAAATGAGCTCCGCATTGTTGGCGAGCCGCTCGCCCATCTTGTCGTGCACGCGGCCGATGGAAAACCCGCGACGGCCTCTCTCCAGCAGAAAGCAGGTCGCGCCTTCGGCCATCGGTTGGCCCTTGCCCGTCTGCGCGAACAGCAGATAGTGGCTCGCCCGGTTGCCGTTGGAGATGAAATGCTTCATGCCGTTCACGATCCATCCGCCTTTGGTCTTTTCCGCGGTTGTGCGGAATGGCACCGGATGCGGAAGGAAGTAGTTGGACGCGTTGTCGGGCTCGGTAATGCCAATCGCGAGGACGCCGCGCGGGTCCTTCGCGAATCCGGGTAGCACGCGCGCCCGCTGCTCATCGTTCAGCGCCTTCTGCATGATCTGCGCGATCTTGAGCGTCTGGGCCATGACGACAGACACGCCGAGATCGCCCCTGGCCAGCTCCTCGATCACCATGGCGGTGGTGAGCGAATCGGCGCCGAGCCCGCCCCATTTCTCCGACAGGGTCATGGTGCGAATGCCGACCTCGTGCGCCTTCTCGACGATTTCCCACGAGAAACCGGCTTCCGGGTCCGGGTCGGCGTCGAGCTTCGCCGCCCGCGGCATCACTTCTTCTTCGACAAAGCGCGCGACCGTCGCGAGAATCGCGCGCTGGTCCTCGTTCAGGATGAAGATGTCTTCCATTGCGGCGTGCTCCCTCTCTACTGTCTGGCTGATCTGCCGCGTTCAAACGTGTTTTTGTCCAGGTATTCCAGATAGCGAATAAGCGTGTTCTTCGCGACGTGCGAGGTCCGCGACAGATCCTCCAAACCGAGTTCCCGACCCGTATTGTAAGCGAGCGTGTTGAAGAGGCTGCTGAGCTCCTGGATGTCGGAGATGCCGTACAGGCTCGGCAGATCGCGGCACTCGGCGTCGATGCCAGCCCCCGCCTGCCACCACAGATTGTCCAGCCGGAGGCGGGATTTTATTTCCCGATCAATGGCTTGTATCACATAATCACGCTAGAATCAGTTGACTGACGCTAGTTTGCGACAAGTAGACGCAGCACGTTAATCTTAATCACCAAAAGGGGCTGGAGTACTTGGCGGGTAAAAATCTCCGGGTTAACCCGTCCCTGCTCGATGTTCGCTGAAACGCCGCAGAGCGGAGCGCGGAGGCTTGCATTCGACACCTCCGAATCAGTTGTGCAGGTCAGACGCGGCGTCCAATCCGCCCGCCCCCAGGAGCTCGGTCGTGATACGTATTCTCGCAAAGTGGATTCATTAAGCGATCGAGAATGTTCGGGAGCCTCGTGTTGTCGCGCAACGGGTTAAGTGTCCCTTGGGTCAATCGGCGTCAACCCGGCGACGCCCAAGAGATTCTCCAGATAAACAGCAGCGGAAAATAGCGCCGCCTCGCCGCGCGGCTTGCCCACAACCTGCAAATCCACCGGCAGCCCGTCGCGGGTGAACCAGCGGGGCAGGACCCGTGGGTTGCGGTACTCGCAGCACCCCCCGGACACCCCGCGACCCACCTTGGCATGTGCTGCCAGAATTGACTATACTACCTGCCACATGGCAGACAAAGGAGCATGGATCATGGCGAGTTCAACGGCGCTTTCCAAGCAGCCCTTCAAGACGCTCGAAGCACTACTCGGGGGCCGAAGCGTTCTGCGTGTCGCCCCGCGCTCGTCGCTGGATTGGGTCCAGGTGATCCGCAAGGGCATTCCGGCCGAAGCGGTCGAATCTCTTACCCAGACGATCGGTGTATCCCAGTCCGAGCTTGCCGCGGCTCTCGGCATCCCGGAGCGCACTCTCGCGCGTCGCAAGCGCGAGGGCATGCTCACCAGCGAAGAATCCGCAAAACTTGTGAGGCTCGCGCGGGCTGTGGGGCGGGCGAAGGAGGTATTCGAAGATCTCGACGCGGCGCTCAACTGGCTCAAGTCGCCGAATGCCGCGCTCTCGGGAGCCGTGCCGCTCACCTTGTTTGACACGGACATCGGCGCTGAAAGCGTGCTGGACACTCTAGGCAGAATCGAACACGGTGTATTTGCGTGACCGCCGCCATGCTGACCGTCTGGCGGCTTGTGACAGCCCGCTTCGCTGGAACGGCCTTCTCCGGGGAAGGTGCACGGCTCTATGGCGGGCGCTGGAACCGAAAGGGTGTCCCGCTCGTTTACACAGCGGGGAGCCAGTCTCTGGCCATGCTTGAAATGCTAGTTCAGGACGAACCGCTGCGGGCACGGTACGTGATGATCCCGGTCCGGATTCCCAGCGGAGTCAGGGTCGACCACCTGAAGATCGCAGATCTCCCGCGTGACTGGCGGGACCCGGCTGCACGGGAGCAACTCCAGACGATCGGCACGGAATGGGCCAAGAAGCGAACGGCCGCGATACTTGCGGTCCCCAGCGCCGTGATTCCGTCGGAAATCAACTACCTGCTGAACCCGCTTCACTCTGACTTCAAACGCATCGAGATCGGCAAACCCGAACCTTTCGTCACCGATCTGCGGCTTCTCACGAAATGAGCGACTTGCCGCGTTGCAAGAGCGGTCGCACCGCTCGGCGAGGGGCTGGTCATTGGACTGCGAAGCTCGCAGGAAAATGTAGCTGACCCTGTCT
>MERG01000256.1:1263-3662 GCA_001771985.1 Betaproteobacteria bacterium RIFCSPLOWO2_12_FULL_62_13 | reverse complement strand
GTTACTCAAAGTCAAGTCACGAATAACATGCTCCCAGAACCCTGCGCTGCCGGATTCCTCGCTTGCCTTTCTTCCGCCGCCGCGGCGACACATATTCACCCGCGGGAATGGCACGGGCAAATCGCGCCTTGATGGCCGGCCAGCGTGACGAGAAATCCGCATCGCTCGCGGGCAGCATCCGGACTCCGCTGCCGACCGGCGGGATGCGCTGCGCTTTCCCGCCCTACAGCCCTTGGCTAAAGATCGGCATCTGCGACCTCGCGATGGCTAATCATCTTCCCGGCAGTAAACAGCGTCAGTGAAAATTTTCCATCATCCGAAAGGCGGGCCTTACTCAGCGACTCGACCCAGCAGCACTGACCGTGCGAACAATGGAAAAGTTACACTGACCCTGTTTACTTTCTGTTTACTTTTCCGACCCGTTGCTTCACGAGATACTTGGTGTGGTTGAGGAGCTCCACTCGGCGCTCGAATGTCTTGCTCAGGGCCTGATTCATCAGTGACCTCCTAAACGCCTTAGCGCTCACGTGAATTGACCCGGGATCTGCTCACAAAAGTGACCCTCGTGCTTTGAGCTCGTAGGGCGGGAAAGCGCAGCGCATCCCGCCGGTCAGGTTACTCAAAGTCAAGTCACGAATAACATGCTCCCAGAACCCTGCGCTGCCGGATTCCTCGCTTGCCTTTCTTCCGCCGTCGCGGCGAAACGTATTCACCGGACGGGATGGCACGAGCGAATCGCACGCTTTCCGGCCGTGCCGGCGTGGCAAGTGAATCCGGCGGGGACCAAGGATTACCTGAGCGCGGAAGGAATCAGAGTCTGCCCCGCCCCATATTGCTGCGGCAACTCGTATAGCGGCGTCTCCTTATTCCCTTCCCGGACGCCATGCGACGGGAAACGTCGCACAGCGGTAGTATGATTCCGCCATGGACCTGAATTTCCGCCGCCTGGTCGACACGCTGGCGGCGATTCCAGCGAACCGGAAAGCGTCGACTTCCGAAATCCGCGAGCGGCTGAAGGCGCGCGGTCATGAAGTCACGCCGCGCACGCTGCAGCGCGATCTCGATGCGCTCGCCAAAGAGTTCGGCGTCGAGTGCGACGATGGCGCGAAGCCCTACGGCTGGAAGTGGCCGAAGGACATCCCGCGGATTTCCCTGCCGGAGATGGATTGGCCGGTCGCGCTCAGCTTCCATCTGCTGCGCCAGTATTTGGCCGATCTGTTGCCGGCATCCGTGCTGGAGCACCTTGCGCCGCATTTCAGCGAAGCCGAAGCCAAACTGCGCCGCCAGTTCCCCGATATACCGCTCAAGCGCTGGCTCCAGAAGGTGCGCGTGGCGCCGCCAGGCCAGCCGCTGTGCTCGCCCAGGGTGCTGCGCTCGGTGCGCGACACAGTGACCGAGGCGCTGCTGTCGGAGCGGCAGCTCGAAATCCGCTACCGGCGCCCGCGCGATACCGAGCCGCAGCACTGGCGCATACACCCGCTGGGCCTGGTGCAGCGCGGCCGCGTGTTCTATCTCGCCGTGCGCATGTTCGATTATGAGGAAGTGCGCATGATCGTCATGCACCGCGTTGAACGCGCGACCATGCTCGCCGATCCGGTGCAAGCGCCGGAGGGATTCTCGCTCGATCGCTGGCTTGAGGAAGGCGCGTTGGGTTTTGGCAGAGGTGGCGCCATGCGCCTCACGGCCGAGTTCCACGAGGGCGCGGGCCGCCATTTGCTCGAATCGCCGCTTTCCGCCGATCAGGAGGCGACGCCACTCGATACCGACGCTGAAAGCCTGCGGGTGAGCGCCACGGTGCGCGACACCGAACAGTTGCGCTGGTGGCTGCTGGGGTTCGGCGGCAAGGTCGAAGTCATCGGACCGGCGGTGTTGCGCCGCGATATTGCCTCGCGCTTGCGTGCCGGCGCCAAGCGTTATTCGAAGAGACGCCGGTGACCAAGGCGTATCGCCTGTCAAAATCGCGCATCGCGGCGTTTCTGCAGTGCCCGAAGCGCCTCTGGCTCGAAGTGCATCGCCCGGAATTGCGCGAAGAAACTCCGGCCATGCAGGCCGCCTTCGCCGTGGGCCACCGGGTCGGCGATCTGGCGCGCGCCGAGTATCCGCACGGCGTTCTGGTCGCGCACGATGACGATCTTCGCGGTGCGCTCAGACAGACCAGCGAGCTGTTCGCACGCAGCCGCCGGATGCCGGTATTCGAGGCCACGTTCCAGCATGCCGGCGTGCTCGTCCGCGCTGACGTGATGATTCCCGCGCGGCGCGGCTGGCACATGGCGGAAGTCAAGTCCACCAGCGAACCGAAGCCCTATCACCTGAACGATCTGGCAGTGCAGACCTGGGTCGCGCGTGGCGCCGGCGTGCGCGTGGAACGCGCCACGGTGCGCCACAACGACAAGACCTTC
>MERG01000256.1:0-1257 GCA_001771985.1 Betaproteobacteria bacterium RIFCSPLOWO2_12_FULL_62_13 | reverse complement strand
CCCGGAGGCGGCGACTACCGCGGCCTGCTGGTCGATGCCGAGGCGGGCGACGAAGTGCGCGAGCGCTTGCCGGAGGTTCCGCAGTGGGTGGAAGCCGCCCACGCGACGCTCGGCAGGCGTGAACCCCGGCGCGAAATGGGACCTCATTGCGACGACCCGTTTGCGTGTCCCTTCAAATCCTATTGCGAATCTCTCGCCGGCCGTCAGCCCGACTATCCGGTCGAGCTGCTGCCGGGGCAGAGCGGCAAGAAACTTGCGCGGCGATTCAGGGAGGAAGGCTTTGACGATCTGCGCGCGGTTCCCGCAAAGCGGATCGAGGACGCGGCGCTCAGGCGCATGCACGCGGCGACGCGCAGCGGCACGCCCTACCGCGACGCCGAGGGAGCGAGAAAGGTTCTTGCGCGCTGGCCGCATCCGCGGGGCTTCCTCGATTTCGAGACCATCAACCCGGCCGTGCCGGTGTGGAAGGGCACCAAACCGTTTCAGCAGCTTCCGTTCCAGTGGTCCTGTCACATCGAGGGAAAGAACGGCGACGTAAAGCACTGCGAATTTCTCGACCTGAGCGGCCGCAACCCCGCCCGCGCCTGCGCCGAGCGGCTGATCGCGGACCTCGCTGCCTGCAAGACCATCGTCGGCTATCACGCGCCATTCGAGCGCGGCGTGATCAAGGGGCTTGCGGCGGTGTTTCCCGGCTTGCGCGGAGAACTTCTGTCTCTGGCCAGCCGCATTCAGGATTTGCTGCCCGTGGTAAGGGAGCACTATTACCACCGCGACATGCTCGGCTCGTTCTCGATCAAGGCGGTGCTGCCGACCCTCGCTCCGGAGCTGGACTACGGCAAGTTGGGGGAGGTCCAGGAAGGCACCGCCGCGCAGCGGGCGTACGCCGAGGCGCTGGATGCGGCGACTTCGGCGCAACGAAAGGCCGAGATCGATGCGGCACTGCGGCAGTATTGCCCGATGGATAGCTGGGCGATGGTGGTGGTAGCGAACGAGATATCGACAAGAACCCGATCTCGGAGCATCTTGCCACTTCCCAAGGTGGTGTCCGATTGTTTGTGACCGTCTCTGAGAAGCAGTGAGAACTAAGGACAATGGCCTCTTGTGTTATCTGGCGACCGATTACCGCCTACTGTAATATTTCCGGCGTGTCACTTCGAGTCGTTCTGCCCATGCTTGAGATGAAATGGCTCTTTGCCAAGTTTGGGAGTGAGATTCTGGCTTGCGAAGGAAAATTTCTGCGATGTGTGAAAGTATTCC
>MERG01000255.1 GCA_001771985.1 Betaproteobacteria bacterium RIFCSPLOWO2_12_FULL_62_13 | reverse complement strand
TCGGCGGGCAGAGGCTGAAGGGCAGAATGGATCAGGATACAATCGTTCACCGGCTGGTAGCTCAAGCTGTACAGCTTGGCGCAGATGCGATTGTGGTGGAGTACAAGGACCGCCGCGAGGAAGTCGTTGCGATGCGCGGACCGATCGGATTCGGGATCGCCAGTTTTCGCAGCGCCGATGCGGAAGCGGAGGCCCTCCGACGGGAGCTGTACCGAATGGTGAAGCGAAGGACCACCATTGCCGTAGGCGAAGTTCTCTATGACGTCCGAGTGCACGTCTACGACAGCTTCGGTGAGGACGCATTTCACGTCGAGTTCAAGCAAGCCGCGGAAAGGCCGAACAGAGCGGCTGCAGGCGACAGCCACCGTGGAGGCATTCGGTGAAATCGTGCCGACGCGTGTTGGTGGCTATGCCTGAGTCGCGGGCGTTAGTGTGCTCGCGGCATCGGTGATATGGCGTGCGCAATCCGTGAAGAATCGGAAGACGTGAATGGAGACTCGACGCCAACCCCGTAAGCGGTCGCGCCAAGAGGCGTGTGAGCGTCGAGCTGCCGGGCTATTCGAGGCTGAGGGGGCGTACGCGGACAGTATCTTTCGTACCGCGATGGGCGACGTGAAAGGAGCCATAGCGGCTTTGACGCGGGCGCTGGAGTTCGTTCCGGGTTACGCGCCCGCGATCTTCAGTCTGGGGACAGTTGAGTACCAACGCAGTAATCGAGCTGCGGGGCGGCGGCTTTTTCACTCGTTGCTTTCGTGCCCCGCTGACACCCCTGATCTGTGCCGCATCATCGACCACGCCGGCGACTTTCTCATCGGGCGGAGGGCCTACAAGGATGGTCTCGAGTTGTATCGAGCGGCGGCGTTGCGATTCCCTCACGTCGCCGTGTTCCATCAGGGGGTCGGGTGCTGTTCAGGCCACGAAGGTCTTCACGAGGAAGCGATCGCGGCGTCGAGACGGGCGTTGGAGCTCGAGCCAGGCAACGCTAAGTTCGTGAATGATCTCGGCTGGTCGCTGCTGGAGGCCGGGCGGCTATCCGAAGCTCAGGAGACGCTGTCGCGTGCGGTGGCGATGGACCCGGAGGACGAACTGGCGGCGGAGAATCTGCAGTTCTGCGTGATGAAGCTGGCACGCGTACCGGCGAGTCGCGCGCGGCGCAGTGCCAAATCGCGAAAGTCATCTCGCGCGGCTCGCGGCTGAGCGTCAATGCGTTAGGCGCAAACAACAGTCATCGAGTAGCTGGCTCTGGGGGGTCTTCTACACATGCCTAAACTAGATACATCATGCGGCCTGACGGCGAAGCAGATTGGCACGATCAAGTTCGCAATCAAGAAGGCTGTAGGTCTGAGACTACCCATACTGCCAGAACATGTCGAAACAAAACTATTTTTTCAGGGGAGAGAAGCTTGGACATATAGTTGGCGCCTGCTTGATCAAAACGCTCAGAATCCATTGCATCCGATGACAGTTGAGGTTGATGTAAAACTTAAGAAGGAGTTCTACCAATACCAACTTCGCACGCGTCACACGTTCTTGTGCCAACTACAGCTGCTACCGGACATATATTCACCAATCACATCTATTCACGAAGAAAGTGCCTAGCTAGCACTTCACAGCGTTTCATGTCCGTACCGGGGCTTGAGCGGCGCTTCGCGGTAGTGTCCGTGGCCGGCGCCAGTTACGGCAAGCGTTAGGCATCTTGTAGCCCGTAACTACATGCATTACACTTTGATCCATGATCCGCGGTTTCAAGCACAAGGGATTGGCCAAGTTTTTCCAGACCGGCTCGAAATCTGGCATCCAGGCGCAACATGCTGAACGGCTCGAACTTGTTTTGGGCAGATTGAGCGCGGCGACAACGCCAAAGGATATGGGGCTCCCGGGATTGGGACTTCACCCCCTGAAGGGAGATCGCAAAGGCGTTTGGGCCGTAAAGGTCAGCGGCAACTGGCGTGTAACGTTCCATTTCGTAGGAAAGGACGCAGACGACATTGATTACGAGGACTATCACTGAGGCTAAATCATGAGAATGCACAATCCACCACATCCCGGGAAAATCATCAAGGCTCTTTGTCTCGATCCACTTGGTCTCACTGTGACTGAAGCGGCAAAGGGACTCGGCGTTAGCCGGAAAACGCTGTCCGGAATTTTGAATGGCCGGGCTGGCATCAGCCCGGAGATGGCTGTTCGTCTTTCGATTGCCTTTGATACCTCCGCAGAAAGCTGGATCAATCAACAGACGCAGTACGACTTGTGGCATGCGGAGCAAGGTCGTAAACAGCTTCGCGTAATGAGACTCGCAGCGTGACCAGATGCCCAACCCTGCGGTCGAGCAGGTGCGCTGCTAACGCTCCTCGACGCGGACGTTGGTGCTCTCGCGCACGCCAAATTTGAGTCTGCCTGAATCTTGTACACCGCGTCTTTGCGGGCCAAAATCGACACTTGCCGGAGCAAAGGATGAAGCGTTTCATCCAATGCAAATATGCTTGTTCGGTTCGGTAGCTGTAATGCCGCCGCCGGATCGCTTCGCGCGCTAAATCAAGAAGCCGCGGAAGCGCGGTCGCCACCGGCGGACCCTGTATGTCATGGTCATTCATGCGCCCCTCCGACTGTTCAACGCAGAATTGCGCGAGCGCCCTATCTGGCGTAACGTAGGAATCAGGGGAAACGATGAAAGGGTACACTTGGGCTCGTTTTGCTCAGGTCTCGATCTTATCCAGATAGCGCGGCCCCGCATTACCGAGATCAGCCGTCGGAGAGTGATAGCATGAACGCGACGCCTTGCATCGTGGCAGCGAGTACAACCGAGGAACCAGGTGCGGAAAAACTGCACGCCGGGGTCTGTGCGGGGGGCACCGGGTAACCGGCGTCCCTACCGCGGAGACCGCAGGCATGCGGGGACCGCGCTTGGCTCAGACCGATAAACAAGAGCAAAGGATCGCCACCATCCTTGGCAATGCCTCTGAGCGCAGTTTTGATCGCTGTGTAGAAAGGTTCTACCAGCACCTTCGGGCGTCTCTGCAATTACCGTGCGAGGTTACGGGAATCGAGGACTTCGATTGGGAAGAATTTTATGTGGTGGGGCCTGGCAATCCTGCGGAGCATCAAAAGCTTCGTCGGACCAGGCCGTCATACAAGGACCGATTCGAACTGCTTGAGATCGAAAAGGATCTCGATTCGGAATGGATGATGTTTCCCCACGAAGACTTGGTTGCTCACGTCCGCCGCAAATTCGATCGCAAAGAATTTCGCCTCGGCCTTTCAGAAATCAAGGCGGTACGCAAAGGCTCTCTGAACGATCGCCTGCTCGACGACTACGCGGTTTGGTTTGTAAACAGTCGCTAAAGACTCGATATTGAAGAGGGTCGCGAATGCGTTCTAACTTTAGCTGGTGCGGAAGGGCCGGAAGCATCGTACCATGTTCCACCATCGTGCGGGCCCGCCGCACACCAAAACGTTGCGACAGCACCTCGGCGGCACATGAAGAAAGCAGAACTCGATAGCCAATTGACCAACGCTAAGAACAACTACGTTCTTGGGTTGGCTGCCATATCGCTGTTTGCATCGTCCGAGGCGTATCCGATTCTTGACCGGAACAGTGCGAAGTTTGGCACCTATTCAATCTCATTCGATCAGGTGGCGAACCTTCTCCGTAACCCGAAGGACCGCGACATCGCTGTTAGGGAGTTCTATACTTCTCAGTTACGTGCGCTGATCAAGGAGTTCCTTGATAGTTGTTTTGCTTTTGCTGGTTTCGGCCAGCGGGGTGTCCATTGCTCAGCCGAGCGCGGCTCCGCCGGTCAACGGTTGCGGCGAAGTGATGACGATCGAAACGCACGATCGCGCCACGACGCGCTACACGCTTGCGCGTGCACAGGGCGCGCCGGCCCAAGACGCGCGAATTGCGTTGGTGCTGCTCGTGGGTGGCGGTGGGAATATCAACCTCGACGACAAGGGCTGTCCGCAGTCGCTGTCACGTAATGTTCCCATGCGCATCCGGCCGCTTTTTCATGGCGAAGGCTTTGTCACCGCGCTGGTCGATGCGCCGTCCGATCTTTCCGGTGGTGACGGCCTGGCGGGATTCCGGGTAGCGCCGCAACATGCGGACGATTTGGGCAAGGTGATTGCCGACGTGCGGACGCGCACCAATGGATCCTTCTGGCTGGTGGGACACAGCCGGGGAACGATTTCCGCCGCGAACGCTGCGGCGCGGCTTTCGGGTCCGGTCGCGCCAGATGGGTTGGTGCTCATGTCCGCCATGATGTCGGGCGACGCGCGCGCGGAAGGCCTTGGCGACGCAGACCGTGTTCGATCTGCGGCTGGAAGCGATCAAGGCGCCGGTACTGATTGTCGGCCATGCCGCCGACAACTGCGTGCGCTCCCCGGCGGAACTCATGGGGAACGTCACGGCGAGGACCCAGGGCGTGCGTAAGCAGCTTGCCACGGTCACCGGTGGCCCTATCAACCCCGGCAGGCCACCGAGTCTGCCGGCCTGCGAGGTCCGCGAGCCGCATGACTATATCGATCAGGAATCAGAGGTCGCCGCCGGCATCATGCGGTTCATGCGCGGCGGAAGCTATTAGTCTCTATGTAGCAGCACGATCGTCCAACAACCGCTTGCACCCTGACGCGCGCAAATGTGGCGCGCGCAGGTGAAGCGTGACGTTCGGCATAGAGATGATAAAGGTAAAGAGATGAAGAAGGTGGTCGACTACACAGAGGAACTTGCGCTCTATTGGGATACCATAATGCGTGCGTGGTCAGAGCACTGCGGTAAACGGCCAGTCATCGAATGCGACCTGTCGGTTGGACGGGTGGCTGCATGTCCAGCGATTGAATATATCAATGGCCTTTCTATGCGGACCCGGAAGGCGACGCTTCGGGAGTATGATAGAGCAGTTCGTGAGGGCGGTATGATGGTCTTCATTCGAGATAGCGAGCGAGAAGTCTTGCAGTCTTATTCCTTCATTCTTGAGGCTCAGCAGAAACAGAAAATGCCGAACCAACGGCTGCAGCGGACGCGCAAGAAGCGGCGCGCCGTTCAACGCGGAAGCCCGCAATCGCGATGAGCGCCGCCCAATTATTAGCCGTTGTCGAAGTGCCCCACGACGACCGGGTACGCTGCCAAGCTGCTGGCTGCAATCACTCTGTCTTCCGCCGCATTCATGTCGTGCGTGAGAACTCCGTCGTTCGTGTCTACGGAT
>MERG01000254.1:15035-19252 GCA_001771985.1 Betaproteobacteria bacterium RIFCSPLOWO2_12_FULL_62_13 | reverse complement strand
CGAACGCCGCCGCCCGATCGTTATTGGCAGGATGGTTCCGGGAAAGAGTACGAGGTTGCGCACCGGCAGGATGATCAACGCATCCTCCGGCAGCGGCCTCGCCTGACGCGCTTCATTTTCCTGCCCGGCATCAGCTTGGGCCGTTGCCGGGCGCATGCCGGCGTCGGCCGTAACTCGATCGTTCATTGTCAAATCACGCATGGCCATCCCGACTGGGAGTTGGTCCAAGGAGACGCTGCATTACCAGCGCCTGGCTGGCTGTCCAACCTGCCGCGGCTCGCTGGTGGTCGCTTGTTCCGCGTATCGCGGTGTATTCGGGAGGCACAGGAGCTCGCTACTCGAAGCGTATAAGGGTTTCCGCCACTGCATCCGTGCCGTAGCGCCGAATCAACTCGTCGATTTCCGCGAGCAGGGTGTCGTCCTCATCCGGATCGATAATGCCGTCGCCAACCAACCGGGCGGTCAGGCCGCTCACCATCGCCTCCCGCACTGCACCCAGCGTGGGCTCCTCCGGGAGGCTCACATCATCCATCGCCGCCTCGATAATCCGCGAGAGACTTTCGCTCGCCTTGGCGACGACAAACTCGATGGCGAGCTTTTCGCCACCATACTCCTCGATGAGGCCCGCGATCTCGGCCAGCATCGATGTCCTGTCCTGTGGATGCATTTCCGCTTCTCCCGCCTCGCCGATGCCGCTTTCCTGCAAAGCGGCCCGCACCTCCTGCAATGTCGGCGGCTCCTCCCGGTCCGGGTCGTTCACCATCGTTTCGATGAATGCGGAGAGTTCTGCGCTGACGTGCGTGGCGACGTCCACGGATGGTCTCATGGCTATACCTCGTTTTTTGAGGCTCTTGAATCGTGTCGTCTGTCGGCTTAGACGGTGCGGTTGCGCGGCGGGTGGGCGTACTCGCCGGGCGGGACGCCAGTCCGGTCTGCCCGCACTGCGCAATGCGGCTTCCGGTTGGCTGCATCGTAGTGGTTGCGGCAATGGATGGGGCGAAGGTTCTCGGGCGCATCGCTTCCACCGCCGGAAACATTCTCGATCCTCCAGCCGAACTCGGAGTCTTTCCGGCCGAAATGGTCACGCCGCATCCACGCCCCGCAGGCGTCCTGTCGCCAAACGGATGGATCGGCATCGGGCATCACTCTGGCGTGTTGCCATGCACCATCGATCTGCTCGTGCGTCAGGTTCATGTTCTGAATTCCCTGGTATGAACGGGCGCCCGTTGTTTCAGGCAGTCCAAGTGAGATCAACATAAGCCAAATCCACGCATCGGTTCTTGATTTAGCGCAAACTGGCGACGCGCTGGCTCGTCTGTTGCAGAACTGGAGTGCTAAAATCATCGGCTGCCTGACAAGTTCGGACCGGTAGTCCATCCGGAAGGAGCGATCCATGCCCAACAGGGACGAAGTGATCAAGCTGGTTCACCGGTCACTCGAGTATGAATCCCGCATCAACCTCCACCGTTGTCCGATCAAGATTGATTTCGTCGACGGCGCCGTGGTCCTGGAAGGCGAGGTCGAGCACCTGGGGGCAAAGAAACTCGCCCTTGAGCTCGCCGGCGCGGTGGATGGCGTGCGCGGCGTGCTCGACCGGCTGCGGATTGCTCCGGCGCAGCGCAAGGGCGACGGGGCGATCCGCGACTCGCTGTGCGGCTTTTTTCTTCGCGAGCCCGAACTTCAGAACTGCACGATACGCGTCCGGATAAAGGGCGGCATCGAAATGCTGCGTGATGTGCCGCGCGACGGCAGCGGTGAGATCGAGGCCGCTGTTGAGGACGGCGTTATCACCCTGGAAGGGAAAGTCATCAGTCTCTCGCACAAGCGCGTCGCCGGTGTGCTCGCGTGGTGGACGCCGGGCTGCCGCGACGTGGTGAACTCGCTCGACGTTCAGCCGCCCGAGGAGGACAACGACGACGAGGTCCTGGATGCGCTGCGACTCGTGCTCGAGATGGATCCCCTGGTACAGGCTGAACAGATCCGCGCGCGCTGCCGCAATTACGTTGTGACGCTTGAAGGCTACGTTCGAACCGAGGAAGAGCGGCGCCGGGCTGAGCTCGATGCATGGTGCGTGTTCGCGGTGGACAAGGTGATCAACAGGATCGAGGTGCGTGGATAGAACCTATCTCAATAATAGACGCGTGATGCGTTTTGGCCTCAACCCGAAGGGACGGGGCGCTGTGGGCGCATTTCGTTGTCGGGTTCCCTTGTAATATTCGCGATATTACTGCGGTCGCCCTCCTAGAACTGCATCCCACATCGCCTCCGTCGCACACGTGCCTATTATTGAGATAGGTTCTAGGGCAGGCGTCGCGCACCCTGTCTGATTTAGATCAATAACGCCGAGCTTTTTTTGTGAAAGCATATCTATTGGGAAGAAGTGGTCATTGCTCTGGAATGAAAGGAGAGATCGTCATGGCCAAGGAAAGGAAACAGGAAGTAGCGGTATCGACGAAGGGCGGGGAAATTCAAAAGGCCGCTCCGCGTGCAGTGGGGCGGGTCATGCGCCCGTTCGGGGATTTTGACCGCCTTTTTGAGCGCGCGTTTGGGCGTGACTGGATGCGTCCTCTGGCCTGGGGAGGGCCTCCGTGGAGAGAGCCATTCGAGTCCGCCGAAGGCAGATTGCCCACCATGGACGTAATCGATCGTGATGATGATATCCTGGTGCGGGCTGAAATCCCGGGCGTCGACAAGAAAGACCTCGAAGTCTCGATCAGTGACAACGTGCTGACGGTCAAGGGCAGCATGAGTCGCGAGGAGAAGGAAGAAACCGGTGACTACTATCGGCGCGAGATCTCGGGCGGCGCGTTTTCGCGCAGCGTGATGTTACCCGCCAATGTCGATTCCTCCAAGGTGAATGCGACGTTGAAGGACGGGATCCTCGAGGTCACCCTGCCGAAAACGGAGCGCTCGAAGCGCCGGAGCGTCAAGGTGCAATAATCCGGGGCGTCCGAATCTGATATCGGCCTCGCGGGGAAAATTGCGGATGTGCCGATTCACGGGGCGGGAGAGATTACGCCCGCGTTCGTCACACTTTGTCACAAACAGGCGTGTTGCATGACCAGGAAGCAAACCAGGCAACCCCGTGCATCCGCCGCTGCAAAGCGCGCGGCGCAATCAATGGGGCCTTCGGCCGGTGCGGAAGTCGTGGCAGCCGCTTCGCCCGAGGAGCGGCGCCGCATGATTGCGGAAGCCGCGTACTTTCGGGCGGAGCGCCGCGGATTCGCGGTTGGGGGCGAACTGGACGATTGGATCCAGGCTGAAGCCGAAATCGATCGCCTCAGCGAACTCGGCTCCTCGCGTTCCAAGCATTCGCTGCGGCATATGTAATTCACGTTTGCCGACCTCGCGGCACGCGTGTTTGGCGACCGCAGGAAGGCTGGCGCGTGGCTCGATCGGGCAAGCCTCCAACTCGGTGGACGCTCAGCGCGTGACGTCCTTGGCAGCGAGGACGGCGCTCGCTGCATCGCCGAGTTGCCCACGCAGATTCACGTTCGATCAGTGAGGAGCGTGCAAACGATGCTCCGCTTCTGACGCGGCCCGTCGAACTCGCAAAAGAAGATGCCCTGCCACCTCGATAACCCGAGTCTGCCGTCAATCACGGGAATCGTCTCCGACGGGCCAACGAGCCCCGCCTTGATATGAGCGTCACCGTTGTTATCCTGTCTGTCGTGCAGCCACACCCCGGGCGGAACCAGCTTTCCCAGAAAATTGACCACATCGATGGGGACGCTGGCGTCCCAGTTCTCCTGGATCATGATCGCGGCAGTGGCGCCTTGGGCGTAGACGTTCACCAGGCCATCGCGCACGGCGCTCTCGTGCACCACCTGCGCCACTTGCGCGGTGATGTCGATCAGCTCTTCACGATGGTGTGTGCGAAGCTCTATGGTCTTTCTCATCCGGCGTATCGCATCCGTCCGACCGGAACATTATAGCGAGTGTAGTACTGGCGCGGGGCAAGGGAGTATTTCCGGGACCGGTTCCAGTCTCACTGTGTCACGACAAGACCGTCGGCCACTGTTGACCTGGATCAAGACATCATCTCGAAACCGGCGTATCTTTGAATTACAGTCTCGTCTGCCTTTTCTTCGGCACCGCGACGCCGGACAGCAAAGATGGTTTTGCCTCCCGATCAACGCAAGCGAAGTCCTCGGAGATCATGCAAACACCGCTGCAGATTACATTCCGGAATCTCAGGCGATCCCAGGCCGCGGAAG
>MERG01000254.1:0-14994 GCA_001771985.1 Betaproteobacteria bacterium RIFCSPLOWO2_12_FULL_62_13 | reverse complement strand
GACCGCATAATGGGCTGTCGCGTGATGATCGAAACCATGCACAAGCATCACGAGCATGGTAATCATTACCACGTCCGGGTTGACGTGACCGTCCCGGACCGGGAGCTCGTGGCGAGCCGCCAGCCTGATGAGCATCACTCATATACGGACGTGTATGTCGCGATTCGCGATGCGTTCGATACGATGCGCCGGCAGCTTGAGGATTACACGCGGCGCCAACGCCGCCAGGTCAAGGCACACGAAGTGCCTCCACATGGGCGCATTACGGAACTGTCGCCGGATCAAGAGTTCGGCAGGATCGAGACACTCGATGGCCGGCTGGTCTATTTCCACAGGAACAGCGTAATCAACGCGGATTTTGACCAGCTTCAAGTGGGTGACGAAGTGCGCTTCATCGAAGAGGCGGGGGAGCGCGGTCCCCAGGCGAGTACTGTCCAGCTTATCGGCAAGCACCACATCGTGGGATAGATCCGCCGCGGGCCGGCACACGCTTTCTCCCGGCGCGGCCTGCTGAAGCATTGTTCAGGAGGTTGCGATGCCAACAAGCAGATTGAAACATTGTCTCGATGTGTTCAGCGGGACGCCGCCCTCCTGAACGCGCTTTCCGCCGTTTCTCCGCGCACGACGAATTGCGCATCGAGCGCGTTCAACTTTTCCACGACTCCAGTGTATTCGAGTTCAGACATCGGCAGCATGGCTGCGGTGCCTCTTGGTCGTTTCCGGGCGCACCAGCAGAACCGGTACCGGCGCGGACCGCACCACGGCTTCGGCATCGCTCCCGAGGACCAGGTGATTAAAGCCACGGCGTCCGTGGGTGCCCATGACGATGATGTCGGCTTTCCATTTTTTCGCCTCGCCGACGATCGAGTCCGCGACGCGCCCACCCAGGTTTCTCAGCATGACCGATTGCGCTTTGATCCGATGCTTTGCGGCGAGCGCCGCTGCGTCCTTGAGCGCTTTCTTACCGGTTTCTTCCAGCAGATCCCACAGCTCGCCGGAAACGGTAGCGCCGTTGAAACCCTGAACGAGCGGGAAAATGTCCAGGACGTGCATCAACCGTATCCTTGCTTTTTGGTCCCTGGCTAATCGAACCGCTTCACGCAGCCCCAGAGTCGAGGTATGACTGCCATCGACTGGAACGAGGATTCTCCTGTACATCAGTGATCCTCCAGCCTGGGAATGCCTTCCTCGGCAGGTTCTCCGGTCTCAGGGTCGATCCAGTCGGCGATCCCAAGAACCGCCTCGGCTTCCTGGATGGTCTCGCTCAGCGTGCCCTCGGACTCGTCCCGGTATTGCATGTCCTGGATCGCCTCGATCAGTGTAGCGAACGGCCCCGATTCCTTGCCGTCTTGCCTGGACTGCCAGTAAAAGCCGTCGGGGCGCTCGATGATGCGCGTCTTGTCGTAATCGGGAGGCGTTTCGGGAATGATCTGGGTCATGCTCCAGCTCCTGGCTTATTGACATTCGTGCAAATGGGTGACAACCCATGTGCACCACAAATCCCCCCTCGCCCTCCGGGAGAGGGGCGGGGGTGAGGGCTGAGCGGTGTCAAGGATTTTCACGAAGCTCAATAGGTAGGTAATCGCTATCCACTGTACGCAAGGCCGCGCCTGATGCCGCGTCGGTGAGGCGCATACGCATAAACGGCTCCGCCATCGAAGATTCACTTCACGCCGGTCGGCATGCTGTCAGCCCGCTCGGGGACGAACGCTTTTTTTTATAGACCACGAAGGCTCGCCGCTGTTTGATCTAGATCATACTCGAGCGCTTTTTCGCTCCTGTCCCGTTATCGAGGCGGAAAAGGCAGTCATTTGACGCCGCCCTCCGACACCGGGCCTTCACCGAGCCGGTTGGGCATATCCTTGCCGGGAGTTTGACCTAGGCCAAGCCGTCAGCAACGATTCGGCGCTACGTTGCGCAGTCGATGCCGAATACAAGGAAACCAAGCGGGTATCAATTTCGACGACATTTTCGGCGGGCTCAATTTCGATTTCGGCGGCGGCCTGTTCGACACATTCTTCGGCCGGCGCGCAGCCGGGCCGCTGCGCGGCGCCAATATCGAGGTCGATCTGGTGGTGCCATTGGAGCGCATCTTGACCGGCGGCGAGGAGACGCTGCGTTACCGGCGCTCGGCCGTCTGTCCAACCTGCCGCGGCTCGCGCGCCAAACCGGGCACGCAGCCGCGCAGATGCGACAAATGCGGTGGCAGCGGCCGCCAGGTGAAGAGCCAGCGGCAGAAGGGTGTCATGCTGCAGCAGATCAGCACTTGCCCTGCATGCCACGGCGAGGGTACTGTGATCGACCAGCCGTGTCCGGAATGCTCGGGCCGCGGCCAGGTTGAGCGCGAGGAAACTCTGACGGTGAAAATCCCGCCCGGGATCGAGGAAGGCGCGGCGCTGCGCGTTCCGGGGCACGGCATGCCGAGCGAGCACCTACGTGGCGTTGCGGGTGACCTGTTCGTAATCGTGCGCAGCGCGCCGGACCCACGGTTCGACCGTGTGGATGCCGAATTGTGGCGCACGGAAACGGTGGCGGTAGCCGATGCGGTGCTCGGTACTACGCTGAAGGTGCCGACTCTCGATGGCGCCCCGGTGACGGTCACCGTGGCACCGGGAACGCAGCCCGAGACGGTATTGCGCCTGCGCGGCAAAGGGCTGCCGCAATTCGACCGGCACCGGCGGGGCGACCTGCTGGTGCGCCTCACGGTGTACGTGCCCCATCGGCCCTCGGCCGAAGAGCGCAAGTGCTACGAGCGGCTGCGCGCGCTTGCGACAACCGCGCGAGGGAAGGACTGAACTCTTGTTCTCAGCGGCTTCGCCGTCTTATCGGGTGCCGGCTGAGACAAGAGCCGAAAAAGGAGAGCGATCTGTTCGAGAACGAGTTCGCGACCTGACCCACTACACCGCAGATACCCGTGTGAGTTCGGACCCCTCTCCGCGCGGAGGGATGACGACCGTCCCGAAACTCGTCACGAAAAAAAATTCCCGGTCGCGGTGCCGATCGTATCCGATACGCGTGCCTTCACCGATGGTGTTTTTACAGCCGACCAGGGTATCGCGCAGGCGCGCGCCACGTCTCACGGTCACGCCATCCATGATGATGCAGTTGTCCACCCGCGCACCCGGCTCGAGCCGCACGTTCCGTTGCAGCACTGACCGCCGCACCACCGCGCCGGCGGCAATTGATCCGGGTCCCAGAATACTGTTGTCAGCCCGCGAGCGCATGCTCTGGCGGTCGTGACCCGCGGCGCTGGAAAGTATCGGCCAATGATGGTTGTCCAGGCTGAAGCGGGGCGTGGGGCCGATCACGTCGCGGTGCGCCTCGACGTAAGTTTCGATATTGCCAACATCGCGCCAGTAAGCCGGTTCTTCATGAGGCGCGACGCCCGGTACCTGGTTCGTCGCAAAGTCGTAAGCGTAGACTCGGTGAGTGTGGATGAGCCGCGGCAGCACGTGACGCCCGAAATCGTGCTCGCCACGCTGCTCCGCCTCCTTCAACGCCTGTTTGAGGACCGCGGGACGGAACACATAGTTGCCCATCGACGCGTAAGCGACATGCGGGTTGCCGGGCATCGAAGTCGGCTGCTGCGGCTTTTCGCGGAACTCCCGGATCCGCCGTTCATGGTCGGCGCCAATGATGCCAAAGGAGGATGCCCGCTCGACCGGCACCGGAATGGCCGCGACAGTTGTTTCTGCCCCGCACGTCTCGTGAAAATCGATCATCTGTCGAATGTCCATGCGGTAGACATGATCGGCTGCAAAGACTGCGACGAGGTCGGGTGCATGCTTGTTGACGAGATCAAAGCACTGCCGCACTGCGTCGGCAGTGCCTTGGAACGGCGCTGCTCCGGGACGCGTCGGTGGCAAGACGGGGGCGACAAACCCTCGCGGCTCATCCGGCAGAACTGCCCAGTTCCGTCCGATGTGAGCGAGTAATGGCTGGGGCCGGAATTGCGTGAGCACATAGACCTGCCGAATGCCCGAGTTGTAAAGATTGCTCAGGACGAAGTCGATGATGCGGTATTCACCGCCGAAGGGCAGCGCGGGCTTGGGTAATTCGGTGGTAAATGGGCGCAGGCGGATCCCTTCACCACCTGCCATCACGAAGGCGAGTATGGTCGGGGTTTTCATGGCGTTGGTCGCTGGTTGTGGGTGCTGCTGTTGTTAGCAGGACACAAGCGCTGCGAAGTTCGGGGTGAACCATAACATCACGCCGCGAAGCGCGGGTTGATCTGGATCAACCGATGTCGGGATGGAGTTCGAGATAGTTGCGGTAGGCGGCGAGATCCGGTACGTGCAGCTCATGCAGTCTTCTGTTCAGTCGCTTGCATACGAGCCGCCGCACCTTGCGAAAGCCCGGCCAGCGCAGGCCCAGCCGCGGCAACACCATCTGCAGGAATTCGACGCAATCGTTGTCCGTCATTGATGCCCGGTCCTGAACGCCAGTTGTCCGTGAACTGCCAGAGGCCTAGGATGTTATACAGTACGGTCGGTGAGGGCGCATTGGAGTCTTATTCCGGCGCGCGCCGAAACTCTTGCACCCTGCGTCGATCCGACCTGGCGGGACGATCGTGATGCCTTGGCATGACCAACGAGCGAGTGGGAGTTCCCGGGGCGGCCCTGCTTGCGGCTGGACGATGGATGCGCGCATCGCCGTGGGAACCATCGTGATTCCTTGACCTAGGTCAAACCGCCTTTGCTTGAGACAAGTAGAGTTGATACTTGCAGGTTAATAGAAAGGGACGCTCATGAAGACCCGGCAAACAAATTCCGAGATGCCCGTGCGCCACAAAGGCATGCCCAAGAGGACAGCCGCGACCGGAAAGTCCGCTCGGCCAGACCGACCCACCGGCGACGGGCGCGCTTCCGGCCGCACGCAAATAGATCACGTTGAACGCTACGGCCTGATCGCGCGGGCCGCATATTTTCGCGCTGAAAGGCGCGGCTTTGCCTCTGGCGGCGAACTGCAGGATTGGCTCGAAGCTGAAGCCGAGATTGAACGATTGCTCAATTCATGAAGCGACGCGGTTTGTGAGCCAGTTCACGCGCAGCACGTTCGCGCTGGTGCTCGCCGGGGGGCGGGGCAGCCGCCTGCGCGAGCTGACCGACTGGCGCTGCAAACCGGCGGTGCCGTTCGGCGGGAAGTTCCGCATCATCGATTTCACGCTTTCCAACTGCGTGAACTCGGGAATCCGGCGCATCGGCGTGGCCACGCAGTACAAAGCCCACAGCCTGATCCGGCACATCCAGCGGGGTTGGAGCTTTCTCGACGGCCGCTTCGATGAATTTATCGAGTTGCTGCCGGCGCAACAGCAGATCGCCGCGGCGTGGTATAGCGGCACCGCCGATGCGGTATTCCAGAACCTCGCCGTGCTGCGGCGGCATTCGCCACGCTACGTGCTGGTGCTCGCCGGGGATCACGTCTACAAAATGGACTACGGGCGCATGATCGCGTTCCACGTGAGGCACGAGGCCGACGTGACGGTGGCGTGCGTGGCGGCGCCGCTGGCCACGGCCAGCGCTTCGGGCGTCATGGGGATCGGCGAAGGCCGGCGCGTGGTGAGCTTTGTCGAAAAGCCGGCTGAGCCGCAGCCTATCCCTGGACAGCCCGATCAGGCGCTGGTGAGCATGGGAATCTACGTATTCAACACCCAGTTCCTTTACGAACAACTGATTCGCGACGCCGACGATCCGCGCTCATCGCACGACTTCGGCCGGGATCTCATCCCCTACGTCGTGCGGCGCTATCGCGTGTTCGCGCATCCCTTTGGCGAGAGCTGTGTCGGCATGACGCCGGCCCAAGAGCCGTATTGGCGCGACGTCGGCACGATCGACGCCTACTGGGAAGCCAACATGGAACTCACCAAAGTCGTGCCGGAACTGAACCTGTACGACCAGGACTGGCCGATCTGGACCTACCAGGAACAGCTTCCGCCGGCGAAATTCGTGTTCGACGACGCTGACCGGCGCGGCATGGCAATCGATGCGATGGTGTCCGGCGGCTGCATCATCAGCGGCGCCGTGGTGCGCCGCTCGCTGCTGTTCTCCGATGTGCGGGTCGAGAGCCGCAGCGTGATCGAGGACTCCGTAATCCTGCCCGACGTCAGGATCGGCTGTAACGTGATACTGAAGCGCGCGGTCATCGACCGCCGCTGCGAGATCCCGGACGGCATGGTAGTCGGCGTTGATTCCGGGACGGACCGCAAGCAGTTTCACGTTACCCCGGAGGGGGTGACGCTCGTCACGCCCAACATGCTCGGCCAAGAAGTCTACTCCGTGCGGTGATGCGGTGATTGACGCGGTACCCGAGCTGATCTTCCTGTAGCACATGCACCAGCCGGACGCGCTCCGCGAACAGGCATGAAGTCGCCGATGATAGTGTCATTGCAGCGAAATTGATGCAAAATAACCGCATCTGATCCTGTCGGGAGAACGTCCGGAGACAGTATGCCCGGTACCGCCTATCAACTCGAAATCAATCCACGGCTGCCGTCAAGGCTGGCGCGCCTCGAAGAGCTTGCCAACAACCTCTGGTACACTTGGGACCGGTCGACACGCAACCTTTTTTCGCGGCTCCACCCGGCACTGTGGCACGCGGTGGGCCACAGCCCGAAAGCGTTCCTCAAACGCGTCGACCAGCAGCGCCTGGTCGATGCTGCCGAGGACCCGGTGTTTCTCGGCAGTTACAACCGGGTGCTGTCGGCGTTCGACACCTACCTCGCCGAAACCCCGCGCAGCGAACGTGCCGGCGGCCTGGTGCAGGGCGATTTGATCGCCTATTTCTGCGCGGAGTTCGGTTTCCACGAAAGCCTGCCGATCTACTCGGGTGGGCTGGGCATTCTCGCCGGCGACCACTGCAAGGCGGCGAGTGACGTAACCCTGCCATTCGTCGGGGTTGGTCTGCTTTACCGCCAGGGTTATTTCGCCCAGACCATCGACAACGAAGGCAGGCAGCACGCCTTCTACACCGACTCCGATTTCGACGACCTCCCCATCGCGCCGGTGATGCGCCACGATGGCTTCGAGCTGCGCGTGAGCGTCGAGCTTCCCCAGCGCCATGTCATAGTCAAGGTGTGGAAGGCGCAGGTCGGCAAAGTGCGTCTGTTCCTGCTCGACACCGACCTCGAGGAAAACAGCGCCGCCGACCGCAACATCGCGCACCGGCTCTATGGCGGCGACCGCCACACGCGCATCGAGCAGGAGATCGTGCTCGGCGTGGGCGGCGTGCGTGCGCTCAACGAAATGCGGCTGAAGCCGACGGTGTGGCACATCAATGAGGGCCATGCCGCGTTCCTGGTGCTCGAGCGCATGCGTCAGCTCACGTTGCAGGGGCTCGATTTTGCGACCGCGCTGGAAGCGATGGCGGCGAACACGATCTTCACCACCCATACCGCGGTGCCGGCCGGGCACGATCATTTCGGCGAGGACATGATCCGGCACTATTTCGACGGCTGGTGCCGCGATCTCAAGATCAACTGCGACGATCTGATTGCGCTGGGGCGCGATCCCGAGAGCAGGGATTTCAACATGACCGCGCTGGCGGTGCGCGGGACGCGCTTCCAGAACGGCGTGAGCCGCATTCACGGCGGCGTGTCGTCGCAGATATGCGCCCGGCTGTGGCCGCAAGTGGAGCATGTCGACAATCCCGTCACCTATGTCACCAACGGCGTGCATCTGCCGACCTTTCTGTCCGACGAGTGGCACGAGCTGTTCGACCGCCAGCTCGGCCCGGGCTGGAGCCAGCGCCTGGCCGACGAAGAGTGCCAGCGCGGGATCTATGCCATCCCGGACCATCTGCTGTGGAGCGTGCATCAGTCGATCAAGGCCCAGATGCTCCACCTGGTCCGCTTCCGCGTCACGCAGCAGCACGCGCGCAATCACGGCTCGGAGGCGCACCTCGACCGCATGCTCAAGCTTGCCGATCCCGCCAACCCCAATGTCCTGACCATCGGATTCGCGCGCCGTTTCGCCACTTACAAACGCGCCACGCTGCTGTTCGAGGACCTCGGCTGGCTGCGGGAGATCGTCTCCGACCCGAAGCGGCCGGTGTTGTTGGTTTTCGCCGGAAAGGCGCACCCGGCCGATCAACCGGGCCAGGACTATCTGCGCCGCGTGACGGAAATCGCGCGCATGCCGGAGTTCGAGGGCCACATTCTGCTGGTCGAGGGTTATGACCTGCATCTCGCGCGGCGGCTGGTATCGGGCGTGGATGTCTGGCTCAACAACCCGGTGTATCCGCTGGAGGCGTGCGGCACCTCGGGTATGAAGGCCGGCATGAACGGCGTCATCAACCTGGCGGTGCTCGACGGCTGGTGGGGCGAAGGCTACGATGGCAAAAACGGCTGGGCGATCAAGCCGGCCTCCGCCGCGCTCGACGAAGCGCGCCGCAATCATGAGGAAGCGCGCACGCTGTACGAGCTCCTGCAGGACAGCGTGGTGCCGCTCTACTACAACATCGGACCGGCGGGTTACTCGCCGGGCTGGATCGCGATGGCCAAGCAATCGATCGCCTCAATACTGCCGCGCTTCAATGCGACGCGCATGATCGGCGAATATCTCACCAAGTTCTACGAACCGGCGGCCCAGCAGTGGCGCCGCTACGCCCAGTTCGAGTTCGCGGGCGCGCGCGAGGTCGCAAACTGGAAAGCGAAAGTACGCGCGGCATGGAACGGGCTGTCGGTGCGCCGCATCGACAATCCGCTTCGGCGCATCGCGTTTGGCGAAAACCTGCGCTTCGAGGTTGCGGTCAACCTTAACGGTCTCACCGCCGGCGATGTCATCGTGGAGTTGCTGTTGGGGCGGCCAAGCGACGGTGGCCGGCCGGAACAGGGCCAATCGTACCGTTTTCAGGACGAGGGGCCGATTGCCGGTAGCAGCGAGCACCGTTACGTGCTCGAGTTCACCCCCGAACTGTGCGGCAAGATCGAGTACCGCGTCCGCGTCTATCCCGATCACAAGCTGCTCACCCATCGTTTCGAGATGGGGATGATGAAATGGTTGTAGACGCTCCGGGCTGATCGGGCCGGTTCCGTGCAAGAGACTCATCGACTGCGGATCCTGTTCGTGGTCTCGGAACTGGCGCCATGGGTCAGGACCGGCGGGCTGGGCGAGGTTGCGACGACATTGCCGGCGGCATTGCGCGCGCTGGGCGTAGACGTGCGCGTGCTGGTGCCGGGATACCGGTCCCTGTTGGATGCGCTGCCGCGCGCGTGTGCGGTGGCTGATTTCGCGGATCTCGGCGGCATGCTGCCGCGCGCCGTGTTGCGCGCCGCAGCGACGCCGGCGGGCATTCCGCTGTTCACAGTGGATTGCCCGCAGCTCTATGCGCGTCCGGGCGGGCCCTATCAGGACGAGCACGGCGTGGACTGGCGCGACAACCATTTGCGTTTCGGCCTGTTGTCGCGAGTCGCCGCGGCGATAGCCGGTGGCGCCGGTGAGCTCGGGTGGCGGCCGGCAATCGTTCATTGCCACGACTGGCAGGCGGGCCTCGCACCCGCCTATCTCCATTGTTACGCCCCGCACGCGGCCCGCACGGTGTGCTCCATCCACAACATCGCCTATCAGGGACTTTTTCCACCGCAGACGCTGCAGGAGCTGGGTCTGCCGGCGCAAGCATTTGCGATCGATGGCATCGAGTACTACGGCAAGCTCTCGTTTCTAAAGGCGGGCATCCAGTACGCCGATCGCCTTACCACCGTCAGTCCTACCTACGCGCGCGAAATACAGACTGCAGAGTTCGGGTGCGGCCTGGACGGGCTGCTGCGCAGCCGCGCTGGCGTGCTGTGCGGGATTCTGAACGGAATCGACACCCGGATTTGGGATCCGGCAACCGATGTTCACCTTGCGCAACGGTACGACGGTTCGTGCATCGAATCGAAGGTTGCCAACAAGTCGGCACTGCAGCAGCGCATGCAGTTGCCGATTACCGACGATATGCCTCTGGTCGGCGTGGTGAGCCGGCTTACCCGCCAGAAGGGGCTTGATCTGCTGCTTGACGTAGCTGAAGAGGTGATTGAGCGACCGGCGCAGATCGTAGTGCTGGGCACGGGCGAAGAAACGCTTGCCGCGAAATTTATGGCGCTCGCAGGCGCCCACCGCAGGCGTTGCGCGGCGGTAGTCGGTTTTGACGAGCCGCTCGCGCATCTGATCGAGGCGGGTGCGGATATCTTTGTAATGCCTTCCCGCTACGAACCGTGCGGACTCAACCAGATGTACAGCTTGCGTTACGGCACGCCGCCCGTGGTGCGCGCGACCGGCGGCCTGGCCGATACCGTTGTCGATTGCAGCGAGCGGACCGTGCGGGATGGCACCGCCAACGGCTTCGTCTTCCGGGAACCGACGCCAGCGGCATTGATCGAGGCGCTGAATCGTGCCGTGGCGGCATGGCGCGACCGAGCGGCCTGGCGCAAGCTCCGGCACAATGGCATGCGTATGGATTTTGGCTGGGACGCAAGCGCGCTGCGTTACCGCGATCTTTATCGGTCACTCGTCTGACCGAGTGTTCGCGCTTGCCGTTCGCGCAGGCAGAATCACGGGCTGCCTATCTGCGCTGTTGTGTTGGCTTTGGTCAGGTGCGCCAACTCAACGGGTCCAGGTCGCACGCAGCAGGTTTTCTTCCTTGTTGTAACGGAAGTCCAGCTCGCCCTTGTAAGCATGGTGCAGTCGCTCGGCGATTTTGCGGGCAAGGTGCGTGTCGGTGGTCGTGGCCAGTACGCCGTCCCCGGTGTTCTCGATCGCCATGATGCGTTCGAGCGGGTGTTCGGCTTTTTCCGTCATCTCGCAGTTCTCCAGCAGACCCAGGATCTCCTCGCGGTGCTGGCGGAAGAACTCGCCGCCCAGTGTCACGTAGCCCGCAGGAAACTTGTCCTGAATACGATGGCACGCCGGACAGATATGCTCGTGTGCTTGCGCGGGCGCGATGTCCCAGGTCCAGCGGCCCTTGTGGAAGGTCGCGCCGCACTTGGGGCAGCGCGTCGGTTCGGGGAGCTTGCGCTTCGACTTGTAGCTGTCGTGCACCAGCTCCGGCATTAATTGCTCCCTGCGAAGCATCCGGAAACCTCCGCGTTCGCCTTTCATGCCTTGCCTCTCGTGGTTATTGATAAACCGCGCCCCTGGCAACGCCCCGCGATGATTCGGTAACTGTATTACAAGCATACCGAAATGGCGGGCTTCCGTCTTGATTTCGATCAAGCTCGCGGGCGTATCTTTCAAACGCCGCGCCGGGCTTCCGGATGCCACGCCTTGCGTGTAGGCCGGAATGGCTGCACCAGCCCTCGAAGCGTCGCGGGCATGTGCCGCTTCGTTGATTTAAATCAAGAGGCGCTTCGCGCACATCCGTATCATGACAATCAGACCTGCACAATCAAGCACGCGACACGGAAGTTCACAACTGCATGCGGGCTGAAAAGTCCCGAAGGAGAAGCGGATGGCAAACGTCGGAGAAATCTGCAATCGTGAGGTCGTGTTCGCTACGCGGGAGACGCCGATCATAACCGCGGCGAAATTGATGCGCCAGCATCATGTCGGTACGATCGTCATTGTAGAACAGACGGAGCTGACGAAGATCGTGGCGCGCGAACAAACGCGCGAGGCACAGGGGCGGCGATAGCTCTAATGCCCAACACATGCATCGTTGTCGCCGACGGCGCCCGTGCCCGCCTTTTCACGGTCGTCACGGAGGACAGCCCGCGCCGCAGGCTCAAGTTGGTGGAACACCAGGCATTGGTCAACCCGCGGGCGCGGGCGCACGGCGAGAGCAGCGTTTCTCAGGTGAAAAGCGAGCGTAACACCAACCGCCAGGCCGGTCCGGTGCATCCCATCGGGGCCGCGCGCGAGCAGCATCGCCTCGAGCACGAGCGGCGCTTCGGCGCGGAGATCGTCCATTGCGCGACCGCCCTGGTGTCCGGCTGGCGCGGTGGCCGGCTGATCCTGATTGCGGAGCCCCGGCTGCTCGGCTTGATGCGCGAGCGGCTGCGACGCGCGCTCGACAGCGCAATCAAGCTCGAACAGCTCGCCAAGGACTACAGCGGACTCTCGACCGCCGAACTCGAACGCTTGTTCGCGATCCAGGGCTTGATTCAATAGTTCACCGGCTGATGCGCCGGACCTTCGGCCGCGCGGGGAGCTGATGCATGCCCGCTCGCGCGGGCGTTACCCCGATCGGTCAGCGACGGCCGATCAACAGCCCGACCAGGAGTCCAGCGGCTGCCGATACCCCGGCCGCGGCCCAGGGATGTTCGTGGACAGAGCGGTCGATGATTTCTGCGCTGGCCTTGCTGCGCTCAACGACGGCGGATTCCGCGCGGACCAGGGTCTGCCTGGCATTGGCGAGCGCCTGTTGCGTGCGGCTGCGGGCCTCGGTGATTTTATCGCCGGTTTGCGCCGCCGTAGCCTTGATGAGTTCTTCCGTGTCGCTCATCAGGATTTTGGCGTCCGCAACGAATTTTTCAGTAGAAACCGCGTTCATGGTCATCTCCTTGGCGCATGGGGCAGGTGACAGCCCACGCTCGACAGTTTATAGGAATTGCGAGTTTGGTTGTTGATGCAGGTCAAATTGCTATACGGCCGGTTCCGCTGCCCGAGCGTACTCGATCAGGACTTCTTCAAGCAGGCGCCGCGGCGTATGTTTGCCCGGCGCGCCGCGCCCGACGCGCAGCAGGATTTGCGGGTAGCCTTTTCGTCCCGTGAGGGCGCCCAGTTTGGGTCGCAACTGCGAGACCTCGATCGGTTGGTTCAGGAACGACGCGTGAAAGTCATGTGCGGTGACGACGAGCAGTACTCGCTGCAACGCTTGTCCGGCGTTCAGCCAGGCCAGAGGATCGTCACGCGCCGTGCCGAGGCAGGCAAGCAGCGGAGACCCTGAGGCAAGTTCACTGTGGCGTGCCGCGACGCCATTGCCGATATCAAAGGTGCGCACCAGGAAGGCTATCGCGGGCGTCGCGAAGTCAAGCAGCTCGTTTGCGCCTTTGGCGTAACCGGGAAGACCGTCTTTGTCGCGGGCCGAGTGCATCCAATGTGCGAGTTCACTGCGGAAATGCGGGTTGTCGAATTGAATGCGATCGCCATCGGCGATCAGCACGCTCACCGCATGCTTGGCCTGCGAAGTCTTGAAAGTAGCAAGCCATGCCCCTTCAGCGCGGGCCGCGGCCTGCAGTGCGGAATCCACGGTCAGCGGCACCTCGGTTGCGTCAAAGCGTCCGCAATTCGTAAGCCGCCGGGGAATGCGCTTGAACAGCTCGGTCCATTCCCCGCGATGGTTTCGCGACATGTCGAGACTGATCCGGGCAAGGAGATCCGATTGCCCGGGATCAGGAAATGGACGCGCCTGTCCGGCGCAGCCAAAGTAGTACATGGCGGTGCGCAGGTTGAACAACGCGGCACCGCAACTGATCAGCAGCGCGCGGTTCATGGGGTCGATCACCTTGAGTGACCGGTTGCGGTCCGCGAACAGGTCAAGAACACCCTCCGAGATGCGAAATCGCCACGGCTGGGAATTGTGGGTTGAAGGCGCCAGTATCGCGTATCGCACCAGGAACTTGAGCCGTTCCTCCGCCGGGCCTTCCGCCGGGAAAGCGTCTTCGTCCACCCGCCAGGCGGCGAGATAATCCTGCTCGTTCATCGGCAAGTCGGCGCCATTTCACCAAGAAAGAAAGTTGAATGATTCCTGCGCGGCTGTCTGATAATCCCAAAAAAAGTTTACAAGTCTGTTGCCAATGCAGGGTTGATCTATATCAAGGTTCGCTGATACGGTATCCGGAAAAGCCACGGCACGGCGACAATGCGCTGATCTTGAACGGGAACCGATGCTCACGGCCCAGGTAGCGAAGGGACAATGACCGTTATAATGTGCATCAGCAACCAGAACTCGCTCGCCTGAACCGTGCATTGGAGCGAGCGCTAGAACCCATGCCCAACCTGCTTGCCACTAAAGCCATTCCGCGCCACGCCGTGATCGTTGCGGGCGGCCTCCTGGTGCTCGTCATTATCGCGGGCACGACGGTTGCGCTCTGGCTCTACCGCGGGGCTGCGCTGGCGAGCGGAGAATGGCATCTGAAGAACATGGCGCTAGTGCTCGCCGAGCAGACGCGGCAGGGCATGCTGGCGGTCGACATCGCGCTGCGCACGGCGGCCATTGACTACCGCGATCGGAAAACCGGCGTCCATCCGCTGTCGGACAGGTCTTTGCACTTGAGCCTGCACCAACGGGTGGCGGAACTGCCGCAGTTGCGCTCTCTTCTCGTCATCCGCCCGGATGGCGAGCTAGTCGCTCACTCAAACGTATTTCCGGCCCCCAAAGTCAATTTCAGCGATCGCGATTATTTCACTGTTCATCGTGATGGCAAGGGTGCGCCGCTCTTTTTCGGTGTTCCATTGACAGGCCGCGTGTCGCTCCACTGGACGCACACCTTGAGCCGGCGCATGGAGAATCCACAGGGCGAGTTCCTCGGCGTGGTGACTGCGGGCATCGACGTGCGGTATCTCCAGCAAATTTATCGTTCGCTCGAGCTCGGTCCGGGGGGGCGCGTCTTTCTGTTTCGCAAGGACAGCGTTCTGCTGACATCGTTCCCGGCGGAGGATGCGGAGGCCGGCCGCTCGTTCCCGGCTCACGCGCTGTTTAGTTCGGCGCTTCCGGTCGCGGCGAGCGGCGTGTTGCAGGCCGCGGGGCTGCTCGGCGGCGATCCGCGGCTGATCGCTTACCACAGTCTTCAGGACTATCCGCTGGTCATTGCCGTGTCAGCCACCACGGACCATGTCCTGCGGGAATGGCGCGGGCAGTCGCTGTACGCGGCAATCAGCGCGCTGGGTGCGACGTGCGTTGTCCTGCTGGCGACCTTCTTGTTCGCTCGCCAGTTGCGAGTCTCGGAAGAACTCGCCGGCGAGGTCGCGGAGTCGGAGCTGCGCTGGCGCACGGCGCTTGAAGCCGCGGGACATGGCGTGTGGGACTTCGACGTCGCGGCGGGGCGCGTGTTTTGTTCGCAACGTTATCGCGAGATCC
>MERG01000253.1 GCA_001771985.1 Betaproteobacteria bacterium RIFCSPLOWO2_12_FULL_62_13 | reverse complement strand
AGCGTCACGGTGATGGACAACGACGGCTCGACCGCGCAGAGCACGGTGGCGATCACGATCGACGACACGGCGCCTGAAATTGATCCGGTTTACACCGTGCTCATCAACGAGTCAAGTGTCGCCCTGTCAGGCCTGGATCTGGGGTTGGTATTGAGCGCAGACGTCAATGGTACTTCGGTGGTCCTGAGTACGCAGACCGAAACCGTAGATGGCAAGACCTATATCCTTACGCAGGATAATTTGCGCTTGAGTTCCGATGGTGTGGATCTGCTGGCTCGTTACAATGCAGATGGTAGTATCGATGCGGTCAAGGATGACGGTGCGGGCACAGTCATTTTTTCGATAGTTCCGAATGTCGCGACGGGTTCCTATAGCATAAATCTCATCGGACCGCTTGATGGCGCGGATGATACCGATTTCGCGCCGGGCGCCGCCTTTAAGGGTGGGAATACCAGCGAAGTCTTTATCGGTCAGGTATCTAGTACCCCGTTATACACTGATCCTGATAATGATGGTTCATACACAGCAACAAATCCTGATGCGTTGGTCATTCGCGCAACTGGCACTACGAATGGTAGTCCATCGACTGTAAATACAAGTGACTTCAGCATCGGTGTTGGCCAAGGCCAAGACGTAAGTCCTGGTGACAAGCTGGTTCTGGAGTTTACTGATGCAGCGTCCTGGGTCGGGACGAAATCTGGCAACAATATCAAACTTGCGCAAGCCGAGGCTGTCAGCTACGAGTCGCTGGTTGGAATCAACCTGTCCATCGGCCAAATACAAAGTGATGAGGTGGTCAGCTTTGAACTTAAATCGGGTGGTGATAATGGTGTCCCGATTGCGGTGGGCACTCTGACCTACTCTGGTCCGACACTTTCAGGCAATGACTTCGAAACCATATTTCTCGCAGATGGAGCCGACACGACACAGGGTGGTTTCACACTGGCCTTTACTGACACGATCGGCGGTCAGACTTTTGACACGCTGATACTAACGAGTGGAAGTTATGACTACAAAGTCACGGCAATTGGCGCGTTCACTGAAGTGCAAGGTTTCAATCAGGTCCTTGAAGTGACTGCAACGGTGACTGATGGAGATTTAAGCACCGATAGTTCCTCTTTCCTCGTCACGTTTGACGGTAGCGGCGACATTGATGGCACGCCTGGCTCAGAAGTTATTGCTGGCGGCGCCGGAAACGACATCTTAGTGGGCGGTGCCGGAAACGACATCCTGACCGGCGGGACGGGCAGCGATACTTTCAAGTACGCCGCCGATGACGAGGGGCTCGACACCATCAAGGACTTCACGCTCGGAAATCTGGATCCGGCGGAAAACGGCGGCGTCATCAACCCAGAAGCAGACGTGCTGAACCTGGCCGATGTATTCGCCGGGAATACGACGCTGGCTACGGCGGTGAGCGGCGACCAGGCCGGAACCGTGGGCAGCTACATTTTCTTCGAGCTGTCGCCGACGCCGAATCCGGACGGCACGAAAACTGCGACACTGTTCGTGGATACGACCGGTGGCGAACACGCCGATGCCGTGGCTTTGGCAACACTGACGGTACCTGGATCTACCGCGACCGCTACTGCGTTGCTGGAGCAGCTCCTGCAAAATAACCAGATCATTACCTAGGATTGGCGCGGTCAGGGAGGTAGCAGGGGCGGGGCCGTGTGCCCCGCCCTTTTTCTTTGGGTGGGCCAGGCATTGCGCGCATGCTTGGAGGTGGAAGTCTTCCTGTGCCGCGGCTAATCTGTCCTACTGCCACTGGGGAATACGAAGCGGATAGAGGCGCTGTGTTCAGGTGAGACGGGCAATACAGTGTGATGGTTTCGGCGCCGGTTTTTTGTCAGGCGGCTACCGTTCTCTCTCAGCGTTTGCCTTGAATTCCCCGTTTATCGAAGCCAAGACGGGCATGTGCTGAACATGACCATCGATGGAGGCCATATGGCAGCAACCGAACGGATTTCCGTAGTCGTGACACGCGAGGAGAAGGCTCGGCTCGCAAAGCGGGCGAAGGCGGCAAATCTCACGATGGGTGAGTTTGTGCGCCGCGCCGCGGAAGCGTATCAACCTGATGTGGATGAGAAGGCGCTGGAAAGCTTGATTCAGCGGGTCAAGAAGACGGCGGACGAGGCCGCCCGCGCCATGGAGGAAGGATTGGCTGTTGTGGCCGAGTCTCAGAAGCAGATCGAAAAAATGGAATCGGCTCACGCAGCCAGAAAGGTGGCCTGATGGGCGTTAGCGACAAGCTGTGGGACGCGCTCACGACAGTCATCAAGATGAATGACAAGATCGTAAGCATGTCGGTGCAGATGCAGGCACAGCAACATAAGATCGAGGACCTGACGGCGCGTGTGATTCGGCTGGAAACCGCGCTGGAGATTGCACTAGCCACACAAGGGCTCAAACGAGTCGAAAAACGCTGATTCCGCAGAGTGAGCCACGTTTCTATCGCCGAGAGCTTCTGAGCCCGTCAAGAACACCCGTCAGTTCGTCGTCGCGAACGCTCCCTTCGCCATCTCCGCGTAGTACGCACCGTGGCGCGTATCGGCCACGTGCTGCATTCCAGAGGAAAATACCCGTAAGCAGGCAAGGCGATCCGAAGCGCGGCCCGGTGGGTCAAACACATGGTTCAATCGCGGCGATCCGGCAGCCGATCGGTATTGAAATCGCCGCCGTCTATGGTGGGAACCCCGTCTTGGTCTCCAAACGCTGGCCACGCCAGAATTTGCGCCAGATCAAGGCCGAACTTCACGTGTGGAGTAGCCTGCTCTTCGTAAGGCCAAATCGTGAAGGTGCCCTTGGGAGTGATTGTAAGCTGTTGATCCATATCGGATCTCCCGCTGCGCACCGTTTTCGTTCCAGGCGCGACCGGCACTAAAGTACTAGTACTTATGGACCTAACAATCTGATGCGACACGGGTTACATTGATGCCACAGGAAAAACCGAGCAACCCCAACGAGCCAGCCGGGCTCGAGCTTCACGAGGTGAACACCTATGGCAACGGACAACACGAACGTCAATCCGGTCAGCGAAACCACCTCTTCATCGCACGCGGATGCTTTAAACATTCAGGATGTGCTGTCGGGAATCGTGCCCGAGGGCGCCGAGGCCGGCATGCTTGGCGCATACCTCAAGATCGAGACGGTTGGCGGCAACACGGTCATCAGTGTCGAGGCTGGTGCGCCGGCCGCGATAGCATTTCCGATCGTCACGCTCGAAGGGGTCACCGGCGTGACGCTGCAGGACCTCCTCAACAACCAGATTGTCACTTAAAGCGCTGGAGTAGTGTAGGTGGGGCAGAGGGCGGGGTATCGACTTCGCCCTTTTTCGCCCAGAACAGGGGATTCGCTTGTAACAGCAAACCGGGTTTGCCCGGGTTTTTTGCGCGGGTCCCGACTGTGAGAAAAGTCACACCCAGCACCAAGGTATCGCTACCAATAGACCTGACGTTTTTGGGCGAGATTGTTGAAAATTACACAATCGGCCCGGGCGCGTAGCGCCTGATCCTGATTAGAGGTCCGAAATACCTCACAGGGGAATGGAACATGGCAACGAGCACAACAAGTGGCAAGGCTATTGGCACAATCCAACTTGTAACCGGTGATGCAAAGATACAGGGCGTAGATGGAACGGAACGCGTCGCACAGGTGGGCGGCGAGGTTTTCGGCAGAGAGGTGATCGTCACCTCGGCCAGTGCTGTCGTCCATATCCAGCTCGATGACGGTCGAGTGATTAACGTGGGCGGCGATTCGCAGTTCACGTTAGATCCGGATGCAGAGGGCAGCGCAGCGGGTGCGATGCTCGCGCAAGGTGTTACACAGCAGGGAGTAGCCGCGGCGGCGACTGCAATTCCCTCCGGCGCCACCGGGAAAGTCGTCGGTACCATCCAGCTTGTAGTAGGTGACGTCAAGATCATCGGCGTAGATGGCGTCGTGCGCGTTGCGCAGGTTGGCGACAAGGTGTTCTTCAAGGAAGTGCTCGCCACCGGCGGAGACGGGCTCATTCAAATCAGACTCGAGGACGGCCGTCTGCTCGATCTGGCTCAGGATTCCAGGCGCACGTTGGATACCGATTATTTGGGGCCCGAGATTCTTGCGGCGCCGAGTGCCGCTCCGCTTCCGGAAACCGGTGTTCCCGCTGTTCCGGGTGTCACGCCGACTCCTCCGACGACTGCGGCGCAGGAAGCCGCCGCGTTGCAGAAGTTGATTGCCGCTGGTGCCGACCCGACGCAGGTTGCGCAGGCGACCGCGGCCGGTGCCCCCGGCGCGGGCGGTCCAGAAGGCGGCGGCAGCCACGAGCCCGTCGTACTGGATCAGGCCAACTCGACTCAAGACGTCACGTCCGGGTTCCTCACCCAGGGGGCGTCGATCACGTTTTCCACGCCCGAGTTTCAACTGCTTCCTGAAGTAGAAAACAGTGCGCCGGTGGTTGGGACGCGCGCCGTTTGGGTCTCGGAAGAAGGACTGCTGGGCGGCGATCCGGATACGGAGGGCCAATTTGACACGACGAATGAGCGGGTCGCTTCGGGGACGATTGCCGTATCCGATGTGGACGGCAACGCGCTGACAGTGACGCTGAGATCACCGACGACGCAACTCACCTCGCACGACCAGCCGATCAGTTGGTCGGGTGATGGCACGAATACATTGGTGGGTTCGGTGAATGGCGAGCCGGTCATCACGATCACGATCGATAACGCGGGCAATTACACGGTCACGCTGTCCGAGCCGATCGATCACCCAATCACGAATGTTGAGGACGAAATTTCGTTCGACGTTCAAGTGACTGCGACTGACGGCATTCTGAGTACAACGAATACGCTGACCGTCACTGTCGAGGATGACATGCCGGTGGCGGTGAGTGACGTAACCACTGCGGACGAAGGTACGAATGTCATCACTCACAACGTTCTGAATAATGACACGCAGTGTTCGGATGGCGCAACGCTGACCGCGGCGAGCATGGCGGAGGGTTTCGCAAGCGCGGGAACGGTGAGTATTAATCCGGAGACTGGTGAGATTATCTTCACGCCGGTGCCGGGATTCGATGGTGACGCGTTCATTGATTACACCATTACTGATGGCGATGGCGACACATCGTCGGCCCAATTAAAAGTGACGGTGGGCGGGGGCGGGGTCAATCCGAGTGCGGATGTGGTGGCGCTCAATGAAGGGGCGCCGATTGACGAAGACGGT
>MERG01000252.1 GCA_001771985.1 Betaproteobacteria bacterium RIFCSPLOWO2_12_FULL_62_13 | reverse complement strand
CCAGCGTGTCCTGTTCGGTCTTGCCGGCGAGTTGCTTGCCTGCGCCGGCAATATCCGCATCGGTGTAGGGGACGCCGACGCTGCGCAAGGCGCGCATCCTGGTCTCGATGTCGTCGCCGCGCGCCGCGGTCTTCGCCAGCCAGGGATAAGCCGGCATGTTGGACTCGGGCACCAGGTCGCGCGGGTTGGTCAGATGGGTGCGATGCCATTCGTCGCTGTACTTGCCGCCGACGCGGTGCAGGTCAGGCCCGGTGCGCTTGCTGCCCCATTGGAACGGATGATCGTAGACGAACTCGCCCGCGACCGAGTAATGGCCATAACGCTCGGTCTCGGCGCGCAACGGGCGGATCATCTGCGAATGACAGTTGTAGCAGCCTTCGCGCACATAGATGTCGCGCCCGGCGAGTTGCATCGGCGTATAGGGCTTCAATCCGGCCACCGGCTCGGTGATGGATTTCTGGAAATACAGGGGCACGATTTCCACCAGGCCGCCTACCGCGATCACCAGGATGATCAATACGATCATCAGGGCGCTGTTTTTTTCGATCATGCTGTGACTGAAATTCATGATTTTTCTCTCCACTCAAGCGTGCGCTGCGGCCACAGCCGGGATGGGCGCATTCACCGCCGTCTGACCCGCTATCGTCTTCCACACGTTGTAGGCCATCACGAACATGCCGACGAAATACAGCAGGCCGCCCAACAGGCGGATGACATAAAACGGATAGGTCGCCTTCACGCTCTCGACGAAGGTGTAGGTGAGCGTCCCATCGGGGCTGATGTCCCGCCACATCAGGCCCTGCATCACCCCCGCGATCCACATGGCGGCGATATAGAGCACGATGCCTATCGTGGCCATCCAGAAATGCAGGTTGATCAGCGGCACGCTGTGCATTTCCGTGCGCCCGAACAAGCGCGGAATCAGATAATAGATCGAGCCCATGGCCACCAGTCCCACCCAGCCGAGCGCGCCCGAATGCACATGACCGATGGTCCAGTCGGTATAGTGCGACAGCGCGTTGACCGTCTTGATCGACATCATCGGCCCTTCGAAAGTGGACATGCCGTAGAAGGAAAGCGAGACGATCAGGAATTTGAGGATGGGATCCTGACGCAGTTTGTGCCAGGCGCCGGACAGGGTCATCATGCCGTTGATCATGCCGCCCCAGGAAGGCGCGAGCAAAATAAGCGAGAACACCATGCCCAGCGACTGCGCCCAGTCGGGCAAGGCGGTGTAATGCAGATGGTGCGGGCCGGCCCACATGTAGGTGAAAATCAGGGCCCAGAAATGCACGACCGACAGGCGGTACGAGTAGATGGGACGACTGGCCTGCTTGGGAATGAAGTAGTACATCATGCCGAGGAAACCGGCGGTGAGGAAAAAGCCCACTGCGTTATGTCCGTACCACCACTGCACCATGGCGTCCTGCACACCGGCGTAGGCGGAGTAGGACTTCCACAAGCTCACCGGCACCGCGGCGCTGTTGACCAGGTGCAGCACAGCCACGGTGATAATGAAAGCGCCGAAGAACCAGTTCGCCACGTAGATGTGCGGCGTCTTGCGCTTCGCGATGGTGCCGAAAAACACCACGGCGTAAGACACCCATACCAGGGTGATCAGGATGTCGATCGGCCACTCGAGCTCGGCGTATTCCTTGCCCGAAGTGAGCCCCAGGGGCAGCGTCACCGCCGCCAGCACGATGACCGCTTGCCAGCCCCAGAAGGTGAATGCCGCGAGACCTCCGGCAAACAGCCGCGCGTGGCAGGTGCGCTGGACGACGTAATAGGAGGTGGCGAACAGCGAGCATCCCCCGAACGCGAATATCACCGCATTGGTGTGCAGCGGTCGCAGCCGTCCGTAGCTCAGCCAGGGAATGTCGAAGTTCAGCGCGGGCCAGGCCAGCTGCGCCGCAATGATGACGCCTACCAGCATGCCGACGATGCCCCATACCACCGTCATGATGGCAAACTGCCTGACCACCTTGTAATCGTATGTATTCGTGTTGTCCATGCGCATCTCGCTGTAATCGAATAACAAAAACGTGCTTGCGGTGCAGATTGCTGCCGACTTTACCGTAGCGACCGGGCTTAATTCAATATTTCAACTTGGATCATGTCGGCTCTCCCTTCGGGCAGGACCCGCTCCGCGCGAACGCGAGACGGGGCAAGACGGAGAAAGAGACAAGACAATTCGAATTGCCATTATCATAGTAGTGTCATGCGGATTTGGAAACCCTGACGTGCGTCAACTTCTGCGACGCGTGGTTCGATCAAAATGTGCTGGGCGGTGAGCCTTTCACTATTGCGCTCGGCGCCTGGGCGGACCCCGGTCCAGAGCGAGTGTGCCGAAGGGCGGAATCGACATATTCAGGAGCTATCGTCGTATGCTTGAGCCGACCGTGATCGCAGCCGCAGGTGCAGGGCTCTTTGCCGGCGCGATGGGGGGTGCGCATTGCGCCGCCATGTGCGGCGGCATCGCCGGCGCCATTCCCCTCAGGCCTGCCTTAAGTCTGGCGGCGCGACAAGAAACGGTGCCTCTTGCCAGCCCCTTCACGCGCAATCTCGCATTCAATGCCGGACGCATTGCCTCTTATGCGGTCGCTGGAGCGCTCGCGGGGAGCATCAGTTCGGCTGCCTTCGTCATGCACGACACCATGGTGCTGCGGCAACTGCTGTTCGCCGTGGCGAATCTGATGCTGATCGCGCTGGGGCTGTATCTGGCAGGGATGTGGCATGGCCTGACTGCTCTCGAGCGCGGCGGCGCAGTCCTGTGGCGTCGCATCCAGCCCCTGGCGGCGGGGCTTCTGCGTTCTCCTTCGACCCGCCATACGCTTGCGCTTGGCGCGCTTTGGGGATGGATACCGTGCGGGCTGGTGTATGCCATGCTGGTTTCCGCGCTTGCCAGCGGCAGCGCCGCGAACGGCGCCCTCATCATGTTCGCCTTCGGCCTCGGCACACTGCCCAACCTGCTCGCCCTGGGGTGGGCTGCGGGGTACGCCGGGAAGTACCTGCGCAATCCTGCCATACGCATTGCCGCGGGCCTGATCGTGACCAGCTTTGGCGCCGTCGGATTGTGGCGCCTTCCGCAGCTTGCCAAGCTAGACGGCTGGGGGGCGATGTGCCAGAGCGCGCTGAATGGCGTGCGCGGATTCTTCGGCGCATAAATAAAGAGTGCAATGAACACTCATGCCATGAGCGCCAGTGCGCTTGAAGCGGACGTTGCAGCCGGGTGTTTTCACTGCGGCCTGCCGCTCGGCGGTGCAAGCCGCTTCACGGTATTTGTGAACGGCGCAGAGCGCGATATGTGCTGCGCCGGCTGCGCAGCGGTGGCCGAGACCATCGTCGCGGCCGGACTCGCCGATTATTACCGCCATCGCAGCGCGCCAGGCAACCGCCCCGAAGACAGCATGCCGCAATGGATGCGCGATCTGGAGAGCTTTGACCTCGAAGCGGTGCAGCACAGTTTCGTGCAACGCGGCGATGCCGGCGCACGCCGCGCCGAACTGCTGCTCGAAGGCGTCAACTGCCCCGCCTGCGTGTGGCTGGTCGAGCAACGTCTGAAGCGCCTCCCCGGCGTAAACGAAGTCAGCGTCAACTACGCCACGCAACGCGTGCGCATTGGCTGGTCCGATGCGGAGCTCAGGCTTTCTTCGATCCTGCGCACGGTGGCGAATGTGGGCCTGCGCGCGCATCCATTCGATGCGGCACACCGTACCGCCCTTCGCCAGAAAGACAAGCGCCGCCGCCTGTTCGAGCTTGCGCTGGCGGCGCTCGGCATGATGCAGGTCATGATGTATGCCGTTCCGGTGTACCTTTCCGATGCGGGCGATATCGCCCCGGAATTCGAACAGCTCATGCGCTGGGCGAGCCTGATCCTCACCTTGCCGGTGGTGCTTGTTTCCGCGCGTTCATTTTTTTTCGGCGCATGGCGCGATCTCGCCCATCGCCGCATCGGCATGGACGTGCCGATTGCGCTCGCCATCGCGGGCGCCTTTGTCGCCAGCGTCTGGGCAACGGTTGCGGGACGCGGGGAGGTGTATTTCGATTCGCTCACCATGTTCGTCTTCCTGTTGCTCGGTGCGCGTTACCTCGAGGCCGAGTCGCGCGCACGCGCAGTCGCGGCTATCGAAAGGTTGAGCCATCCCTTGCCCGCCGCTGCCGCCTGCGTGCCGCGCTACCCCGACTCAAAGGAAACACGGACGATGGCAACGGCGGCGCTGGTTCCGGGGAACATGGTACTGGTCGACAGCGGCAGCGCCATCCCCGCCGACGGCACGATCATGGAAGGAACGAGCGAGGTCAACGAGGCGCTGCTGTCGGGCGAAGCCCGCCCCGTCCCCAAGCGCGCGGGAGACACGGTCGTCGGCGGCACGCTCAATGTGGGGTCCCCGCTTTTCGTGCGCATCAGCCGCGTCGGCGCCGACACCGTCCTGTCGCATATCGTGCGACTCGCCGACCGTGCCCTCGGTGAAAAGCCGCGGTTTGCACAAATGGCGGATCGCATTGCCGGCAGTTTTTCGCTCGCTGTGCTAATACTCGCCGCCATCACCGCGCTGGCGTGGCTTTCCGCCGGCAGCGAATTGTGGTTCAGGAACGCCATATCCGTACTGGTGGTGACCTGCCCCTGTGCGCTGTCGCTGGCCACCCCGGCGGCGCTGGCCGCAGCCACCGGACGGCTTTCCGGCATCGGCCTGCTTGCTACTCGCGGCCATGTGCTGGAAACTTTCGCGCGCATCACCGATGTGGTGTTCGACAAGACGGGCACGCTCACGCAGAACGAAATGCGCGTGGCGCGCGTCGTCCCGCTCGGAAACCTTCGGGCGGAGACGATCCTGCTCCTGGCGGCAGAGCTGGAACTGGGATCCGGCCACCCGCTTGCGCGCGCGCTCACCGGCGCTGCCAACGACGCGCCGGGCATGCTTGCCGTCCGCGCCACAATGCTCATGCACAGCGCCGGCGAGGGCGTCGAGGGAGAGATTAACGGCGAGAGGCTGCGCATCGGTACCGCCACATTCGTCGGCGCCCTGGTGGGCAAGCCGCTCGCGCAAAGCGCTATTCCGGAACACAGCCACAGCCAGGTGCTGCTCGGACAAAGCGGTGAGTGGCTGGCGCGCATCGATCTCGACGATGCGCCGCGCCCGGACGCCCGCGCGGCGCTCGATGCGCTGCGCGCCGCCGGCGCGAGGATCCATGTGCTGTCGGGGGACGTGCCCGCCGCCGTTCACGCCATCGCGCGCGAACTCGGCATAAACGAGGCGGACAATGTCCAGGCCCGGGCGACACCGCAGCGCAAGCTCGAATACGTCGAAGCCTTGCAGCGCAAAGGATGTGTCGTCGCCATGGTCGGCGACGGCATCAATGACGCGCCGGTATTGGCGAAGGCCGCACTGTCCATCGCCATGGGCGGCGGCACCGATCTGGCACGCGCCAACGCCGACATGGTATTGCTCTCGGGACGCCTCACGGCGCTGGCCGACGGTCTTGGCGTCGCACGCGCGACGCGACGCGTCATCGGCCAGAACATCGCCTGGGCCATCGGCTACAACGCCATTGCCGTACCGCTGGCAATGATGGGGTGGATATCCCCCTGGGTCGCTGCGCTCGGCATGTCAGCCAGCTCTCTGCTGGTAGTCGGCAATGCGGCGCGCCTGCACCGCGGCGGCGGCAAAGGCTAGGAAATGGAAGCGCTGTTTCTCCTCATCCCTCTCAGTGTTGTGGCGGTGCTGGCGCTGGTCGTGCTGCTGTGGTGGGCAATCACCACAGGGCAGTTCGACGATTGCGAGGGCCCGGCGCACCAGATTCTGATGGATGACGACACGCCGCAACGCGCCGAACAATTGCCGCCGCGCCACAAGGACATTTGAATTTGAATCGGCTCTTGATGCAGGGTGAATTCCCGGTTTGTCCCGCCGCAGAGCCCGCCGCTCGAAAAACGCTCATCCGGCGGGGAGTTCCGACGCAGCGCGCGGTCCCGATGAACGCGCTCGGGCGCGGCAGATGCAGTCCACATCCGCCATCGCGCTCAGCCGTTTGATGTCATCGAGACGAATATGCCTTCTGTGCATGGTGATCAGTTCTTCTTCGCGCAAACGCGCCAGGATCCGGCACACGGTCTCTTCGGCTATTCCCAGATAATTGCCGATATCGGCGCGTGACATGCTCAGATGAAATTCGTCCGGGGAATAATTTCGACTGGCGTAGCGACTGGACAATCCAAGCAGGTAACCTGCCAGTTTTTGCTCGGCGCTTCGCTTTCCAAGCAGCAACATCAGTTCCTCGTTCTGGCGAATCCGCATGCTCAGGATCATCAGCAATTGATGCTGGAGAGCGGGAATTTCCCGCGCGAGCCGATCGAATTGCGCGGCATCCACCATGCACACCGACGTCGTTTCCAGGGCCATCGCCTCGCATGTGTACTGACCCTTGGCTATCGCACTCAGTCCCAGCAGTTCGCCAGCAATATGAAATCCGGTGATCTGCATATGGCCGTCTTCCGTGCAAAGATAGGTTTTCGCCGATCCGTTCCGGATCGCGTAAATGTAGTCGAAGCGCTTCCCCGCACGGTAAAAGATCTGACCACGCTTATAGGTCACTTTGCGTCTGACGATGCTTTCGAGCAGCGACATATCGGCGCGCTCCAGACCAAGAGGCAGGCACAGCTTATAGATGCCGCGATACCGGCACGCGAGGGGATCGCAGGTCTGTTGCGTTTTCGGTTGAATGCGCGGCTGTTCTCTGTGGTCGCTTACAGCGCAAACCGCGTCGCCTCTCATGCCAGTCTCCAGCTTACTTGCGACTCCCGCACCCTGCCTTCGTCCTCCAGCTTGATCAAATGCGCGTGCAACGGCCGCAGGCGCCCGTAGCTCAGCCAGGGAATATCGAAATTGAGTTCGGGCCAGCGCAGCTGCGCGGCGATCAGCACGCCAACCAGCATCGCGACTATGCCCCACACCACCGTCATCGGGGCAAATTGCCTGACCACCGTGTAATTGTATGTGTTCGTGCTTTCCATGCGCATTTTGCTCCGATCAGTAAACGGTTCCTTGCGGTCAGGTCCAGTTACCCCTGACCAAATGGTATCCGCGCGGTCGCTCGCTTCATTGATTTAAGTCAAACGCACCTTGGACTCCGGCAAGATTCTTTCACCGGCAGCTTCACCGGCAGCCGTCCTTGAACGCGATGGGAATTCAATATCCGGGCAAAACCGGTCGTCCGGCTCATGCGAGGCTCCAGCTTCCCTGAGACTCCTCCAGCCTGCCATCGGCTTTCAGTTTGATCAGATGCGCGAGCAACGACCGGCTCGCCACCGGATACAGTCGCGCCGACACGTCGCCGTATACCACGGGCAGCAACGCTTCGAGCGTGGCGGCGCCGGCTTCTCGCACCGCATTCACCACCTTGTTCTCGCGCGCAAGGCGATGGATGAGCAGGCGTTCCAGCACTTCCTGGGTTTTGTCCATGAGGAACCCGTGCCCAGGCGCGAACCATGCGATATCTTCGCGCTGCAATTGGCGCAATGAGTCGAGATAGACGCGCATGTCGCCGTCGGGCGGATTGATGACCACGGTCGAGCCCTGCATCACATGATCGCCGGTGAACAGCAGCTTCTCCTCCTCGATCAGATAGCAAAGCTGGTTCGAAGCGTGCCCCGGCGCATGAATCACACGCAGCACGCAACCGGCCAGATCGAGGCGCTCGCCGTCGGCCGGCACGCGGTCCGGACGAAAGCTCTGGTCCTGGCGCTCGAACGGCGGCGGCGGCATGCCGATCAACTCTGCACCGGTCCGCGCTTGCAGCAGCGCCGCCGCGGGCGAATGGTCCATGTGGGTATGGGTGACGAGGATCCAGCGTATGCGCGCACCGGCCGCCGCGCGCACCGCCTCGATGTGGGCATCGATGGCC
>MERG01000251.1 GCA_001771985.1 Betaproteobacteria bacterium RIFCSPLOWO2_12_FULL_62_13 | reverse complement strand
CCAGCCGCTCCGCGACCTTCAGGTTCGCGTTCGGGCGACCCGCAGAATAGAGACTGGCGTAGGCCCGAAGCCGGCCGCCTTCCTGCGGGTCAAGCGTCGTGATGCCGTCGAGTGACACGCCCGCGCGCGCCGCTGCGGCGCCGATCTCCGGGCTTGCGCCGAGCAGGACCGCGATCGCTACGCTCTCGTCTTTGAGCCTCCTTGCGGCCGCAACGATGCGCTCGTCATGCCCCTCTGGAAAAACCAAGCGCTTGCCGGCCGCGCGCGCCTGCGCGATGCACGCGTCAATGATGTCATTCACGCCGTGCTCCGCGCGCTAGCGGCGCGCGAACTGTCTCTTGCCGAACAGGATGTCCCATGACTTCTCGTCGTGCGGGGCCTGGCTCACGGTCTGTACTTCCGAGAGCACCTTGACTCCACGCTGAACAGCGGGCCGGGCGTTGATTTCGTCGAACCAGCGCTTGACGTTCGGATACTCCTCGAGGTTCACTCCCCGGTTCTCGGCCCCCCGCATCCACGGAAAAATGGCGATGTCCGCGATGGAGTATTCGTCACTCGCCGTGTAGCGCGATTCCCCGAGACGCTTGTCGAGCACGCGCGTCAGCCGGTTCGCCTCGTTGGTGTAGCGGTCGATGGGATACTGCATCTTCTCCTTCGCATAGCGGCGGAAATGATTGGCTTGGCCGAACATGGGGCCGATGCCGCTCATTTGCCACATCAGCCACTGCATGCAAGTCCAGCGCTCATGCATATCCAGTGGGAGGTACTTGCCGGCTTTGGAAGCGAGATAGAGCAGAATCGCGCCCGACTCAAACAGCGAGATGGGTCTGCCGCCCGGCCCGTCGTGATCGATGATCGCGGGGATGCGGTTGTTGGGGCTGATCTTGAGGAATTCCGGCTTGAACTGGTCGCCTTGACGGATGTTGATGCCGTGCACCCGGTATTTCAATCCGGTTTCTTCCAGCATGATGTGGACTTTATGACCATTGGGCGTGGGCCAGCTATAGACGTCGATCATGATTCCTCCGTCATCGGAAAAGGCGCAGTATACCGCACGGCTCTTTTCCCCGGTGCTCGCCTCTGTAGTAGCGCCGATCGCAATGCCAACCCACGCTTAACATTATCCCCAAATTCATCAAATACAAATTAGTGTCCTGCGCTTGGCCCCAGCGTCAGGCCCTCGTAGCGGACGACCATTCCGTGCCCGCGCCAGAGTGGCATCGGCGAGCCCTTAGCAGGATTGAATGAATCGTCTGCGGCGGCAACGGCAACGGAGGCGAAGTGTCCGATCTTGCTGACGCGAGCGCAACTTTCCACGATTTGAGCCCAGTTTGCAGGCGGACTGGCATTCTTCGCCGGGTAGCGCACGACACGCACAATCACCCACTCGGGACCCTGGTCGCCGACGAACCATAGAGATGGATCCACTTCGGGGTTGCCCTGCCAGGACATGAGCCTGCGTCCTTCCTTCTCTAACTTCTCCCTGACTACTTGTACCGCGAAGTCTTGCAGTTCCCAGTCAGACATCTCGATCTGCTCCTCCGTTACCAGCGCAGGCGGGTCGACCGGACGATTGGTGGCCATATCAAGTAGACCCCAGCCGGGCGCTGCCACGACCCAGCCCACTGGAGTTTTCTTGAGCGGCATGATGCAAGCGTGCCCGCGGCAGCCATTGGCAACGGCTTGCAACGCCTTCGCGTTGCTCGCCGAGAAGGGAGAAACTTCTTCTGCGTCGAGGCAGAGAAAGAACAACTGGTTGCCCAACCTGAAGGAAAGGTGTTCCAGCATCGGTGGGTGCAGGTGCGCCCGGAGCCAACTGACGGCCCCTTGTCCCTGTTGCTGGAGGTGCCGGCCGGCCGCGCGCCAGCATTCGGCGAACTCCGGCGAAACTTTACTCATCGGGAGTTCGTACATTCGATCCACAACCGCACTCTCGCGGGCGCACTCATCGACACAACTGTCCACTATGGCAGCAGGCTCGCCAGTACGGCAAACACCTTCATTCGATCCTCCGGCGACAGCTTCGCCAGCCGAGGCTATTTTCCGTGCAATGATGGAGGCAGCGCCCGCCCCTGAGAAGAATGCATAAGTCTCGCGATCCGAAGGAGCATGTCTTTTATCCTTTGCTGAAAATCCCACACTTCTTGAGCCGTGTACTCTTTTTCCTCTTTCGTCAGCAATTCCAACTTGAAGGCTTGCGGTTTACGTAGGATGGTCTTATAAGTTCTGCGCACGAATTTCTCGGCATTCTGAATCCATACATCGTGGACAAGCCTATTTCTTTCGGGCCGCATTTCGTTGTCTACTTCCTTTAGGGCTCGGATAATGCTCATCGCTACCCCCGAAACATAAACCGGGACGCGCCTCAATTATTAGCGTCACCACCACAATGGTGTCAGTGATCAGTCTCACCGGCGACGCGGGTTTCTCAGCGACGAAGCAAGGATGAAAACTGTTCTACCTCGCACTCAGATGGGGTGGCCACCGGGGGCATCAGTCCCAGTTGAATGAAATGTTAGTGCTGATGAGCACCACGTTCCCCTTCGTAAAAGATCGTTTTGCTTCACTGCTTCTTGATATTTTTGGGGTCGTAGCAGGCATTAATGATAGTGCATGCATATTCTCGCGATAATCGAGCGGAAACATTCTCGATGTGCTTAGCGCCAATTACACAAATTGCAGTAAAGAATTCACATTCGCGCACTCGCTCTAACCAATAATACTCTCTCTTCTCTATGCCTTCAGGCGTACATTCTTCCCCTGGCCGGATACCGATACGCAAACGTTCTTTGTTTCCCGGATCAATAAACTTATGACTGATCGTTGTTTGCCTAGCGATAACCTCCAACCAAGACTTGTGCCTGCCAAAGATATCAGTCAGCGCGTCGACGTTTAACTCTTCAAAAAGATAGTCAACTCTCTGCTCTGAGATAATGCGACATATGTGCTGCTCAAACAGTGGTGCTCCGCACATTTTATTCCACCCCGGCATATTCATTTGGTAGCCGTGAAACGTTCCAATCAGAAAAATACAACGTTTTTTCTCCCCTACGCGGCTCAAGGATGTATTCATCGTCGTTTTCCTATACGAGACCTTAGGGTCAGGGTCAGATTTCTTCGACAGGCTCAGGAAATTGGCGACGCCGTTGCCGGCATGGCCTCCCAACCCGGCCGCAAACGGAAACTTCTCAAACTCAGGACTAGAACCGCGCGGGATCGAGAGCTAGCACGCTCTCTGCGCCGCTTGTCACTTCGCGCGCCAGCGGGAGCGCCTGCGGCAGCACGTGCTCGGCGCAAAAAACGCGCAGTGGCAAGCTTGGCGCGCAGAAAATCCGGGGCGGATTCAGGTTCTTTGTTTCGCCTGCGCAATCAGCACCGCGCGCCATCAGCCAGCCGCCAATGATGCCCCACAGCTTGAGAAACAGCACTGACGCCGCGGCGACCGCGTTGGGATCGTCGGATTCACTTCGATCCTTGCTCGCGGTGGAAGAGTCGATCGTTGTGCAGGAAACTGGAATAGTTCCAGCGCTCTTGAGCAAGGCGGTGGTGTTCAGGCGGAGGCGTGCGTGCGCGCTTTCGCGCGCAGAAACTCCGGCGCAAGATCGAAACCGTTGGCCCAGACCACGGTATCCATCTCCACGCGAATCGCCGCGAACGCGGCCGGGTCCCGCAGAGCCGCAACGATAGGACGCGGGTCGTTCGCGACAAAATTCTTCAAATCGACCTCTCCCTCGGTGTTATCCGAAAAACGCACCCACAGGCAGAAACCCGGCAGCGCCTTTGCGTCAGTCACCCAAATCACGGCATTCTCCTCAAACCAGCGGCGCAATGCGCTTAAACTTACCCTGAACTGCGAGCGACGTCCAGTTTTCCCGAAGTTCGGCCTGATGTATTTCCGCCCATTCCATGACCAGTCCAAGCACGCGAGGCGGGAGCTGGCCCTCGCGCAACTCCAGGGGATCGATCCCGACGATGGCGCGGAAATCCTCATACCGCACATGAAAATGTGGTGGATTGTGGTCGTTAAAATACATCGTAATCACAATACCGAGGAAACGGCTGATCTCAGGCATGGGTTGAGACGGACTGGCCGCCTGCGACTGCTTCGTGAAGATTCTTGAGCAGGTTGTCGTGACTTTGCGCCTGCGTAACGCAACCCGGAATTGCGGGCGCTACCGCCCAGTACCCGCCTTCTTCTGCTTCGTACACGATGACTTTAAGCTTCATACATTTTATCCTCAGATGCCACCACGCTTAACATTTTAGCGCACCCCTTGCGTCGCCTCTAGAACTGCCTCTCGACTTCACATGGATACGCTCAACGCGAACGGTAGTCTTGCGGCAGGCCGATTTCTGCTAATCTTGACGCCAGAATTTCTCCATGTTCCGCTCCGCTCTCTCCGCGTTTTTCCTGCCCCCCGGAACGCTGCCCGCTGCCGGGCTCGTACTGTGGACACGCGCGCTGCGGGCGTTTGGCGACGGTTACGTCAGCTTGCTGCTGCCTTTCTATCTGACACTGCTGGGGTTCAGTGCGCTAGAAGTCGGCGTGATGGTGACCAGCACCCTGCTCGGCTCCGGCATCATGACGCTGGCGGTAGGATTCATCGCGCACCGCTACCGCAGCCGCAATCTGCTGCTCGCAGCCTCGCTGCTGATGAGCGCCACCGGCGTCGCCTTCGTCGCGGTAACCGATTTCTGGCCGCTGCTGCTGGTGGCTTTCGTAGGCACGCTCAATCCCTCCAGCGGTGACGTCAGCGTGTTTCTCCCGCTCGAACAGGCGCTGCTTTCCCATGCTGTCAACGCGCAGTCGCGCACCGCGCTTTTCGCGCGCTACAGCCTGATCGGCGCGCTGGTCGGGGCGATCGGCGCCCAGGCTGCGGGTATTCCGGGCTTCGCGGCGGAATTTCTTGCCGTCGATCTGAAGCCGGCGCTGCAGGCGATGTTCCTGTTGTACAGCGCGCTCGGCGTGGTGAGCCTGGTGTTGTACCGGCGGCTGCCCCCGCAGCCTGAATCAACACTATGGTGTTCACCCACCTTCCGTCCAATGTGTTCCTGATCCTGGTGCCGTTCATGCCAACGCTGCCGCTGGCGCTTGCCTTTCTGTTTCTGCGCAGCGCGCTCTCGCAGATGGACGTGCCGGCGCGAAGCTCGTATGTGATGGCGGTAGTTTCGCCGGGTGAGCGGCCGGCGGCGGCCAGCGTCACCGCAGTGCCGCGGAGTCTCGCTGCCGCGGTGAGCCCGGCAATCGCCGGCTACCTGCTCGCTCTCACCTCTTTCGGCTGGCCGCTCGTCATCTGCGGTGTGCTCAAGATCGTCTACGATCTGACGCTGTTGCGCATGTTCAGCCACGTGCGGCCGCCGGAGGAGCGGTGACGAATTGAGCGGGAGATCGTGAGAGCGGGAAGTCGAGAGATCGTCAGAACGACGACGGCGCAGCGTGGTAAACGTGAACGCGGTTGCGCCCACCCTGTTTCGCGAGATACAGCGCTTGGTCCGCCGCACGCAGCAGGGTCTCTTCGTCCCGGGCATGGGTGGGATACAGCGCAATGCCAAAGGATGCCGTGACGGGGCCGAGAGCCTTGCCCTCGCACACGAGCTCCATGTGCTGGATGCCGCGGCGGATTTTCTCAGCCCGCTCGATCGCCACCGTGAGCGTTGCCTCGGAGAGGATCACGATGAACTCCTCACCGCCATAACGGCATGCGATATCGGAACCGCGGACGTTCTGCTTGACAACGCCGGCAACAGATTTCAACACCAAATCTCCGGCCTCGTGGCCCCATGTGTCGTTGAAGCGCTTGAAATGATCGATATCGAACAGGATCGCCGCGACCGGCAATACGGCGCGGCGCGCCCGGAGCAGTTCCCTTGCCAGAAAATCCCAAAGGTAACGCCGGTTGTGCAGTCCTGTGAGGGGGTCCGTAATCACCTGCTCGCTGAGTTCTCGCAGCGCCTGCTTCAGCTCGGCGTCGCGCCGCTGCAATTCCTGCGCCATGTCGTCAAGAGCGTGACCCAACCGCGAAAGCTCCTCCTCCCCGTGTGGGAAGTGAGTTCTGGCCGCCAGATCGCCCGAGCGAATCCGGTTGGTCATTCCGAGCAGCGCGCGAAGCTTGCGCAGGACGGCTATTTCAGCTCCATACCACGCGCCAAGCATCAGCAACAACGTGGCGGCCGCGATGCCGGCGATGGTCTGGAACAATGCTTTGTTCGAGTCAGTATGGATAATCTGCCTGGGCACGCCCGCCAATACATAGATCGGAACTCCGCCATCCGGATTGACCCCGACCCGCTCCATCGCGAAAAGGTGCCGTACGCCATCGGTATCGTCTGCCTCAAAAAGGTAATCCTTCTTCTTCCGTAACGCCTCGATAATCCGGGGATTGCGGGCCCTCTCCCCGATCAGTTCGGCCTCGAGCGGTTGCCGCGCGAGGATGATTCCATTCTGGTCAAGGACGGTGAGTCTCCCCCCTTGGGGCAACGGCGTTCTCGCGGTGAGCTCGTTCAATTTGGCGAGATTCAGGGCAGCGAACACCACGCCGAGCAGCTTCTCTTCACCATCCACAACCGGAAAACCAAAATTGATTCCCTTCAGCCCCGTGGCGCGGCCGACTTGATAATCGCCGATGGAAAACTTCCGTGTCTGCGCGGCCAGGCGGAAATAGCGCCTGTCGTTGACGTTCACCGTGTCCTGCCAGCTCACAGCATCGCAAATCAAAGTGCCGTCCGTACCGTGAACGCCCATCGAGTGGTAAAGTCCGCCACTCGCGGTCACCAGCCTCTTGAAAAACTCCTGGCAGGCCTTGGGTTCCCTGGCGAGTGAATCCGCTGTTTTCGCAACTGTAAACAGCAACTGCCGCACACTTTCAACGGTTTCTTCCTGTTGTCGCGCTGCCAGTGCGGCGAGTCTCTTCAGATCCTCCCGGGCGCTGAGCTCCGCCTGGGACCACCGTTCGAGCCCGTTATAGATCGACAATCCAAGGGCGGGCAGAGCGGAAACGATGACCAGCAACGCAATACGTCCACGAGTACTGAGGGTTTGCATGATCCCTTATCGATGTTTACGAAAGCGGATGACAATCCGGATTCACTCGAAACTCCCCTCACCCCTCGGGCTGATCTTTACCCACATCTTTTCCGAGCACAAGGGGTGCTAATGATTTCAAGACGAAATTGCATGTCGGTTGTTTCCTGGTTTCTACATGGTTGAATCACTATGGTAG
>MERG01000250.1 GCA_001771985.1 Betaproteobacteria bacterium RIFCSPLOWO2_12_FULL_62_13 | reverse complement strand
ATTTGTGTGCAACGTGCACTGCCCTTGATCTATATCAAAGACGCTGCAGCACCAGGGGCGCTAGCCTCGACTACCAGACTTGATTGATTGACCCTGCAGGGTTGCTGGCGATCGTTTGAGGGAATTACAAATGCGTTTCCTGATTATCGTCGCATGTCTTATCCTCTCCTTCTCGGCAGTCTCGGTCGCCTTCGCAGACAAGGATCAGATTGCGGCCCTCGAGGCGGGAGCGAGGAGCGAACCTCAGAAAAGACGCGGACTTGAAATTCGTGTTGTTGGCGGAGGCTGGGGCGACGCGCGCCCGGAAGAGATCGAGACCGTGCTCAATTCTGTCGCGACAATACTGCTCGAACATTTTCCCGGCCGGCGTTTGAATCCGATTCTGGTCGCACATTCCGATGAATACCCGATCATTCTCTACAAGAAAGGGCCAGGCAACGAATACCGAGTCTACCTGTCGGCAAAAGACCAACACTGGCCGCGCTATGCTTACGAGTTCGCGCATGAGCTGAGCCACATCCTGAGCAACTACGACCATCACGCCTATTCGAAGAGGACTACTTATAATCAGTGGTTTGAAGAAACTTTGTCCGAGGTCGCTTCGCTCTATGCGCTAAGACGGCTGGCTTCTGTCTGGGAAGTCTCCCCGCCTCATCCGCATCGGGCGGCCTACGCGCGGGAATTCGAGAGATATGCGGAGCGCTTCCTGGGGGAGCAGCATCGCCGGCTGCCGCCGAGTACTTCGCTCGCGAGATGGTTCGAGCAAAACGAGAACGAGCTGCGAGACAATCCCTACTTGCGCTGCCATAACGAGCTGGTCGCAAACCTGTTGTTGCCTTTGTTTGAGGAATATCCGGCGTTCTGGGAGGCAATCGGATACTTACGCTTGGGAGCCGCAGGCGGCGATTTTCGGGAATACATGCACGCGTGGCGCGCGAACGCGCCGGAACACCACAAGGACCTGATCCGCTACGTCATGGCTTTGTTCGGAATCCTGGAGGGCGGCAAGGGGACTGGAACCGCTTCGTTGGAAGCGCGCGAGGCCGGGCATCCAGGTAAGCCACACCACAGGGAAGCCTCCCAGGGTGGACTGGCCGGCTCCACGTCGCGCTAGGGAAGTTCTGAAAAACCGTTACCGTTCGTCCTGAGCCCTTCGTCCAGCTCAGGACAGGCTTGTCGAAGGACAACGGCAACGCGCTGATTGCGTGCATGTCAGCGTCGCACGCATCGTGCATCGCTGCCCGGATGCATGTAGGGCCCAAGCTGTGGCGCCATGACCTTCAGAATCTGCACCGGCAGCGCGCTGGTGAAATTGTAGCTGTCCGCCAGGGCTCCCGGCACGTAAGCGGTAAGCACGCCGAAGTGGCGCTCCCCGAGAAAGAACGCGAACGTCGCGGTGCGGTTCACGGCCCGCGATTCAAGGAGCCTGCCTCCCGCGCCGTAAACCTCGAAGCGGTTGTCCCCCGTTCCGGTCTTGCCGCCCACCACGAGCGCGGTCTTGTCCGGAAACGAAAACGCACCGCGCAGCCGGCGTGCAGTCCCTTCTTCGACCACGCTCGTCAGAGCGCGTTTCAGCGTGGCGGCGACTTCCGGTTTCATCACCTGCTCGCCCGCCGCCGGCACGCGCTTGAGATTTGTTTCATAGGGTGTCGCCGTTGCGAAATGCAGTTCTTCCATGCGCACCGTCGGATAGCGTATCCCGCCGTTCACGATGATCCCGATGAGTTCCGCCAAAGCCGCCGGCCGGTCTCCGGACACGCCGATCGCTGTTGCGTACGAGGGCACGAGCGCCTCGAACGGATAGGCAAGGCGCTTCCAGTGGCGGTGAATCTCGCCGAACGCTTCCATTTCGAGCAGCGTGCGGATGCGGACGTCCTGCGCGTTCCTCTGGTGAGTCTTGAAAAGCCACGCGTACACCGCCTGCCGCTCTCCGGCGCTCGCCTTTATCGTTTGCGCAAGGCCGGCCTCCGGGTGGCGCCGCAGGTAGGCGACGAGCCACAGTTCCAGCGGATGGATCCGCGCGAGATAGCCGCGATCGGCGAGCGAATAGCGCTGCGGCGCATAACGCTCATACAGTTTCCTCATCTCTTTGTCCGGGAGCCTGGAGGACGGCAGCCGCTCGCGCAGAATACCGGCAAAGACCTCGATCCCCGCTTGAGGCTCCACCGACCTGAAGATGACCGAAAGCCGCTGCGGGGTAGGGCGCACTCCGTGGAGCAGTGTCTCCAGCGCTTGCTCTGCGCTCATGCCGCGGTATTTGCGATGGAAGCGCCGCACAAACTCCCGTCCTTCGTGGTCCGCGAAACGCGCAAGATAGGCGGCGCGCCGCGGATGGTTCGCATCCTCGAGCACCCGCGCCGGTAAATCCGGCGCCCGATACATATGGTGCTCGACTATGTCGCGCATCAGGCGGACGAATGCGAGATTGACCGAATCGCGGAGCGCTTCGCGCACCGTCGGCACTTTTCCGTTGTCCTCGCGCTTGAAGTTCGAGAAGGTATGGACGCCGCCACCGGTGAAGAATTGCTCCGCGGGGTCCGCCGAATAGCGGCGCTCCATCGCCGCCTCCAGCATCGCGGCCAGGCCCGGGTCTTTCGCATTCGCAAGATAGTCGATTACCCAGCGCGTCAGCCGGTCTCTGCGATGGACCTCGACCTCGCGCAGCGCTGCGCCCGTGAGGCTCCCGTAACGCTCGTGCAATGAGGCGAGGACGTCGAGATAGCTGGCCAGGGCGCGCAGCTTTGCCGTGGAGCCGAGCTCGAGCTTGGCGCCTTCGTTGATGTCGAAGGGCTGGCTGAAATTGTCGGTTTGCACGCGTACCAGATTGGCGTCCTCGCCGCGTTCGTAAAGCGTGAAGCTATAGAGCACGGCAGCCGGGTCTCCGTGCGCCAGCAGCCGGGGTTCCCGCAGCCTGACGGATTTCGCGTACGCCGGATCCCCCAAACGCCGCAGCATCGCGGTGACCGTATCCTGGAGGTCCGCATCGAGCGTGCTCCCGGCCGTCACGTCAAGACGGTCGATGTCGTAAAGGCGCGGCGTCTCGAGCAGTGACACGAGCCGGGTACGGACCAGATTCGCGCCTTTCCACGTTCTGACGTACGCGCTGGACGGCGCGCCCCCTTCGCCCCTGAAGGGCAGCGTGATCCGCAACGCCGCATCGCGCAGCGCGGGCGGAACAATGCCGGCATTTGCCAGCAGTCGCAGATAACTGTCGGTGAGCGCCACGAGCTGCTGCCGTCCGGGGCCGAGAAAGTGAGATGGCCGGCGCTGCGCGATCAGCAGGCTCAACACCTGGCGGAACGCGCGAGCCTGCTCGTGCAGATGCCGGCCGGGATCGCCGGGTCGACGCCGGAGCAGCGCGTTCACGGCTTCGAAATCGGCGCCGTACCACGCCCAGAGGCCGTCTCCCAGCCCATTCACCTCCCCGTGGCCCGGGGCCGCGGCAAGCGGAACGGTATTCAGGTAGTCGACCGCGATCTGCCGGCGCCTTTCGTAGGTATCAGTACCGTTCGCGTAGGCGCGCAGCGAAGCGGACACCATCTGCCGGAATTTCTCGTGAATCGACGCGGTGATTCCGCTCGGGGAGTGGCGGTACTTCTCGATCTGGGTCGCAAGCGTGCTGCCGCCCGGTGCATCGTAGTCGGGGTCGAAAATCTTCACGCCCCGCTCGATGATCGCCTTGCCGAGACGTCCCCACTCCACGGCCGGATTGCGATGCGGATGGGCGGTCTGGAGCAGTTCCCGGTTTTCGATGAAAAGCAGCGTGTTGACGACCAGCGGCGGGATGGCGTTGAAGCGCGCATAGACATGCACCGGATGGCTGGAGCTGAACAGCGGCTCGCCGCGGCAGTCCAGCACGCGCAGTCCCGCCTGGCTTTTTTCAGGGTAGGGCGGGAAATATCCGGATTCGATCAGTTCGACGAGATCGAAAGAGTGCCGTGCCTGCGCTTCGATCCGGTAGCCCTTCGCGCGCAGTCTGTCCAGCAAAGCCGGCAGCTCGCTGTAGCCCAGGCGCTGATCGTAGGGTCCGCTTTGTGGAAAGCGAATCGAGGGGCTCGGGCCGGGCTCCAGCCAGAACTTGAGTTTGGCTGCGACCCCGGCAAAGTAACGAGCCTGGAACGTCGAGGACTGCAGCTCCGTGACAACAAGCTGCACGGCGCCCAATACGATGAGCACGACCAGGGCGACACCCACCAAGGCGGATGCTCGCCGCCACCATGGCACAGGGCGAATGAGATTGCCTGACACGATGAACCGAGGAACAGGAAAAATCTTTCCTTTTTAATTATACCGACAATGCGCGGCAACGCATGCGCGACGGCCTGGTGCTCGGCTGGTGACTCGTGACCGGTGACCCGTGACGCCGTGACCCGTGACGCCGTGACCCGTGACGCCGTGACCCGTGACGCCGTGACCCGTGACCCGTGACCCGTGACGCCGTGACCCGTGACGCCGTGACCCGTGACTCGTGACTCGTAGAGTGGGCATCGCCCGCCGGACCCGCTACGTATGCAGCTCGACCACATCACCATCCGCAAGCGGATGCTCGCGCCCGACCTGTTGTCCATCGAATCCGGATTTTCCCCACACGCGTGCGTATCTGAGCGCGTGCGCGACATCCTTGTGCACGAGGCGCGCCACATCTTCAACTTTCTGGCCGTGGCGCAAAGTAAACGGCCGATCCTTGTCGGGAGGATGCCCAGGCGTCTTGGTGTAGACGCGCACGATGCCGAGGTTGCGGAAAAGCCATGGGCCGATTTCGGTGAGCCCGTGTCCCGTCGCCGCTGAAACGGCGAAGGCTGGATAGCGAAGTCCCGTCAGCTCGCGAAACACCCCGAGTTCCCCTTCGATGTCCTCAATGTTGTCCGCCTTGTTCGCAAGCATTAACGCCGGGAGCCGCAGCGCGAATGGATCCTCGCTGTCATCCGCACCCAGAGACGAATCGCCGGCGGCCGGCCAGCGCTCCGCGAGCGTCACGCGTTTCCCCCGCAGCACGGTGTGCACGGACTCGACCTGTTCGACGCACGAGGGCTCGCCGAGATCCACGACGAGCAGGCACGCATCGGCGGTTTGCAGGGTGCCGGCAATCCACGGCACCGGATGCTCGGGAGAGACGGCGGGCAGGTCGACGAGTTCGAAGTGGACATCCTCATGGGGCATCATGCCCGGTTCGGGGTACTGGGTCGTGAAGGGATAGGGCGCGACGTGCGCAGTGGACCCGGTGAGCCGCGCGTGCAGCGCAGATTTGCCCGAGTTCGGCGGTCCGATCAATGCGATCTGTGCGGCGCCTTCGGGACGGATGACGAGCGCGGGGCCGCTGCGCGCCGGACCGCCTTTACCCGGCCCCTCAAGTTCTTCGGAGAGTTCCTTGATGCGGTGCTTGATGTCCGCCTGAAGGTGATCGGTCCCCTTGTGCTTGGGAATGGTGCGCAGCATCTCGCGCAGCCAGTCCAGGCGCTCCTTGGGATCGTGCGCCTTCCGGAAAGACGCCTCGGCGGCCTTGTATTCGGGCGAGAGGTTGGCGGGCATGAGGGACCCCGTGCCTCGAGCAGAATCGGAATCGAGCGCTTATTCTACAGCACACGCCGAGACCTGGACCGTGAATTCGTGGCGAGCCATAACGCGTGGCGGTCGTTTGCATGACGCGTTTTGTGCCTTGCCGCCTCGGTTCGCTCACAAGCAGTTGCAAAGGCGAAGTCGATATGGCGTGGCGCCAAAAAAAGAGCCGTGCCGCACGCGCTGGAGGTGTCCCCGGCTCCTTTACCCTGGGTCGGGGTATGAAGGGGTGGACCAGGCGCCGATCAATTTCCGCGGCGAATCAGAAACATTAGCCGCAGCTAAGTCATCCTATCGCGACGCTGCCATCGCTTGCTCGACGTCCTCGATCAGATCCGCGATGTCCTCCAGCCCCACCGAGAAGCGGATCAGCGCTGCGGGGAGCCCCGCTTTTTGTCGCTGCTCGGCGGGGATGGCGGCGTGGGTCATCGTGAGCGGGTGCCCCACCAGCGATTCAACGCCGCCCAGGCTTTCGGCTAGCGCGAAAATTTTCGTCCTGGACGCGAAGCGGATGCTGCGCTCCTCGCCGCCGCGCAGTTCGGCGGAGACCATGCCGCCGAACGCCGACATCTGCTGCCTGGCAAGCGCATGATCGGCGCTTGCGGGCAGCCCCGGGTAGAACACGCGGATGACTTCGGGGTGCCCGGACAGAAACTCCGCAAGCCGCAGCGCGTTCTCGCAATGCTGGCGCATGCGCACCGCAAGCGTCTTGATGCCGCGCAAAACCAGAAAGCAGTCGAGCGGGCCGGGCACCGCCCCCACCGCGTTTTGCAGGAACCTGAGCTCGTCGTGGAGCGCGGCGTCATTGACGATGATCGCGCCGCCGATGACGTCGGAATGCCCGCCGAGATACTTGGTCGTGCTGTGAACGACCAGATCCCCCCCGAGGTTGAGGGGGCGCTGCAGGCACGGCGTCGCGAAGGTGTTGTCCACCACCACCTTGATTCCTTTTTCGTGTGCCAGCGCGGCGATCCCGGCGATGTCGCATACCCTGAGCATCGGGTTGCTCGGCGACTCCAGCCACATGAGCCGGGTGGAAGGCCGGATCGCTTCGCGCACCGCCTCGAGCCGCGTGGCATCGACGAAGGTGGTCTCGACGTTGAAGCGCGGGAAGACCTGCGTCATCAGCCGGTAGGTGCCGCCGTAGAGATCCTGGCAGCAGACGAGATGGTCTCCGGACTTGAGCAACTGCAGGATCGTCGCCTCCGCGGCCATGCCGCTCGCAAACGCCAGGCCGTAGTTGCCTTCCTCGATCGCTGCAAGGTTGCGTTCGAGCGCCGCACGCGTCGGATGGTTGGTGCGTGAATAGTCGTAACCCTTGTGCTGTCCCGGCGCTGCTTGCACGTAGGTTGAGGTGAGGTACACCGGCGTCATGATCGCGCCGGTCGCCGGATCGGGCTCGAGCCCGGCATGGATTGCCTTCGTGGCGAAGCGCATGGTGCCTCCTAAGTCCTGCCCTCGGCGAACGCGCCGACCGTGGTCACGAGGTCGAATTTGGTGATGATGTCGTAGCGGCCGTTGCCCAGGTCGACCAGTAGGGCGGGATACTTGTCTGGAATGAAGCTTGTGATCTCCTCGAGCCTTGCCTCGCGCCCGACCACCGGCAGCGGCTCGTGCATGATCTCGCGCACGATGAACGCGCCGAGGTCCTTTCCGGCGAGCACCGCGTTGATCATGTCATCCTCATAGACCGTGCCGACCACGCCTCCTTCTTCGAACACCGGCAGCTGCGAGGAATCGATCTTGCGCATCTTCGTCATCGCGGCCATCGCGGTCTCGGAAGGCATGGCGTACTCGAGCGCCTTGATCTTCTTGCGCTTGAGAATATCGAATACGCTGATCCGGATCTCGGCTTCGATGAACTGGTTCTCGCGCATCCAGTCGTCGTTGTAGACCTTGCCGAGATACTGGCGCCCGCCGTCGGGCAGGAACACCACCATCAGGTCGTCCGCAGCGAGATGCTGGGCGGCGCGCAGCGCGGCGCACACCGCGGCGCCCGAGGAGCCGCCCGCGAAGATGCCTTCGGCGCGTGCGAGCTTGCGCGCCATGATGAAACTCTCCTTGTCGGTGACGCGCGTCACATCATCGACATAGTCCCAATTCAGGACTTTGGGAAAGAAGTCCTCGCCGATCCCCTCGACCTTGTACACATGCGATTCGACGATCTTGCGTTGATGGAAATAGTCGTAGAACAGCGAGCCTTCGGGGTCGACGCCGATCACCCTCACCTTCGGATTCTTTTCCTTGAGATATTTGCCGGTGCCGGTGATCGTACCGCAGGTGCCCATTCCGCACACGAAGTGGGTAATTTTGCCCCCGGTGTCGTTCCAGATCTCCGGGCCGGTCATCTCATAGTGCGCGGCTGCGTTGTCCGGATTGTCGTACTGATTGCAGAGATAAGAATTCGGGATTTCGCGGCTCAACTTCCGCGCGACCTGCACGTAATGGCGTGGATCATCGGGCGCTACTGCGGTGGGGCACACGATCACTTCCGCGCCCATCGCCTTCAGCATGTTGATCTTCTCGCGCGACTGCTTGTCATTGACCGTGAATACGGTCTTGTAGTCGTGGGCGCAGGCAAATAGCGCAAGTCCCATGCCGGTATTGCCGGAGGTGCATTCGATGATGGTGCCGCCCGGAGCGATATCGCCGCGCTGTTCCGCCCCGAGCGCCATATATTTTCCGACCCGGTCTTTGACCGAGCCGCCGGGGTTCGTGAACTCGAGCTTGGCGTAAACCCGGCATTTCAGGTGCTTGGTCAGCTTGTTCAGCCGCACAATCGGCGTATTGCCGATCGCCTCGAGGATGCTTTCGTATCTCATGGCGAACTCCTCAGTTCACGAGGCGGCCGCGGAGCTGCCGCCGGCGCGCGGCCCCGTTGCGTGAAACCGATTCAAATCGAGGTGCTGATTCAAGGCCGCCCGCGGGCGGGCATCACGTCATCGCAGCACCAGAACCGGCAATTTGGCGTGCGTCAGCACCTTGGCGGTTTCGCTTCCGAGCAAGAGGCCGGTCACCCCCGCGTGTCCATGCGACGCCATGATGATCAGGTCGCAGTCCTGCTTTTCGGCGGTGTTGATGATTTCCTCGTAGATGGTGTCGTTGTACGCGACGATGCATTCACACTCGACGCCGGCACTCTTTGCCGCCTCTTCGACTGAAGCGAGAAGTTGCTGCGCCTTCGCTTTGTGTTCTTCGTCGACTCTTTTCTTGATCGTCGGGACGGTCGGGTACACGACCCCCTCGTCCAAAGGCATATGAAACTCCGCGACCACATTCAGGCCGATGATCTTTGCACTCAGCGCTTTCGCAAACGCCATGGCGTGCTCGATCGCTTTCTGCGAATACTCCGAACCATCAAAGGGAAACAGGATCTTGGACATGGGACCCTCCGTCGAATTGAGATCATCGAGTCAAACTGTGCCGATTGCAAAATCCCGCCCGTTCGTCGTGTCTTATAATACAACGTAACCCCCACGAAAGGTGTGTTCGATGAATTCGCTCGGTCTTACGATGCTTTCCCCGCTCCCGGTGTATCTCGATGAAACCGCTGGCGGCAGCAACCTCGCTGCGCGGCCTCCCTCCCTCGCTCGACGGCAAGGTGGTGGGGCTTCTGCCGAACTGGCGGCCTTCGGCCGTGCATATCCTGAAAGCCGTCGGTGCGCTGCTCGAAGAGCGCTATCGCCTGAAGTGCGTGGTCATGGAGCAGCCGGTACGCGAACTGCCGATACGCACGGGGAAACTGCTCGACACGATGCGCGAGAAACTCGATGATCTGGCGCGGCGCGTCGATGTGGTGATCACCGCTACCGGCGACTGAGGCTCATGCACGACGTGGTGTAGCCACGTCACGCCCGCCCTGGAACAACGCGGCATTCCCACGGTGATGATCGCTACGGATACCTTTACGAAGTTCGCGCGGCGCATGGCGTCCACCCAGGGATGTCCGTAACTCATCATCGCTGAAACGCCGAATCCCATCCGGCAGCTCGAGCCGGAGGCGTTGCGCGCGCGCCGAACGCTGTCAACGCCGTCATGGCGGGCTGCCGTCCGGAGTACATGCCGGTCATAATTGCTGCGGTGGATGGGATGACCGATCCGGCCTACCCGCTGGAATTCATGCAGGTGACGACCAACCCGATGACGCCGTTCCTGCTCGTGAACGGAGCGGTGCGCGACAAGCTCAAGATCAACTACGGCAGCGGCTGCCTGGGCCCCGGCTGGCGCGCGAACGCCACAATCGGCCGCGCCATTCGGCTCATCATGAACAACGTCGGCGGCGCGTTGCCGGGGGTCTATTCGAAGGTGAGCTTCGGCTCGCCGCTGCGCTATTCGTACATCTGCGCCGAGAACGAAGAAGAGAATCCGTGGACGCCGTTCCACGTCGATCGCGGCTTCAAGCGCGAGGAGAGCACCGTCACCGTCTTCAAGGCCTCCAACTTCTGCAATATTTCCGGGGGGGAGGGTGTGGGTCCCGACGAGACCCTGCGCCAGATCGCCACCAACATGCCGCCCATGTACGGCGGTGGGGACGGCGTGCTGTTGCTCCTTGGCGTCAACCACGCCCAATCGTTGCATGAAGCCGGCCTCACCAAGCGCGACATCCAGCAGCGGCTGTGGGAACTTGCCCGCCTTCCCATTGGCTACTTCGCCGAGTCTTTCGCGTCAACGGAACGCGCGGCCGGGCGCGGGGATTCGGATACGGTGTGGCGTGCCCGCAGCCCGGACGAGATCTACATCGCAGTCGCCGGCGGCCCAGGTCCCCAGGATGTGTATATCGGCGCGGGAATGCCGCAGACGCGGGTGATTCGCGGAATCTAGAACCCGTCTCAAGTTCCGTTCGTCTCGAGCGTAACGAAGTGAAGTCGAGAGGCGGCGCAGGGGTTGTTTGAGATGGCTTGTACCAACTTTATAGACGGGACTGCCAGCGCGGCAAGGCAGGAGCAATGCGAGGAAAGGGAACCCGCGAATAGCCCGGGTCGATCAGCCGGCCAACCCTGAAGACTTGACGGCGATTTCACCGCGCAGGTACTCGACCGTGCTTCCACCGATGATGACGCGCTCCCCCCGCAGCTCGCAGCGAAGCTCGCCGCCGCGCGCCGAAAGCTGTCTCGCAACGAGTCTCCACTTTCCAAGACGGGCCGCCCAGTAGGGAACGAGTGTGCAGTGCGAAGAGCCGGTAACCGGATCTTCCGGAATGCCGGCCTTTGGAGCAAAGAAGCGCGACACGAAATCAACCTCGTCACCCGGGGCCGAGATGATCACAGCAAACGCGTCGAGCGAGGCGACGCGTTGAAAGTCCGGCTGGAAGGCGCGGATCTCTGCTTCTGAATCAAAAATGGCGAGAAGATCGCGCGACAGTAATGCCTCGCGCGGCTTCGCGCCCAGGGCCGAGACCAACGCGTCGGTTGCCTCGATCGGTCGTCCGGGACGCGAAGGAAAATCCATGGCGAGGACTTCGCCGTCGCGCGCGACGGTGAGGTTCCCGCTCCTGGTGCTGAAGGTGATTTGCTCAAGGTAGTGGAGGTAATAGCGAAAGAGAACATGAGCCGTCGTCAAAGTCGCGTGACCGCAGAGGTCGACTTCCTGCGTCGGCGTGAACCACCGAAGCGGACAGATGCCCGCCTTCGGAATGACGAATGCGGTCTCGGCGAGGTTGTTTTCCGCCGCGATGGACTGGAGAACCTCATCAGGCAACCAGTCATTCAGGATCACAACAGCAGCCGGGTTTCCCCCGAAAAGGCGGCCGGTGAACGCATCAACCTGGTAAAGAGGAAGCTTCATCTGGATATCACCGTTGGCCGGTTAACGTGTCTACGGGAAAGTCCGGCCATTTCATGGCCATTCAGTGAATAATGATCGGCATTGTTCGAATGCTAAACGCATACATCGGCAGATACAAGCTCTTCCCTGTGGATGCGGGCATATGCATGCGAATATCCAAGTCTATTTTGCCAACCCGGGATGGGCGAGCAGGCCCCTGGAATCCTCGTGCTAGAATCGCCGGGCGCCAGCGATGCGCTGGAGCGCCGCCATCTGGACTGTTGAAACTCGCAAATACATTTGGCACCGCTACCCCCGCTCTGCGAAGATTCAGAACAATGACAACGATCGTTGAACAACTGAGTTCCTATGCCGCCGCGCTTTGCTTTGAAGACCTGCCAGGCGAGGTCATTCACCAGGCGAAGCGGCTCATCATCGATACGATAGGCTGCGCGCTGGGCGGCTACGCAAGCGAGCCGGCGAAGATTGCGCGCGAAATCGCCGGGACGGTTGCCAGCGGCCGGCCTGCGACTGTCATGGTGAGCGGCCAGCGCACGAGCCCGGATCTCGCGACTTTCGCTAACGGCGTGATGATCCGCTTCCTCGACTTCAACGACGGTTACATCAGCACGGGAGAATCGGGTCATCCAAGCGACAGCATCGCCGCGGTGCTCTCTACGGCGGAAGTCATGCACAGGAGCGGCAGGGAAATGATCGTCGCGACCGTGCTGGCCTATGAAGTCTTTTGCCGCATCTGCGACCAGGCGGACTTGAAGCTGCTCGGCTTCGACCACGTGACCGTCGGCGGCATGGCGAGCACGGCAGCCGCGGCACGCCTTTTTGGAATACCGGAAAAGAGCATCGCCGAGGCGTTCAATCTCGGCATCGTGCCCAACATCGCGCTCTACCAGACGCGAATCGGTACCGTCTCGATGTGGAAGGGCTGTGCCTACGCCAACGCGAGCCGCAATGCGGTATTCGCCGCGATGCTCGCCGCGGGCGGGATGACCGGCCCGTCGCCGGTCTTCGAAGGGGTGGGTGGGTACTTCAAGGCGGTAACGCGCGCGCCTTTCCAGCTCGCGGCGCTCGGCGGGCGGGAACACCCGTTCAAGATCATGGAGTGCAGCATCAAGCGTTTTCCGCTCGGCCAGTACTCGCAGACCGTGGTGGAGGCGGCGCTGCAAGTGCGCGGGAAGATTCAATCCGTTGACGAGATTGCCGAGGTACGGATCGAGACCGTCACCACGGCGATTCGGCTGATGGCGGGCGATCCGGACAAATGGGAACCGGCCACGCGCGAGACCGCCGACCATAGCATGCCTTACACGGTCGCAGCGGCGCTCATCTACGGCACCGTCGAGCAGCATCATTTTGACGACGAGTACCTGCGCGATCCGAAGATTCGCGCGTTGACGAGACGGGTGAAGGCCGCAGCATCGGACGACGCGGACCGCCGCATGCCGGAGGCGATGCTGTGCAAGCTGACGCTCGTCACCGAATCGGGCGCGAGCCACACGGCGGTCGTTGAATACCACAAGGGGCATTACAGGAATCCCATGTCCGAGGCGGAAGTGGAAGCGAAATTCCGAAAGCTTGCCAAAGAGGTGCTCGCCACGGCCCAATCCGATCGGCTGATGGAGCGATTGTGGAAACTTGAAGATGTCACGGACGCGGGGGAAATTGTGCGGTTGACGATGGCCAGACCGTCACCCCGGTGAAAACCGGGGTCCAGTGGATGACCGTTGCCTGTTGCGCTGTCGGGTCCTGGATTCCGATTTTCATCGGAATGACGATTGGAACCCAGCGCTCGCCGGACTGGCGCGCCGGTGGGGCGAAAACGGCTTGCCGCGATCCGTCTCACGCGTCATGATCACAAAAAGTAGGAGGATAAACATGTTTCGACGTCTCCGGTTTTCCGCGATCGCGGCGATGTTGTTGCTGCCCGTTACATCCGGCATCGCAGCCTATCCTGACAAGCCGGTTCGCATCATCGTGCCGTTCGCACCGGGCGGCAACATCGACATCACCGCGCGCACTGTTGCGCCGGGGCTTTCCGAGGTCCTCGGCCAGCCGGTCGTGGTCGACAATCGCGGTGGCGCCGGAGGCAAGATCGGGGCGGCGCTGGTGGCGAAGGCGCCGCCGGATGGGTACACGTTGCTGCTTGGCGCAAGCGGCACGCTCGCGGTCCAGCCGGCGTTCTTTCAGGACCCCGGCTACGACCCGCTGCGCGACTTCGCCTTTACCTCGATCATTGCCGTGGTGCCGATGGTGCTCGTGGTTCATCCCTCGCTCCCGGTCCGGACGGTGAAGGAGATCATTGCGCTCGCCAAAGCGCGTCCGCGTGAGCTCACGATGAGTTCCGCCGGAACAGGTTCAAACACCCACCTCACCGGGGAACTCTTCCAGTCCATGGCGAAGGTGAAGTTCCTCCACGTTCCCTACAAGGGTACCGGCGCGGCGCTCGTCGATCTGGTGGGCGGGCACGTGCACCTGATGTTCGATCAGGTGAGTGCCTCCGGCCCGCACATCAAAGCCCGCAAGCTGCGGCCACTCGTCGTCACGACAGTCAAGCGCTCATCGTTTTTGCCTGAGGTGCCGACGATCGACCAATCGGGGATTCCCGGCTTCGAATCGTCGACGTATACCGGGATAGCACTCCCCGCGGCGACTCCAAAGGACATCGTGCTCACGGTCCAGAGCGCGCTGCTCAAGGTGCTCGAACGGAGGGCCACCCGCGAGAATTTCGAGCGGCTGGGTGCGGAAGTCGTCAAGAGCACCCCGGAGGATTTCGCCCGCCGCCTCCGTGACGATTACGCCAAGTGGACCAGGATACGCGGGGAAACCGGGATCAAGCTCGAATAGGGAGCTTGCCCCGGACTTGATCCGGGGTCCGAAAAGCTGCCAAGGAGTAGATACATGACGATCCAGTCTTTGAAGGCGGTGAGTTTGCTGGGAGCCGTAGTGCTTGCCGCGGGCCTCCAGCCGCTTGCGCATGCGCAGAGCAACTATCCCGTTCGGCCCGTGCGGATCATTGCGCCCAGCGCGGTCGGCGGTGCGGCCGATACTCTTGCGCGGGTGATCGCGCCGCCGCTCGCCGAGCGCCTCGGCCAGCCGGTGGTGGTGGATAGCCGCGCCGGCGCGGCCACCGTGATCGGCACCGAAGCCGTGGCAAGATCGGCGCCCGATGGCCATACCCTGCTGATCGGCCTCCCTGCGCTCGCGATCAACCCATCGATATACAGGAAGCTACCCTACGATGCCCTGCGCGATTTCACGCCCATCACGCAGGCAATCAGCCAGCCCAACCTCCTCGTCGTGCATCCGTCGCTGCCGGTGAAATCGGTGAAGGAGTTGATCGCGCTCGCGAAAGCGCGGCCCGGCGACCTGGTGTTCGCCTCTTCCGGGGTCGGTTCCAGTTCGCACCTGACGATCGAGTTGTTCCTCCTCATGACCGGTACTCGCATGTTGCACGTGCCATACAAAGGACCCAGCCCGGGCGTCATCGATCTCGTGGCGGGCCGGGTTTCTGTAATGGCGTCGAGCACGATCTCAACCCTTCCCCAGGTCCGAAGCGGCCGGTTGCGCGCGCTCGGGGTGACCACTGCCAAGCGTGCGGTGGGCCTGCCTGATATTCCCTCGATTGCCGAGGCCGGCGTGCCGGGCTATGAGTCCGTGTCGTGGTTTGGCTTGGTCGCTCCGGCAGGCACGCCGAAAGAAGTGATTGCGCGGCTGCACAGGGAAACGGTGGCGATCCTGCACATGCCGGAAATCAAGGAGCGCTTCGCCAGGGACGGCACGGAAGTCGTCGCCAGTTCGCCCGAAGAGTTCGATGCCCACATCCGTGCCGAGACCGTGAAGTGGGCGAAGGTCGTGAAGAGGGCCGACATCCAGGCGGAGTAGGAGTAAGGAAGCTGCAGTAGCGAGAGGAGAGAGGAGAGAGGAGAGAGGAGAGAGGGGAGGACCGTAGCCCGGATGGATCACCGCGCAATCCGGGACGGCATCATTGGTCCCGGATTTCACCCCGTTTCATCCGGGCTACGCTTGGTCCTCCTTTATGCGTCGCAGCCGCGCCATGGTTTCGGCGCCGCCACGTAGCTCGGCAAGCGTGTTCATGCAGGCTGGCGCAAGCTTGCGAAGAGGCGCTGCTGTTCGACCAGCCCGGAGGTCGTCCGCGGTGGCAGGTCGGCCGGCATGGGAACCGAGAAGAGATCCACGATTGCGCGGCGGACATCCTCGTCCGTCATCGCCTGGAGCTCCCGGCGACGTATCAGCGCAAGCTCGCGTCCGGCGCGTTCCCAGGTCTCAGCCCATCGCTTGAAGTCTGTATCGCTCACGCGCCTATTTTACCTCTGATGTCCAATCGCGGGCCACGATCGCAGACGGGGCTCGTTTACTCACCGATCACGCCTCATCAGATCACGCTTCAACGGTCACTCTTTGGCAATTTTCCCAGCCATTGACTTCGGGACCCGTTTGACCGGTTGTTGATCGCTCAAAGCATCGCCGAGCCGCTCACGCTGTTAACCAATGACGCACTACTCGCGCGGTACTGGGACGGCGTGCCCGTCGTTTGAGCGCCGGGATTTGTGTCGCTACTCACTGTCGGGACGAAGTCGTCGCGAGCGCACCCGATGAATTTAGCGCCTTCCTTCGCGCCGGACGCTTTGCATGCCCGCTTGCGGACTCCGACAACCACGGTTACGTGGGACGCCGCCGGCCTGAACCTCAATTCAGGCCGGGCGGCGACAATTCTTCCCCAAATGACGTGCCGTAAGTCACCGCGCGTAAAGCCGGCGCAGCGAGCGCGTGTCCTTGATGTTCTCGAAATCCCAGAGCGCCGCCAGCAAGGCCTTGCTGCGCCGTTTGCCCAAAATCGGCGTAATGAGGTCGAGCGCTTTTTCCTCTTCTTCCATACGTGTCAGCGGATTCTCAAAACTGCCTTTCGCGGCCATGGTTTGATGGGTGAGGGTGCGCCCATCCTTGAGCTTCACTTCCATCACGCAGCGCCAGCGGCGCTGTGCGTCGGTCAGGC
>MERG01000249.1 GCA_001771985.1 Betaproteobacteria bacterium RIFCSPLOWO2_12_FULL_62_13 | reverse complement strand
GAGCTTGCGGCCTTTCCACTCGATGCGCACGGCGTTCGCGTCGTGCGGATTGTCGGGTTCGCGCACGAGGGTGAGGCGATCGCCCACCCTGATCCCGTCCCACAGTGCCTTGCCATGGTAATACTTGAAGCCGGCGACAGGCGAATGCTGAACCACGATACGCGCCATGCCCTCAGCGGATACGGGCCCGACGGCGAGCGCGAGGCAGAGCACGGTATAACGGTTAAGCGGCATACCTCTTAAAACGGTTTGACCACCGTCAGGATGACGACCACGATCAGGATGACGGTCGGGAACTCGTTGAACCAGCGATACACCAGACGTGGCTCCGGGTATTGCGGTCGTGCTTGAAGGCGCCCAGCAGTTTTCCGCTCCACAGGTGGCAGGCGATGTCCGTTGCGCTATTTTAAGAGGCGGTGCCGCGTCAGCACCAGCGCGATGTAAAAACCTATGGCGGCGTAGGCGGCGATCACCAGCAGGTGCGGCAGCACCGCGGACGGGGATGCCCCGTTCATGATCGGTCGCGCGATGCTGACGGCGTGAGTGAGCGGCAGCACCTGCGCCACCCCCTGCAGCCAGGCGGGCAGCTGCTCGACCGGAAAGAACACGCCGCACACCAGCATCATGGGCGTGATGGCGAGCGTGAAGTAGTACATGAAAAAGTCGTAACTGGGGGAGAGCGCCGTGATGATGAGGCCGAGGCTGGCGAAAGCAAGCCCGGTAAGAAAGACGAGCGGGATCGTGAACAGCGCGAGCGGGAACACGACCAGCCCGAGCGCCCATGCCACGATGAGCACCGCCATCCCTGAGAGAAAACTCTTGCTCGCCGCCCACACCGCTTCGCCGAGCACCACGTCGTCGAGCGTGACCGGCGCGTTGATGATCGCATCCCAGGTCTTCTGCACGTGCATGCGCGAGAAACCCGAGTACATGGCTTCAAACGAAGCGCTCATCATGGTGCTCGAGCACAGCGTGCCCGCGGCGAGGAAGGCGATGTAGGACATGCCGCCGACCTCGGGCAGCATCGCACCCAGCCCGTAGCCCAGCCCCAGCATGTAGAGCATGGGATCCGCGAGATTGCCGAGCATGGAAGGAATCGCAAGCTTGCGCCACACCAGCCGGTTGCGGCGCCAGACGTGGACGAAGCGCAGGCTGAAGGCGGGCAGCGCCAGATTCTTTGCGGTCATGATTGGAACCTCTTGAAATTGCCCAAGCTACCGAAAATCTAGGTAACGAGCCAGTGATTGAGTGATTGAGTGATTGAGTGATTAAGTGATTAAGTGATTAAGACATGGACGCGGACGCGGCGAATTACTGAATTACCAAATCACTCAGTCACTCAATCACGAGTCCCGTAACTCGCGGCCGGTCAACTTCAGGAATACATCCTCGAGGTTGGCCGGCCGGTGCAAATAGCGCAGCCCGTTCCGTCTGTCCAGATCATGCACCAGCGGATCGGCGTCGTGCGTGTAGCAAAAGATGGTTTCGCCGGTTTTTTCGCAACGCTCGGCCGCCTGCCTGCCGAAGTCGGCGGCCCACGCCTCAGCGCCGTCACCGAAGACTTCGACCACCTGTGGCTCGATGTGGGTTGCGATCAGCGCGCGCGGCGCACCGTCAGCGATGATACGCCCCTGGTCCATGATCGCGAGGCGGTGGCACAGGCGCTCCGCCTCGTCCATGAAATGTGTGGTGAGAAAAATCGTCTTGCCCTGATTGAGGAGCTGCCGCAACCGCTCCCAGATCAGATGCCGCGCCTGGGGATCGAGCCCGGTGGTCGGCTCGTCGAGGAAAATCAGATCGGGATCGTTGACGAGCGCGCGCGCCAGCGTCAGCCGTCGCTTCATGCCGCCCGACAGCGTCTGAATCCTGGCTTCGGCGCGGGCGGCGAGTCCGGCGAATTCGAGCAAAGCGGGAATGCGCCGCTCAATCTTGGCTGCAGGTATTCCGAAATAGCGCCCGTACACGAGGAGGTTCTCGTGCACCGTGAAGTCGGGGTCAAGATTGTCAGCCTGCGGTACCACGCCGACGCGGAGGCGTGCCTCGCGCGCGCGAGCTGGCACCGGCAGGCCGAACATCGTAATCTCGCCGCCGTCCGGGTCGGTGAGACCGAGGCAGAGTCTCAGCGTCGTGGTCTTGCCGGCGCCGTTGGGGCCGAGCAGGCCAAAGCATTCGCCGGGCTTCAATTCGAGGTCGACGCCGGCGACGACTTCGCGAGTTCCATACGACTTGCGCACGCGGGTGGCGCGAAGATATTGCATCAGCAGCGGCACCAGGGAAGCACGATTTGCGACAAAACGCCGAGCTGCCCGTGAAAGAAGTGCCCGCAGCCGGGGACGACGACGACAGGCAGGTTCTGCGGACGTGCCCAGTCAAGCACGGCGGCAAGCGGCACCACCTCGTCGTATTCGCCGTGGATCACCAGCGTGTTCCGGGGCACCGCTTGCGCCGGAAAGCGGTTGACCGCGGGACCCACCAGCACCAGACGCAGGGCGGCGGCGCGTTGGGCGACCCGCGTCTGCACAAAGCCGCCGAACGAGAACCCGGCAAGGAGCACGGGCAGCTCGCCGAAGCGCCGCTTCGCGTAGCCGGCGACTGCGAGCAGGTCGTCGGTTTCGCCGTGGCCTGAATCGTGCACGCCTTCGCTCGCGCCGACACCGCGGAAGTTGGGCCGGATCGCGACGTAGCCAAGGGAAAAAAACGGTTTGGCGAGCGTGGTCACGACCTTGTTGTCCTTCGTTCCACCCTGCACCGGGTCGGGATGCGCGATCAGCGCGATGCCGCGGCGCGAGGAACCGGGGTCATTGATGTCGATTTCGATCTTGCCGGCCGGTCCGTCGATCAACAAACGTTCGAGCGTTGACGGATGCATCGGGCGAACTTCAGTGGGGAACATGGCAAAAACCAGTGAACGGTGAATAGCGAGCAGTGAACGGTGAGGCCTCTCTCCCCGTCGGCTCTGCCGGTGGGCGGTGAGAGGATTCCCGTTTCACGATAGCTCACATTGTTTCCCCGGTGTCTGTCGAATTGAGGGGCGCGGGTCCCCGCGTCCCACTCCAATTCGGGGTGACGCGGGTAGTTGCCGCAGTCATGTGTGCGGGAATTATAAAGGATCGCGCTGTCGAATCTGCGCCAGGCGCAGCGCGGCGGCGATCAGGTAGGCGATGGCGAGAAACGGCCACAACTCGGAAAGCGCGCGGACGATATTGGAGAAGCGGAGCAACTGTGTCGTGCTGCCCGCGATGAGCTTCGCGGGGATGGTCTGATACGGATTTTCCGGCGCCAAGTTGATCACTGCCACGGCCGCGCCCAAGCAGATCAGGGCCGTGATCAGTTTGGCAACATACGGCATGCGGACAAGCGCATGGAGGAGCACCCCGCCAAGCGTCAATCCGAGCGCCACGCCGGGCGTCAGCCAGGCGAGCGGTCCCGGTGAATCGAACAGTATGACGGCGGCAACGGTTTTTAGCAGCAGTCCGGCGGCTATCGCCGCTGCGACGATCCGGAACCGGCGGTCTGCATCGCGCGTGAGCGCCGTGATCAGCAACCCGAGACCGAGCAGGTTAAAGAACACGATCGCTGCTTCGGCGAACAGCAGCAGGCGCGGCGTGTGTAGGAAGTAGACCGGCAGGTCAAGACTGCCGCGCAGGTTTCCAGTGCCGAAAAGCTGTGCCGTCGGGTGCAGGTGTGTGAACAGCCACAGACAGACGATGACCAGACCCGTGTCGGCAATCGTGCCCGGCGTGAACAAACGCTGACGCCACGCGGCGAGCCGGCGGCCCGGAAAACCCGAGGGTGAAAGAAGCGGCGCCGCCATCGCTCCGAACAATCCGCCTGCGCCATTGGTGAGGATATCGAGGTTGGAAGCGATGCGCGTCGGCAGGAACATCTGCACGCCTTCCATGGCGAGGCTGAGCAGCGTGGCGAGCGCCGCCGCGTCGAGAACCGCCCTGAATGCCGGGAAACGTTCCCTGAACCCCAGCGCAAGCAGGAATCCGAGTGGTGCATAGGCCGCCACGTTGATCAGCAGGTCCTCGAGCGTGACGTAGCGCGGCCATGGCGCGGTGAGGAAATGCAGGATCTCATCAGGCGGAAAGCGCCAGTCGCGGAATGGCTGGAGGCTGGCATAGACGATGAGCAGTGTGTAAGCTAGCGCAAGTGTCCACGCCAGGTGCAATTTGCGCCGCGCCCCGCCTGCGGGCTGCGTGTCGGGAGCCGATTCCATTGAGCACATTCTATGACATCTTCAACGGCGACGCGGACGGCATCTGCGCGCTTCAGCAGTTGAGGCTCGAGGAGCCGCGCGCAAGCGCGCTCATCACCGGCGTGAAGCGCGATATCGCGCTGGTCGAGCGGGTGGATGCCGCGGCTGGCGACGAACTCACGGTGCTTGACCTTTCCTTCAAGAGCAACGCGCACGCCGTGCTGCGCGCGCTCGATCGCGGCGCCCGCTGCCGTTATTTCGATCATCATCACGCTGGCGACGTGCCACGGCATCCCAATCTCAGGACCTTCATTGACACAGCGCCGGATATCTGCACCAGTTTGATCGTCGACCGTTATCTTTCCGGACGCCGGCGCATCTGGGCGGTGGTCGCTGCGTTTGGCGACAATCTGGTGAAATCGGCGCGCCGCGCCGCCGAGCTCCTGCAGCTTCCGCCCGCTCAAGTCGACCGTCTGCGCGAGCTCGGCGAGTGCATCAACTACAACGCTTACGGAGAAACCGTTGATGACCTGCATTATCATCCGGCGGACCTCTTCGAGACGCTGAGCCAATATCGCGATCCGCAGGAATTCATTGACGGTGAACCGGTTTTCGATGTGCTGAAGAACGCCTACCGGGACGATCTTTGCCGCGCCGAAAGCCTCAAGCCCGAACCGCAGAATGCGAGATGCGCGGTCTGCATCCTGCCCGATGCCGCCTGGAGCCGGCGCATCAGTGGGCTTTTCAGCAACCGTCTTGCGGAAGAGTATCCGGCGCGCGCGCACGCGGTGCTGGTGAAGAAAGGCGCTGGATATGTGGTGAGCGTGCGCGCCCCGGTGGAAAGACCTCTTGGCGCGGATGAGCTTTGCCTGAAATTCGACAGCGGCGGCGGACGCAAGGGCGCAGCGGGGATCAATCATCTTCCGGAATCGGAGCTCGGCCGTTTCATCGCCGAATTCCAGCGGCAATTCTCGTCCGATTGATCCTTGCACAAGCGGGTGACAACCAGCTTGTGCCGCGAATCTCCCCTCGCTTGCTTCGCGGGGGAGGGGCGGGGGGTGAGCCGGGAATTCTCGGACGCGCCCGCGCGCGTCCGTGCCGGCGAACGCCCGGAGCGTCTCGCTTCGGGCGGGGCAGGGCTGAGCGCGTCACCTTATTCTGCAACGCGCAGCACGCGTAGGGTGCGCTTGCGCACCACCAATTCGTCGGCCCGTTACGCGGATTTCGCGGTTTCCGCTCCGGCGCGCAGATCTCCTCCGGGGGCAAGGCGCAGGACGTTGAGCTCAATCGTCACGAATGCGATGAGCCAGAGCAGCGCGTCGTACGCATCGAACCATTCGCTGCGCCAGGCCCAAGCCAGCACCAGTGCGGCCAATCCAGCATAGAGCGTTGCCGCGACTGCTGCGAACGAGACCCGGCGCCGTTTCACGGCGCCGGGATAGCGCACTTCGAACTCCAGCAGGACCACAACCGCGATCCACAGCCAGCTATTGGCGGCGTCCAGCCACTCGCCCTCGAAGACGTAGCCAGCCGCGGCGATCACCACCGCTGCGGCAGCCGCGACCCGGCTGGCATGGGTCACGGCGAGCGCATGCCGGCCTTGAAGCCGGTCTTCATGCGCGGTTTCCAGCTCAAAGAGCGCCAGCAAGGTGAGCCAAGCTGCGGCATCGAGGGCCTCGCTGGGTGTGCCGCTTAACAAGAAGGCCGATGCATTGCACGCGAGAAGTGCGAATACCGCTATCTTGAACCAGGAGTACCACGGCAGGACCATCATGGCGGAGCGCCGCCAGGCTACGCCGCGCGCGCCTCGACCTTTGGCGCGTCGTACCATTGGGGAAGAAGCGAACCAGCCAGCATGCCGGCGGCGCTCACTAGCAGCCCGGCAAGCTGCGGCGGCATCAGTCCATCCGGGGCTACGATCTCGAGCGTGATCCAGGTGACGAGCCCGCCCGCAATTGCAGCAAGCGCGCCCTGGCTCG
>MERG01000248.1 GCA_001771985.1 Betaproteobacteria bacterium RIFCSPLOWO2_12_FULL_62_13 | reverse complement strand
CCACCTTGAAGCCCCATTTGAACAGCATGATGACCGCGAACATGATGACGGTCAGCAGCAACGCGCCGGCACACATGATGTTGAAGGCACCGGCGGTCCATTGCTCGAAGATCAGCACCGGAAACAAGCGCGTATTGGTGGTCGTCAGCAGCACGGCGGCGCTGATCTCGCGGATGAAGATGATAAACAACAGGATCCAAGTCGAGTAAATGCCCGGCCGCAGCAGGGGCAGCATCACCAGCCGCAAAGTGCGGAACCATGATGCGCGGTGCACCCGGCTCGATTCCTCGAGCTCGGGGTGGATCTGCACGATGTTCGCTCCCAGGGCACGGACACCGTAGGGCATGAACAGCGTCGCGTAGGCGACGATCACGACCCAGAGCGTGCCCCAGATCGGCACGGTGATGTAGGCCCAGATCATCGCGAGGCCCATCACGATCCCGGGGATACCGATCGGCATTACGCTCACCTGCTCGAGCAGCTTGCGTCCCGGCACGTGACTGCGCTGAATGATGTAGGCGATCATCGCGGTGAGCAGCACGCACAGCGTGGCGCCACCCGTCGACAGGTAGAGCGAGCGCAGCAGCGTCCCGAACAGTTGGTCGTTGTTGAAGAACACGGCATAGTTTTCCAGGGTCCACGGACCGAATTTGGGCGTGGGATACGGTTGCAGGCTGACTTTGATCAGCACGAAGGCCGGCAGAATCACGGCCAGCAACGCGTAGAGAAAGCACCCCGCCTGCGCGACCGCTGTCCACTTCCCCAACGCATAAAGCTTGATCCGGAAGCCACGACCGCTCACCAGCGCGTAGGAGCCGGAGCGCAAGGCCCAACGCTGCAGCATGATCAGCGCGGCGGTGATGACTACCAGGGTCAGGGCGGATACGGTAGCGGCGCCGAAACGCGGAGGGATCAACAGAGCCTTGACGTAGATATCGGTCGCCAGCAGGTTGATCCTTGCCGGAAATCCGAGGATCGCCGCCACCCCGAAGATTCCCATCGAGATCACGAACACCAGGGTCATTCCGGAGAGCAGCGCAGGCAGGATCAACGGGAACGTGACGCGCGTAAGCGTCCGCCAGAGCCCGGCGCCGGACATGAACGACGCCTCTTCAAACGTCGTGTCCATGTTGCGCAACGCCGCTGCCGTGAACAGGTACATATAGGGCGCCATATACAGGGCCGTGACCCAGATGATTCCTTCCACCGAGTAGACGTTGATTGGAATGCCGAACCAGAGCTTGAGAACGCCGTTAGTCGGATTGCCGAGAAGGATCCACGCCAGCGCGCCGATGAACGTGCTGGTGAAGAACGGGACGATCGCGGAAAGCTCGACCCAGCGTTTGCCGGGCAAGTCGGTCTTGACCGTCAGCCAGGCGAGCGGCGAGCCGATCGCGGTGGCAAGCGCCGTGACGCCGATTCCGACCACTATCGAGCGCGACACCACGACCCAATGGTTCGGATCGAGGAACACCTCGCTGAAATTTCCCAGTGTCCACGACCGCGCTGCACCCGGAGGCCCGCTGTGGAACGCACCCCAGATGAGCCAGCCGACCGGGTAGAGCACGAGCCAGAGCACGAGCAAAGTCAGCACCGTGATGGTGATGACTTCAACCGGGGTCGCGCCCGAGGCGCGAAGGCGCAGCGCAATGCTGGCTGCGCGAGACGCGATCAGGCGTTGCGCGGATGATGCCACCGGGTCAGGCATGGCGGAAACGCGGTCGATCGGGTCGGGTCACGCCGCCTTCAAAGCCTCGAGCATGCACGGTCAGATTCTCCTTTATCGCTGAGCCCGAAAGAATAAGGCCGGCTCATCATGGGCGCCAGTGCCGTTCCAACTATAGCTACCGATGCATATGGCGAGGGCACGATGCATACTGAACAGCACGGAATGACCTATTTGTCCATTCAGGTTGGAACGGCACTAGCCCATCACGCGGCTGATCACCGTTTCGACCTCCGCGTCGGTGGCGAATTTCTTGGCCTCGATCAGTTGCCGCAATCCCGAAATGATGCGGTCCATCTGCTCCTCGCTCGGCGATTTGCCGAGTTTCGCGACCTTCGCCTCCAGCGGGCTGTCAGGCCCACGCTGCAGCGCGCTCGGACCAAACACGATGTGCCGCTCGCTGCCCACGGTCTCGGCGCGGATGTTTTCCCACAGGAACCAGTCGCCGCGGAGGATCCCCGGGATGTGCAGTCCCCCGTAACTGAACATGTTATGGCCGACGATGGGCGCGTTCTCCGGTACCGGTATCTCGTAGAGCTTGGAGACGAGCTTCGAGAGCGCGGTAATCCGCGCGAGGTCGATCCCGGTGCGGTAGCCGAAGAAATACTCGAGCCCCACCGCAACCTGCTCGAACGCCGCGTTGCCGCAACGGTGGCCGGTTCGGTTTACGCACACGTCGCATCCCATCGCGCCGGCGCGGATGCCTTCGAAGGTGTTAGCAGTGGCGAGCCCGAAGTCGTCGTGCGCATGTACCGTGATTTCGATCTCGTCCTCGCACGCGCGGCGCACGATGGTTACCATCATCGCCATCGCCTGGGGCAAGAGCCAGCCGCGCGGGTCGTAAACCACCCACCGGTCGACGCCGGCGGCGACCGCCCTGCGCACCGTGTCAGGCATGACCTCGGGACGTGGATGATCCGTGCCGAACGCCACCTTCAGGCCACGCGCCTTGGCGTATGCGATGCATTCTTCCATGCGCTCGAGGAACGCCTCACCGGTGAGATGCGGGTGCAGCGCCCGCGTCATGGTGTAACCCTGCATCCCGACGAAGTTGATAAGATCCCCGCCGCAGTCCGCTATCGCGTCGACTTCCGAGCGCCAGTCGGGAAGCCAGGAGCGCGCGTGCATGCCGCAGAGGAGCCGGCTGCCGCGCCGTTTCAGCTCGCGAACGAGCGCGCGATCGCCGGCAAGCGAGCCGTATCCCACCTCGGCCTCGCGTACCCCCATCTCCTCCAGCGCCGCGGCGATGCGCAGCTTCTTTTCCACACTCGCGTACACCCCTGGCGTATTGCCCCCCGAGCGCAAGGTGTCGTCGCGAACGATGATATCCCGCGACGGCGCGCCCGCGGGACGCGGTACCGCAAGCTCGTTGACGGGGCCGCACACCCAGCGGCCCTGGCCATCGGGGCAGGCGTCCAGCTTCATCTGCGCTACATCGACCCATGCCGGAAGATCAACCATCGATCGCTCCTGTGCCGCGGTGATTACGCGTTGCCCCCGTGGCGGGCAAACGCCATCTCAAGCAAAAGGCGCGCGCCGTGCGATGTCGCCTTCCACGAGCCGGGCGCTCACACGTGTGGAACAAGAGGCCCCCTCCGCTGCGATTCTTGTTTACGGATGAGGAGATACCGGCACGATGACTTGACCTTTACACGGGCCAACTCATCCTTCATCATCTGCCACGAAAATCCTAACAGATAAGGCCGTGGGCAACAATCTTCGCGAGCGGCGAATCGGCACCTGATCACGCGAGAACCAAGGGAAGATGCAAAGGTGAAACATTCGGCCACCAGGGCAGCGAGGCCGGCATCGCGGGCACGAGTCGCGTTGCGTGGGTCCCGCACACGATCTGCGCCGGACCCCGTCGCATTGGAAGTCTTCTCCAATGCGCTGCTGTCGGCCGCGGAGGAGATGGGCGCACTCCTCATCCGCACGGCGTATTCCACGAACATCAAGGAACGCCAGGACGCTTCCACCGCGATCTTCGATGCGCAGGGCCGGACGATCGCGCAGGCCGAGCACATACCGATACACCTCGGCGCGCTGCTCAGCATCGTCACCAGCATTCTCAAACGCTACCGTCGCGAGGACCTCCGGCCGGGTGACGCATTCCTCGCCAACGATGCCTATCACGGCGGCGGCACTCATCTCGCCGACGTGACGGTCGCCTCGCCTGTGTTCCACGGGCGAGAACTCGTCGGCTTCGTTGCCAACATGGGCCATTGGCCGGATGTCGGCGGCATCAAGCCGGGCGCCGCGATGACCGAAGGCTGCACTGAGATTTACCAGGAGGGGCTGCGCATTCCGCCGATGCGGATCACGCGCCGCGGCGAACTCGACGAGAATCTGTTCTCCTTCATTCTGCTCAACATGCGCTTTGCCGAAGATCGCCCCGCCGATCTGCGCGCGCAGCTCGCGGCGAACGAGGTCGGCATCCGGCGGCTGCAGGCGCTGTGCGCGCGCTACGGCGTCCGCGGTTTCCGGTCCCTGATCGAAGGCGTGCTCGACTATAACGAGCGCTGCGTTCGCGCGCGCATTCACGAACTGCCGGAAGGCACCTGGAGCTTCGAGGACCAGCTCGACAATGACGGCCACGACCCCGAGCCGGTGCAGATCAACACCAACAACATCCCGAGCCTGCCGGCCGAAATCCTGGAAAGCGAGTACCCGATCCGCGTCGAGCGCTTTGCGGTGGTGCCCAACAGCGGAGGGGCGGGTGAGTATCGCGGCGGGCTCGCCACGCAAAATGATTTCCGCATGCTCGCGGACACGAGTTTCATCGCCCACGCCGACCGGCACGAGTTCGCCCCGTGGGCGATCGGCGGCGCGCGCGAAGGCGCGCCGTGACGTGCAGCGCCTCGCTCTGGACCTGGCGGATGGCAAGGTAACCGAAGGCTGCGCTCGCGAGTGCTATCCCGCGGCGCTGGTGGACGCCGCACTCGCATTGGTTGAGAAACTGTGAGCAGCACGCGATCCGCGTCCGAGCGCTACCGCGTCGGGATCGACATCGGCGGCACGTTCACCGATGTTGTTTTGATGAGCGAGAAGCGCGGATTGGTGGCCAAATACAAGGTCGATACCACCCCGGCCCGGCTCGAAGCGTGTTTCGTGCGCGGGCTGCGCCGCGCCACCGACGAGTTGCCGGCCGAGGCGGTGGCGCGCATCCTGCATGCCTCGACGGTCGCAACCAATACCGTGCTCGAAGCGAAAGGCGCGCGCACGGCGCTGGTGGTCACCGGGGGTTTTCGCGACATCCTGGAGATCGCCAGGCAGCGGCGGCCGGACCTCTACGACCTGAAGGCCGAAAAGGCGAGGCCGCTCATACCGCGCCGGCTGTGCTTCGAGGTGCGTGAGCGCATCGGCGCCGACGGCCGCGTCGTCACGGCGCTAACCGACGATGAACTGGCGCGGGTCTGCGAGGAAGTGCGCAGCGCACACGTGGAATCGGTGGTGATCGCCACGCTCTTTTCATACCTCAACCCGCGGCATGAGCTGCGCATCAAGGAGCATCTCGAACGCGCGCTGCCGGGCGTCTCCGTCGTCGGTTAGCGCCGTGACGACGCG
>MERG01000247.1:6589-11727 GCA_001771985.1 Betaproteobacteria bacterium RIFCSPLOWO2_12_FULL_62_13 | reverse complement strand
GGGCGGCCGGACAACGAAAAATTGTGCAAGATTCTGACCGACAATGTCCCCGACACGCTGCGCTGGCTCGCTGCGGCAGGCGTCGAATTCTTCGGACCCATGGAAGAGCCGCCGCACAAGAAACCGCGCATGCACAACGTATTGCCCAACTCCAGGGCTTATATCTTTCATCTGGAGCGCCAGGCGAGGAAGGCAGGCGTGCGGATTCTGACGCAGGCCCGCGCGCGGCGCTTGGTGGTCGAGGGCGGGGCTGTGACCGGGGTGGAGTTCGACCGGCCGGACGACGAGGGGCAAGTGATACATGCTTCGCGGGGTGTCGTCCTGGCTTCGGGCGATTACGCCGCGAACCCCGAAATGAAGCGGCAGCTCATATCCGACGCGGTGGCTCGCACCGAGGCGACCAACCCGACGAGCACGGGGGACGGGCAGCGCATGGCCTTGGAGGTCGGGGCGCGGATCGTCAACGGTGACATGTTTGGCGGCGGTACGCGCTTCGTCCGGCCGCCGCGCCCCTCCTGGATCAGCAAGCTGCCGCCATCGCGCTGGCTGATGCGCCCGGTTAACCTCGCCTTGCGTTACGCGCCTCAATCCATCGTGCGCCGCTTCGTCATGGGTTTTCTCACCACCGTCATGGTGCCGGAGCGGGGGCTGTTCGATGCCGGCGCCATCCTCGTGAACAAGAACGGCGAGCGTTTTGCCGACGAGAGCCAATCCATGATCGTCGAGTTGGCCTACCAGCCTGAAGCGCTCGCCTACATCCTGCTCGATGGCGGGCTTGCCGCGCAGTTCTCGAAGTGGCCGCATTACATATCGACCGCGCCCGGGATCGCATTCGCCTATCTCCCCGATTACGAGAAGAACCGGCCCGATCTGGTTCACAAGGCGGATACGCTGGAGGAGCTTGCAGTGCGGATCGGCGCCGACCCTGTGCAGTTGGTCGCGACTGTCGAGCGATATAACGCATCGGACGAGTCCGGACCAAGCGCATCCGGTTTGCCTGCATCCATGCAGCGGGCAAAACTTCGCGCCAGCCCGTTTTACGCGCTGGGGCCGGTCAAGAATTACATCAACTTTACGGACGGAGGGCTCGCGGTCAATGAGCGCCTCGAAGTCCTCGACTCAAACGGTAATCCGATATCCGGGCTCTATGCAGCCGGATCGGTAGGACAGGGCGGCCTGCTGCTGAAGGGCCATGGACATCATCTCGGATGGGCGTTTACGTCCGGAAGGCTTGCGGGCAAGTATGCGGCCGGGCGGAACGGAAGTTGAACTGATCCGGGTGGGACGGCTCGTGTTCCTTGTCGCAGGAAAACAGGATCTTTACTGAGCATTGCAGAAATGGATGACAATGCTCAGTAATCGTGATGTAAGAATTTCAAGTGAGGGGATGATGGCAAAGCGGAAGGGTTTTCTGTTGGTCACGATGGAACCGCCGCCCGTGCTGGAAGAAGAGTTCAACGATTGGTATGACACTGAACACATACCGGAACGGGCCCGGATTCCGGGATTTGAGTCCGCCAGGCGTTTCGTTTGTATTTCGGGCTGGCCGAAGTATCTGGCGTTCTACGACTTGGAAGAATCAGGCGTGCTGGATAGCGATGCCTACCGCGCGGTTTCATGGGGAGGCTTCAGCCCATGGACCAAGCGCATCCTGACGAAGGTCCGCGGCCAGTACCGGGCGAGCGGAGATCAAGTTTATCCGGGTAGCGCTTTGACTGGAGAGATGGGCAGGCTGACCGTTATTCGGTTCAGGGGCGCTCCTGACGGCGAGTCGCGCGAGATTGAGAGCGGGTTGCTTGCCAACTATGAAAAGCGGCAGGAAACCACCCGGATACGATTGTTCAGGTCAAACTACAACGATCAGATCGACTACATCGCGCTGGTGGAGGCGCGCGTACCCTTTGTTGACGCAGGCGTCGATCTGTCGGCGTTCGGTGGTGCGGCGAGTCGCATAGACCTGTTTAACGAGTATGTGCCGTACTGGATACGAGGTCATCTGGCAGGCGTTTACGCGCATGCCTGATCGTCAACGGCAAACGGACTGGGTGTCGCTAACGCGGTGCAAACCGTGAGGCGCCAACCAGAGTCGTTGTCGTTTTGCTGCATGTGCCTATGTGGGTCAACTGAGTGAGGAGGTACACATGTCCTGGACGTGGATCTTACGCGGGTTGGTGGTTGGAGGGGGTGCTATCGGAGTGCTGGCCGTTAACGGAATGGCACTGGGCGCATCTTCACCACGTTATCCTGAAAGACCTGTGCGGCTGGTGCTGCCGTTTTCGCCCGGAGGCGGGTCCGATGCGGTTGCGCGCATCGTCGCTCCGAAGTTGCATGAGGCTATGGGCCAGCCGTGGGTGGTCGACAATCGCCCGGGCGCCGCCGGCAATATTGCCACGGAGATTGTCGCACACGCCGAACCCGACGGATACACGGTGCTGCTCGGCTTCAGTACTGCGCTTACCGTGAATCCTACGCTCTACGAGAAGATGAACTTCAACATCGAGAAAGACTTCCGGCCGGTGATCAACATAACCGCGGGCCAGTACATGCTGGTGCTGCATCCGTCCGTGAAGGCCAACAGCGTCAAGGAGTTGATCGAGTACGCGAAGGCAAACCCCGGAAAACTTCGCTATGCATCCGCCGGCATCGGCAGCCCGTTGTTCCTTTCAGCCGAGCTTTTCCAGAATCGGGCGGGCGTAAAGCTGCTGCACGTCCCGTATAAGGGCGGTGGGCCGGCCGCGGCGTCGGTGGTCAGCGGCGAAACGCACATGATTTTCGGCAGCCTGCCGTCGTCGTTTCCGCACGTGAAGGCGGGGAGGCTCAAGGCGCTCGCTGTGACGGGTCCCAAGCGCGCGAACCTGGCGCCCGATATTCCCACGATCGCAGAATTGGGTTTCCCGGGTTTCGAGGTGACTTCCTGGTACGGTTTGCTCGTGCCGACAAGAACGCCGAATCGCGTCGTCAGGATCATTCATGAGGAAACGCGGAAGGTAATGCAGATTCCGGAGGTCGAGCAGCGGCTGTCGCGTCTGGGGCTGTGGATCGACGTGCGGGGGCCAAACGAGTTTGCCGCACGCGTGAAAGCCGAAACTTCACAGTGGGCAAAGCTAATGAAGGAAGCGGGCGTCAAGCCGAAATAGATCGTTGCGTCAGCGGGCGGTCTTCCGGTCCTGAGTAATGGTCGTTGACGCGGAGTTTTTTCGAGGAGGACCATGCGCGTGATCGTTGACATGCTGCTTCCGAAATGAATCGGGACAACCAGATGGACGCAGAAAGCGATGAATGAATCTCTGCTCGGCGCCTGTTGAGGCTTGCACAGGAGGGCTTTATGGCAGAAATGCAATCGTTCGATGTAGTGATTGTCGGTGCGGGGTTCACGGGGCTGGTCGCCGCAAACCGCGCGACGCAGCTTGGACTCAAGGTCGCCGTTCTGGAACGGGGCAACGACGAATTCTATGCGTGCAACTCGCGTTATGCCGGCGGCGTCCTACATATCTCGTACCACGATGTGAAGGACCCGCAGCCAGTACTCGTGCGGGCGATCGAGGAGATAACCACGGGCAGCGCCGACCGTGCGCTTGCGTCGGCCCTGGCGAGCACGGCTTTGCGGGCCGTGGAATGGCTCACTGCGGAAGGCGCAAGCTTTGCTGCGGATGGTTCGATTTCATGGCGGCAACGGGTGCTCGCGCCGCGCAGGCCGCCTGTGACAGAGATGGAATGGCGGGGGTTCGGATCGGACGTAACCTTGCGCAAGCTCGAACAAAACCTGGTCAAACGCGGTGGCGAGCTGCACCTCGGCACCCGTGCGCTGGCGTTGATCATGTCGAGTGACCGCTGTACCGGAGTCGAGGCGCAGCGATCCGGCCGGCGCGGCGCCTACGGCGCGCGGGCGGTCGTGCTCGCCGACGGCGGCTTTCAAGCCGACATCGATCTGCTGCGCCGGCACATTTCACCGGCGCCGCAGGCGCTCAAGCAGCGCAATGCGGGAACAGGGCGTGGTGATGGACTGAGGATGGCGCAGCAGGCTGGCGCCGCCGTGACCGCGCTCGATGCGTTCTACGGGCACCTGTTGTCGCGCGACGCGTTCCAAAACGACCGCTTGTGGCCTTATCCGCAGATCGACGAACTCGGCGCCGCGGGCGTGGTGGTGGATGCGCGGGGTTGCCGCGTTGCCGACGAAGGGGTGGGCGGCGTGTATCTTGCGAATGCCGTCGCACGGCTTGCGGACCCGGGGTGCGCGACCGCGATCTTTGACGAAGCCATATGGCAGGGCCCCGGCCGCAGCCCCAGCATTCCGCCCAACCCGGTTCTGATCAAGGAAGGCGGAACCATTTTCGAGGCTGCGACCGTTGCGGAGCTTGCCCGCAAGGCCGGGCTTCCGGAGCGCGAACTCGAAAATACGCTGCGAGGGTTTAACGAGGCGGTCCAGTCGGGACGATACGAGACGCTTGATCCTCCGCGGTCGGCGAGAAAACGCGCCCCGACGTGCATTTCCAATCCGCCCTTCTACGCCGTGCCGATTTGCGCGGGCATTACCTACACGATGGGCGGGATCGCGATCGACGCAGCCGGGCGCGTGCTGCGTCCGAATCGGACCCCAATCCCGGGGCTCTACGCTGCGGGATCCACGACCGGGGGTTTGGACGGCGGGCCTGCTTGCGGGTACGTCGGTGGCCTGATGAAGGCCATAGTATTTGGCCTCATCGCCGCAGAGCACGCGGCCGAGGACCTGCCGGCGGGGTGAAGCGCGACGCTGCAATTGCACGGCACAAGGCAACGCAGCGCGATTGGCAACGAACGCGACTAGCGTGAGGCGGCCGCGAGCTCGGCGCACCGGATGCCGCTGCGTACCGCGGCCTCGATGGTCGGCGGATAGTCGCTCACCGTGTAATCGCCGGCGAGATAGAAGTTTTTGAGCGAAGTCTGTTGCGGCGGGCGTTCGAGCCCCGGCGTGCAGCTCAAGGTGGCTCGTTTCTCGGCTATGACCTGAGACCACAGCGGATCGGGGAGCGGCCCGATTTGCTGCTTCAGTTCCAGATGCACCAGCCGGGCCAACTCGTCCTGGCCAAGCTTCTGATGCGCGCCCTCGGCGCTGATCACCACGCCGATCACTCCAGTCTGGCCGCATAACAACTCGCGGT
>MERG01000247.1:3337-6491 GCA_001771985.1 Betaproteobacteria bacterium RIFCSPLOWO2_12_FULL_62_13 | reverse complement strand
AACACTCGCTGGTGCTCGCCCGCCGTCACGCTGAATCCTCCATCGCAGGGGTCAATGGCCGTGACGCGGTGCGCGGTGTGCACCGTTCCTCCGCGTGCTTCGACGTGGGCGACCGCGGGTTCCGGAAACAGCGCGCTCAAATCGGTTTTCGGCAGAATGAGATCGGAGTACTCGCGCGCCGCGCCCAGGCTGTCGCGCAAAATCCGCAGGAAAACACGCGCGGAAGCTCTGCCGGGGGGTGTGTTGAGCGCGGCCACGCACAACGGATGCCACAACATGCGGCGCAGGCGGGCGCTCTGTCGGAAGCGGTCCAGCAGTTCATTGACTGTCACGTCCGTGTCAAGGGCGTAGTCGCGCAGCCACATGCGCGCCAGGAAACGCAATGCGTCCAACCGCTCGGCGAAAGATATGCCATGCGCCCGCAGGAGCCCCACAATCAGGTGCAGCGGGGCGGGCAGCGCTGCAGCGCGCAGGCGAAACTTCTCGTGTATTACCCAGTCCAGGGGCAGGCGCAGCAGCGCGTGACTTCCGTCGGGATTCACGCGCTCGATCAAACGCAGAGTTTCGCGGTAAGCGCCGATCAGGATATGCAGGCCGTTATCGAGGGCGAGATCGTGCACCTCGACGCGGCGCGCGCGGCCGCCGACCTGTTTGGCGGCCTCGTATACGGTCACCGGCACTCCGTGGTCGGCGAGCGTCACCGCTGCCGCCATGCCGGCGTAGCCGCCGCCGACCACGGCGACGTTCATGCGTTCAAACCGCTATTCAGAATGGAAGCGATATCGGGAATGGTAAATCGGAAATGGTAAATGGTGAAAAGCGATAACCGCGCCTGCGTAATCGGGGTTCTTACCATTCACTATTCACTGTTCACCATTCACCGTCTTTCCCGGCGCCCGACCAAATCTGCGCCGGGAAGTAGGCGTGTCCGTCAAAGATGCGCCGCGCGGTCCGGATCAATGCAGCGCGGCGGATCACCGCGGGCTCTTGGTCGAGCTCGACATCGAGATCGATGGCGATCATGCCCGAGGGATGCTCGATTCTGACTACCCCCTGCGATGCGCGCGGCAAAGACGTCAACCGCGCCGCCACGGTGCCCGGAATCGCGCAGGCCGAGGCGACGCAGACCGTGCCGGTCACCGCATGCGCCTTGTGGCAGGAGTAGGGCACGAAGTAGCGCGAGGTAATGGTGCCGCCCTTGCTTGGCTTGGCGAGCAGACCGATCTTGGGCACGACCATCCCGGACACGTCGCCCATTCCCATCATCTCGCCAGCCTTGCGGCGGATCGCTTCCATGCGTTTGAACAGTTCCTTGTCGGCGTCAAGCTCGGCGGCGCTCTCGCGGCCGGTCTTGCCGAGCTGTTCGGCAGGCATCAGCACCATCGGCATCGCCATGTCGACGCAGCTCACGTCCACGCCCTCGATCACGTCAAGCGGTCGCCCCGTGGGCAGCAGCTTGCCGGTCACGGCGCCGACCGCGCTCTTGAAGTCGAGCTTGACCTGCGCCGCCGTGCCGGGCACGCCGTCGATTGCGGCTTCCCCCTCGTAGGTCACCTTGCCGCGCGGTGTCTGCACGATCGACTCGACCAGCGACCCGGTGTTGACGTTGAAGATGCGTACCGTGGTTTCCGGATGCCTGGCCGGCACGAGCCCGGATTCGATCGCGAACGGGCCGACCGCGACCAGCATGTTGCCGCAGTTGGGTTTGGTATCTACGCACTTCTCATTGATCAACACTTGCGCGAACAGATAGTCAACATCGGCCCCGGCGCGCCGTGAACTGCTGATGATCGCAACCTTGCTGGTAAGTGGATTCGCGCCGCCGATGCCGTCCACCTGGTACTCGTGCGGGGAGCCCATCACCGCCAACAACACTTCGTCGCGCCGCTGCGCGTCCGCCGGAAGATCGGACGCGAGGAAAAACGGGCCGCGCGACGTGCCGCCGCGCATCATTACGCACGGGATTTTGGTTTGCATGTTGGACTCTCCTGCAAATCTCGTTTGATTATACGACCAAAAGCGTGGCTGATAAAACGGACGTGACTGGAGGGGCGTGACTGATGAGGCGTGATTTCAAGGAATTGAAAAACCACGCTTCATCAGTCACGCTTCATCAAAATGCGTAGCGACGAAGATCGCCGTGGACCAGATTCGCGCCGTCAGCAAGGAGCTCCTCGTCCGGTGCATCGACCGGCTCGAAGCCGCGCAGGCAGCCCGCCTGCGTCAGCTCATCACCGAGATGTACGGCGAGTAACTCGCATTGCTGGCGCGTGCGCAAGCACGCCGATTCCGAGGGGGCGGGTTTACCCCGCCGCCTCGGAATCGCTGTGGATTGCGGGCGGGCATCAGTCAGCTACACTCCGCCGGGATCGACAGCGCGGTCAAGCACGGCTGTGGATTGCGGGCGGGCATCAGTCAGCTACACTGCCTTTCGCGTAAGGGATTGAGTAATTGGTAAAAACCGCGAATTAGTGCAGAAATTTCTGCGCCAATTCGCGGTTTGTTTTTTTCCTGCCGGCCGTTTTCTTTGGGCATCAAATCAAAAAAAGCTAATCTGCTCGGGTGCTTCTTCTGTAGGCCCTTTCGTTTTCCCATAGAAAACTTTCATTCGCTCGAATTGCTTGTCGGTTACGGTTAAAAGCCGCACCTCGCCGTCCGGTGGCAAGAACAATTTAACCCGACTTTCGTGGACTTCGGCGTTTTCCTCGCTGGCACAATGTCTGGCATACACGGAGAACTGTAACATCGCAAAGCCATCTTCGAGCAGAGATGATCGGAAATCGTGATAGGCCTTCCGTGCCGCCCTGGTGTCGGTAGGCAGGTCGAACATCGTGAATATCCACATACTGCGGAGCCCTCCGAAGCTCATAGCGACGGTATCTCCAGGGTTTTATCCGATCCAGCGAGCACGCGCCGCAGGCTCGCAGTGTAATAATGAAGTGCGACCATCATGGGCAGGCGTCGCTCACCTAACTGGCATTCCCACGCAAGGCAATCCAAAAGGGATTTTTTCGATTCCTTGTCAACTTTAGGGGCACTGCTGCTATTGCGGCGAAGCTCGTAGACCTTGAGATCAACCAGGGGACGATAAGGCTCAACGAGATCGTCAGCCAGGGCGAAGGAATCATATTGATTGTGATGGTGAAGCCCGATC
>MERG01000247.1:0-3329 GCA_001771985.1 Betaproteobacteria bacterium RIFCSPLOWO2_12_FULL_62_13 | reverse complement strand
AATCATATTGATTGTGATGGTGAAGCCCGATCGACGGATGCAATCCGGCGCCGACAAGCGCACGGGCTACGGCGGCGCGCATGATTGCGTAACCGTAATTCAGCAGTGCATTAGTTCCTGAAGCCTCGGGGTCGCGCCGGAAGTCTTCGCCGAACAATCGAACCCAGTAAATCCGTGCGGCCTGGGCTTCAATGTTCTCCGGATCGCCACTACGAACTTTATTGACGTAAGCGGGCAGGGGATCTGCATTACCTTTGGTCGAGGATAGAACTTTTGCTTGTTCTCGTATTTTGGCTTGAATGATGGCCTGCCATAGACGTTTCCGCACTGGCTCCGCCACGCTGGTCTGCAGCGCGATGGTTTTACTTTGCAGGCTATTCCCTTCCATCGGCAGGAGAACGCTACCTGGGAGGTGGCGCTCGTCACAGACGAGAATAGCGACATTATTTTTGGCGCATGCCGTAAGTACCCCTTGCGTGTGCGTGATAGCCGGATGATCGAGGATCAGCGCGCCGATATCCTCAATCGGAACGGTAGCCGGCTCAGAATCCTCGCGTTCGATGACAAGCTGCGCATGCTTTACGGAAAGTCGTGCCGGCGTGCTGACTTCGATGATGCGTTTAATCACTGCCGATCGCTTCCCATATCCCGAGCGCGTCAACGCGAATCTTGCGGATCGAGGCGGGCAGCGTTTCGGGCCCGCGTTGGATCAAGCCACGACGATCCTTGTCACTGGTCGAGGTAACGCTAAAATGACGGAAAATCAACGAATTGTTTGCACCGGACATCTTTTGCAAGCGATAGACGGGTTTGCCCAGATTCCTTTGGTCATTCGGCACATCGTTTGCATCCCAGAGCACCATATCCTGACTGCACGAGGCCATCTCGAATCGCCATGCATCAAGATTGATTGAAGGATCAAGCGCTGATAACTGCGCGGGATCTTTGCGAATGATCGGCTGTTCACGTATGCGCCGCGCTGCTTCAAGCATGTCTACATAAACCCCTTTTCTTTCCATGGTGCCGTCGGGGAGGATGCGTTTGAAAATGGCCACATGATGGTTGCTGCCTTTGGCGAAGATTTGTGGCCGGTCCCGGAAACGCACCAGCCCTGACGCGTTGGTTGCCATTCTTACGGTCCGGATCGGGTGCGCTTTATCCGCATTGCGGTCAGCGCGTGGCATACGCGGCGGATCAATGGCGGCCTCTTTGTCTCTGTGGGTTTTCTGCCATTCCTTGAGCGCCGCCCGAACCCCTTGATCAACGATCCAGGTTTTCTGTCCGGGTTTGTTCTCCACTCGGGATAGCGCATCCTTGACCGGCGCGCGTTTGACGTAGCAGCGATTTGCGATGTCCACTTCTTTCACGTCCGAGCCGTCAGGCATAATGGGCGGCGGGAAATCTTTGCGCTTGCTGGCGCGCTCGTAACCATCCAGCCATTGCCGCAATACTTGGCGTATTTCATCTTGCGCTACCCAACGGCCGCCGATTTCCAAATCTTGGTCAGAGGGGTTATCTGGCTCGCAACGGATTACTTCCGGCGTGCGCAATAGCTTCTTGAGCGGGACGGACTTTTCAATCCAGACACTCAACCCAAACGGCAGTTCATCATGTAAACCACCCCAGACCTTGCGGTTGGCGGCATAGCTCACGACGCGGTCCATCACGATACGTTCGGCCTCGCCGCGCAAGCCGGCAACAGGAGGCTCCAGCGGTGCATCTGGCCAAGCTCCCCTTTCCTCGCGATAACGATAGCGGTGCATCAAGTCCGAGAACACTTTACGATCCACCAAGGCAGTGACGATGGCATCAACCGCATGATGCCGATGATCGCCCCGGTCTTTTTTCTTGTCTTTTTCCGGTTTATCCTCGACGATTTCCCCGGTATCAGTATTGACCTCGGGCACGTTTCCGGCATCGGCGCTTCTGGGCAGGATATTCGACAGCCCCCACAGGCGCCGCAGCTCGGCGGTCATCTGGCCGCGCGAGACCTGCAAATGCTGATCCTCATAACCTAGGGTAAAGAGGTAGTTGCGCACTGCGACGCAGATATAGCGCGTGTCATTGAGCTGAGCCGCGACAAAATCGGCATTCGGGTCGAATTTGTCATCCTTTATACGCCGCAATTTTCCTTTCGGGTAATCGGATAGCCGTTCCAGTCGCTTGAGAATCTCCTCGTACTTATCTGTCTTGCGCCAAGCCTGCCAAGGCGTGCGCTGCCCCTTCTCGTGGTTTTCAGCGCGAAAGGACAACACCTTGTTCATGTAGGAATCGTCGAGCGACACGCTGAGGGGATAAATATGGTCGATTTCGACTGTGCCGTCGAATAGCATGCGGTCAACAATCTTGCGTTCCGGAGAGGAATAAACGCAACTTCTGCCTTGTTCCAGCATTAGCTTGTATTTCAGAATCGCCTCGCGCGAAACCTTGATACCCAAGTCAGGGTATGTCTTGGCGAGCTCCGTGATCTTTTCCGCCGCGTCGTCATTGGCCTTCTGGTTTGCACGCTGTTGCTTTTCTATGTCGGCACGGTGCGATTTTGAGGCTTTCATTTCGCGTGCCATCTCGATGCGGATGATTTTCGGTTTCCGCCCGTATTGCCTGATAATGGCATTCACGACTCGCCGCGTTTCGAACAGAGCTTTCTGTACGATGGGGTTAGCAATATCCGGCGGCTCCGGCAATTCAGCCAGTCCCTTGCGTGCGATCTCATCGCGGCGTAAATAGCCGGCGGCGGTAAGTGCATCGGTGTAGATCATTCCTCCGCGCAGATGAGGCGACAAATTATCGATTACCGACCGGCAATGCTTGACGTATCCCTCTTCAAGTTCGAGCGTGGCTAGAGCAAACGCGTCCTCCTTGGAAAAGTGCCACGGACAGCGCTGTGGCGGAAGGGTGTAATGATTCGTCAGGCGATTAAACAGCACGAGTTTGTTCTCAATATGAACGAGATCGTGAACCAGCGCCTTCTGTAGGCGAGAATAGGTTTCCCCTGGGGCTTTGTCGCTTCCCAGTTCAGTCCATTTTTCGGGGATCAGGCGCGTTATTGCCAGGGCGGTGCGGTTTCCGATGAGCCCGTTCTTGCTGGTACGCTCCAGGTTGAATTTGGCTTTTGGTTTCTGGATGAGTTTTCTAGTCTCGCTCCAGCTAATCTGCCCTCTTTCGCTGACACTGGCTGGATTGCTTAACGCCTGCAATATTTTTTCGCGTTCTTCCGGAGTCAGGCGGAATGTCCCTTGCTGCTTCGGCAGGTGGTATTCAAGGTTGTTTAAGTCTTCCAGCAGCCGATATTCCTGCGCTTCAAGCAAGGCTTTCGCGGCGCGTGGTTT
>MERG01000246.1:6095-7533 GCA_001771985.1 Betaproteobacteria bacterium RIFCSPLOWO2_12_FULL_62_13 | reverse complement strand
GGCGAGCGGAATGAAAAGAGGCTCGTTGTTCAAACCCGTCGCATCCGGTGCGCTCTGCGCGAGATCGACGAGATAAGTGTAGGCATCCCCCAGCGCGAGCCACGCCGCCTCGCCCATATGCAGGAACTGCGCGACGTATGGCGGCATGTAGACCGCGGCGAGCTCGCGGCCTTTCGGGTTGTTGGTTTCCTCCAGGAGACATAAGGCGTATCCCGCGCGTAGATCGGCAACGAGGTCGTGGCCGACCAGAATGCCCAAGCGCGCGAGCGCGGTCGGCTCGTGCTTGCGGCTGTAGCGCATCAATTTCATTTTTGCTCCACGGTTTGGATGGGTTCGAACGGCGCATCTTATCAGACAATGTGCAGCCGCAACTCTTGCCGGGGCCAGGGACAGCCGAGGCGCTTGAAACGCGTCGAATTGAACCGTTGCAGCACGGGGGAGCGTCGTGCGCCAACGGCAGTTTGCACTGTGAAAGGTATTTACGGCATTGCCGCAACTCGCTGATTCGCCGCAGCAAGTTGGATCTGTCATGCGGGTGCGCGGATTCGTTCGTGTGAGTCGAATGAGCGCGCGGAGGAACAATGCCATGAAAACGGTTACTAAGCTTCTAGCTATTGCTCCAGTAGCGGTTATGACGGCGGATTGGCGCCGGCACTGGCGCGGTGATCGGCAGCCAAACGGCTTGTGATTGATCTTAACTTACAGGGAGTTCAAGCATGAAAACGGTCGCCCGCGTCCTGGGATTGTGCTCTTTGGTTGTGTCGTTTGCCGTGCAGGCGGCGGACACGATGCCCGACGTACTGGTGAGAGCCACCGTCGATGAAGTGCTGTCCGTGATCAAGCAGAACAAGGACAAGCGCACGCTGCATGATCTCGCTGAAAAGAAAGTGCTGCCGCACTTCGATTTCCAGACGATGACGCGGCTCGCGGTGGGAAAATCGTGGCGGGAGGCGAATCCGGATCAGCAGAAGAAACTGGAAAACGCGTTCCGCGGGCTGCTCGTCAACACCTATACCACGGCGCTGAGCCAGAACGCGGCCAACGACGCCGCCGTCGAGGTGAAGCCGGTGCAGGTAAAGCCCGACCGGAACGATGTCACCGTGAAAACGGTGGCCAGGCAGCCCGGCAGACAGCCCGTCGCCATCGACTACCGCATGACGCGCACTTCCAGCGGCTGGAAAGTGTATGACGTGATTGTCGAGAACCTGAGCCTGGTGACCAATTACCGCGGCTCTTTCGCCGCGGAAATCAGCCGTTCCGGCATCGACGGATTGATCAGGACCATCGAAGCGAAGAACCAGAAGCTGGCCGAAGGCTAAGCTCGGCATATCCGCGGCCCAAGCAGGAGCAGCGGCCTCCGCACACCATGGGCGCCGCTGCTGATCGCGCGTTGGCGAGGCAACAATTGTCATAGGGTTTTCGGCGGTCGACCGGATCC
>MERG01000246.1:0-6082 GCA_001771985.1 Betaproteobacteria bacterium RIFCSPLOWO2_12_FULL_62_13 | reverse complement strand
CGACCGGATCCCGGTTGTCATGGGAGGGCGATAACGGCTAATCTTCCAGTTCTGTTTCAACGGTATTCGCGCGATGCGGTTCTACTACCCGCGCTCGTTTCTCAAGCTGCTGGCCGTCGGCTTCACTCTGGTAGCGTTGCCGCTCGTCTTTGCGCTCGTCAACAACGCGATCTCCATCGATCAGCTTGCGAATCGCAGCCGGCTGGCAGTGTACAGCGCCGCACAGGCCACGCAGAGCAGCCGCAAGCTCGGCGAGCTGTTAACGGCGATGGAGCGTAGCGCCCGGCAAATTGTCATCCTGGGGGACCGCGCGCTGCTTGAAACCTATGAACTCAACCGCAAGCAGTTCCAGGCGACCGCGGCCGAGTTCGGCAGCCTGCCTTTCGACACCGAGCAGATGGCGGCGCTCGAGCAGATCGTGCAGGGTGAGGCTTTGATTTACGCCACGCTTTCCGACGCAAACGCGACCGCCACGCAACTGCAAGAGGCGGTAAGCGGCTTCATCAGTCTTGCCGACCACGCGCAGACCATCACTGTGCGCAGCAACCGGCTGATAGACCACGAGGTCGAGGCGATGCGCGCGAGCGCGACGCAGGCACAGCGCATCACGCTCTGGCAACTACTTGCGCTGGTCCCGGTGGTGGCGTTCCTGGTGATCGGTTTCACCATCCTCATCACGCGTCCGATCCGTCAGATCGACCTGGCGATCCGGCGGCTGGGCACGGGCGAACTCAGCTCGCCGGTGGACGTGAGTGGTCCGGACGATCTGCAATACCTGGGTGAGCGGCTGGAGTGGATGCGCCGCCGGCTGGTCGATCTCGAACAGCAGAAAAACCGCTTCCTGCGTCAGATGTCGCACGAGCTCAAGACCCCGCTCACCGCGCTGCGCGAGGCGTCCGAGCTGCTGTCCGAGGAGGTGGTCGGCAGGCTCTCCCCGGAGCAGCTCGAAATAGCGGAAATCCTGCGCCATAACAGTATAGAATTGCAGAGGCTGATAGAAGACCTGCTCAGCTACGGCGCGAGCCAGTTTCACAAGGTGAGGCTGGAGCTCAAACCGGTGAAGATCAGGCATGTTATTGACCGCGTCGCCGATGATCAGAAACTCGCCTTGCGGGCCAAGGATCTCAGGCTCGAGACTGTGGCCGAAGACGTGACGCTCGCGGGCGATTTTGAGAAGCTGCGGATTATCCTCGATAACCTCATGTCCAACGCAATCAAGTTTTCACCGCCGGGCGGGGTGATCTCGATCGCTGCGCGCCCCAACGGCACGCACCTGGAGCTCGAGGTCGCCGACCAGGGGTCGGGCATTGCACCGGCGGACCGCCCGCACGTTTTCGACCCCTTCTACCAGGGTGCACGGGTCGTGCATGGGCTGGTCAAAGGCACCGGCATTGGACTGTCGGTGGTCAAAGAATACGCGCAGGCGCATGGCGGCAGCGTCGAAGTCGTCGACCGCGGCAGCGAGCCCGGCGCGTTGCTGCGCGTGCGGCTTCCCCTCGCGCAGACGGAGGCGCCGTCATGAACGGGATGCGCCTGGCGATGCTGGTGACGATTGCAGTGGCGCTCCCCGGCTGCGCGGTGTTTCGCAGCATTGAAACCGGCAAGACCGAACCATGGGTCAAGCCCGGCATGTCGCAGCCGGCGAACGACCTCGAAAGCCTGCTGCTCTATTTCGCACACATCAAAGAACTGCCAGCCGCCGAGCTTGGCAATGAGCACGATAACGCACGCCTTGCCTTCACGGAGAAACAGTCGGATTTCAACCGCGTGCGGCTGGCGATGGTGCTTTCGCTGCCCAACACCGAGTTCTACGACAATCCGGGCGCGTCCGATCTGCTCGACCCTATGTTGAGGAACGAAGATTCGATCCTGCGTGGACTCGCCTTATTGATCAGCGTCGATCTCCAGGAGCGCCGCCGGCTTGACGGCAGGGTGCAGAGCTTGCAACAGAACGTGAAGAGCCTGCAACAGAACGTACAGGGACTGCAGCAGAACATGCAGGGACTGCAGCAAAAGCTCGATGCACTGAAGTCGCTCGAAAAGAGCATGACCGAGCGCGAGCAGAGCCTGCAACAGAACATGCAGGGACTGCAGCAAAAGCTCGATGCGCTGAAGTCGCTCGAGAAGAGTCTGAGCGAGCGCGGGCCGCGCGAGCCCAGGAGGACACGGTGATCGGGAAAACAGCACCACACACCAATATTCTGGTGGTCGACGACGACCCCGACCTGCTGCGGCTGATGCAGATCCGGCTGTCGGCGGCGGGCTACGCGGTCACCACCGCGGACAGCGCGGAGCGCGCGCTGGCGCAGCTCACCGTGGCGCGCCCGCAACTGGTGGTGACCGACCTCAGGATGAGTGGCATGGACGGGATCGCCCTGTTCGAGGCGATCCATGCCGAAAATCCGGCGCTGCCGGTAATCATCCTCACCGCGCACGGCACGATTCCCGAGGCCGTGGCGGCGGTCAAGCGCGGCGTGTTCGGCTATCTCACCAAGCCGTTCGAGGCCAAGGTGCTGCTCGCGGAAATTGAGCGCGCGCTCGCCTTGGCGGGCGTGTCGCAGCCTGCTGAGTCCGGTGGTGACGACCAGGCTTGGTGCAAGGACATTATCACCCGTAATCCGGCCATGCAGGACATGCTCGCCAAGGCGCGCCTGGTTGCCGACAGCGACGCCAGTGTCCTGATCTACGGTGAATCGGGCACCGGCAAGGAATTGCTCGCGCGTGCCATCCACGACGCGAGCCCGCGGCGCGACCGCCCGTTTGTCGCCATCAACTGCGGCGCGATCCCGGAACAGTTGCTGGAGTCGGAGCTGTTCGGACACGTCAAAGGCTCATTCACGGGCGCAACGCGCGATCACAAGGGGCTATTCCTGACGGCGGACAGGGGCACGCTGTTTCTCGACGAAATCGGCGACATGCCTCTTGCGCTGCAGGTGAAACTGTTGCGGACACTGCAGGAGCGGCACGTGCGTCCGGTCGGCTCCACCCAGACTTTCGACATGGACGTGCGGGTGATTTCAGCCACCCACCGCAATCTGGAGGCCGAGATGGCGGCCGGCAATTTCCGTGACGATTTGTTCTACCGGTTGAATGTGGTGGCGCTGACGCTGCCGCCGCTTGCCGAGCGGCGCGAGGACATTCCGCTGCTGGCCAATCATTTTCTAGGTCTGCTCGTCGAGAAATACAAGAAAACAATCAATGGGTTCGCGCCAGAAGCGATGGAGCTCCTGGTCGGCGCGGCGTGGCCGGGCAACGTGCGCCAGCTCTACAACGTGGTGGAGCAGTCGGTTGCTCTGTGCACCGCACCGCTCATCCCGGTTTCCTGGGTGCAGCAGGCGATCCAGCACCAGCAGAGCGAATTCGCGTCGTTCGAGGACGCTCGCAAGAAGTTCGAGCGCGATTACCTCGCGCAACTGCTAAAGATCACGGATGGTAATGTTACACAGGCGGCGCGGCTCGCCAAGCGCAACCGCACCGAGTTCTACAAGCTCCTGCAGCGTCATCAGCTCGATCCCAAGATATTCAAGAGCCCCTGCCCGTAAACCGTCCCACGGCAGCGTCTTTGTCGCTGTTCCGCGACGGCAAAATCCATATTGAATCAATGCGCTAGGGGATGCAGCGGCGAGCATGTAGTCCGCCAGCGACAAACCGTGCCCTCGCTTTTTCTCCACCGCATTGATTTATTGAGAAAAAAGATCATTGGCATGGCCTTTGCGGGAATTCGGTTGAATCCCTTATTGGGTTCGCGTATTACGACGGGACCCGGCAAATAAGGACTGTTAAGGATTGTTGCGAAAGGACACTGCGGTGTATGGCAACAAGCGCTTCCTGACCCTGCGTATGGCGGCGACGCTGGCAGCGGCAATCATGACGGGTTCGGCAGCGTATCCCGCTGATAGCGCGAATCCGGTGGAGAACCCGACGTTCAAGCAGCTCGACGCGAACCGCGATGCCTATGTGGACCGCGACGAAGGGAAAAAGCTCAAAGGATTCGACAAGGCGTTCAGAGAAGCCGATGAGAACCGGGATGGCAAGCTTGATGCCGACGAGTTCGTCAAGGCGCAGTCGGTCTACGAGCGCATGCGCGTTGAGCAGTTCATCGACGACAGCATCATCACCGCCAGGATCAAGGCGGCGCTGTTCAAGGACCCGCAGGTGAGCGCGCTTGACGTCAAGGTCGAAACCCACATGGGCACCGTGCTGCTCTCGGGTTTTGTCGACGATGAGAAACAGGCGCGCCGCGCCGCCGAGATCGCCACCTGGACCCGTGGCGTGACCGCGGTCAGGAACGGCCTGGTGGTAAAGAACGGACCCGAGCGCCGGGCGGGCGAGGCGATCAGGCAATGAAACGGGATCTTGACGAGGCATTCATGCGGCAGTTTTCCCGGCGCGCTGCCAGGATTGCCGCAGGCGTTGAGAGCGTGGTTGGCGGCAAAAGCAGTTTGATGCTGGCGCGCCGAGGAACGGATCAACCAAAGGGGAGCCGATGCGAGCGAACATCCAGGATGCGCTCATCCACGAGTTTCTGAAGTGGAGGATAACGCCCGCCGAGGCATGCAGCGAGCTTGGCTGGGTGCCGGAGGAACGCAAACGCGAGTCATGGGGTGTGCGCGGGCTGCTGCCGCGCCGCGCCGCGCGTCGAAATGGCGCCAGGCGGCGTGCTGCAGTTTCAAGAAAAGGGAGCAACACCATGGAAAACACCAGCGACCTAAGAAACACCAACACGCACGAGAAGCGCAACGGCGCGCTGTATGCGCTGCTGTGGATCGCCGCCATTGCGGTGATCATCTTGAGCGTAGTTGGTATCGCCGCCATGATGGGCGTCATGCCGAGCGCAATGTCGCAGAACGAACCCGCGGAGATGCGCGAGCCGGCTGCCAACACCGAACCGGCCGCCAAGGCGGGGAATCCGCGCGGAGCGGCGGGCGGCGGCGTGACGGATAAGCGCGTCGCCAGCGGCTAGCTCGAAACAAGGGAGGCCGTGCCGGATGCAAAGGGCCGCGGCACGATTGAGTGCCCCGCATTCGTGATTTGGCAGGAGGGATATGGGTAAGCTCATGCACGGGCGCATCAAGCGCCTGCATGCGGAATTCCGCGGTGATGAGGCAGTCGAGATCGAACTGCTGGAAGTCACTTTGCGGATGGGCGATGTCGCGCGCACGCCCATCGAGGCCGACACCCTGCTGGTGGGACTCGCATTCCAAGCGCTGAGGCGTGCGATCGATGAATACTGCAACAAGACGGGAATGCGGTATCCACCGTACCGGGCGCTGCTCAGTTACCTGAGCGGGAGGAGCGAAGGCGGCGGTGAGCCGGAAGCCTCACGCATCGTCAATCTGTCGAAATAGCAGCCCGCTGGCCGGATCGTGCCAGGCTGCCGTCAATCCGACCGGGCGCAGGCAGTTGCCGTGGGAGACCTGTTCATGTACAAGCTTCTTCCGATTCAACGCAAGGCTGGCGGCGAAGACCATCGCCGGCAGGCCCTTGCCGCAGGGATAAAGGGAGGCGTATGCCGGCAATCGTCAGGTGGTCGCTGATCATGGTCTTGTCCTGCGCCGGCTGTGCGACGCAGCCGTGGTCATCGCAGCCGCGCTCATCGCAGCGGCAGTCCTCGCCGCCGCAAGTCAACTTATCCGGCTATTCTCCGGCGTTCAAGCAGGGTTACTCCGACGGCTGCGCGAGTGTGCGCGCCTCGCTTCGCCGTGACGAGCAGCGCTACCGCGGCGACAGCGATTACATGATCGGCTGGAACGACGGCCACAGCATGTGTCAGCGGCGCCGATGAGATGAGTGACTGAGTAATTGAGTAATTGAGTGATTAAGAGCGATGGTGGCGCGTGAAATAAGGTTATCCCAATCACTAAATCACTGAATCACTGAATTACCTCTTATCCCTTATCCGCAGTTGGTCTTCCGATTGAGATCGCCTCCAGACACCGCGCTTCATTCAGCCTTTGACGCGGCTGATACGGGCGACTTCCGGAATGCGGCGCAAGCCCCTCATGATCCGGGCAAGATGCAGCCGGTTCGACACCTGCAGCGTGAAGTGCATGTCGGTATAGGCGCCGTCATCCTCGGGATT
>MERG01000245.1:1363-7576 GCA_001771985.1 Betaproteobacteria bacterium RIFCSPLOWO2_12_FULL_62_13 | reverse complement strand
TGTCCTGAAGGGCCGCTATGAGGCATGCCGACGCGTTACGAACCTGTCGGCAGTGAAACGGAATTTGAGCCCGGCTTACGCGGTCGGATGTGTCGCAATTCCCTGCTACACTTGTCGCGGTATCTTGAAGATCGGGAGAAGAAAGAATGAGCCAAGCCAAAGGATCCATGTCGCAGCCCAAGGACTACCAATTGATCGTCGAGAAAGACGTGTAGATCCCGTTGCGCGACGGCACGTTACTCTACGGCGACATTTTCCGCCCCGACGGCGGTGCCGAGCGCTTTCCCGTGATCATGAATATCGGGCCGTACATGAAAGACAAGGTATGGGTGCCGCCGCCCGATCTGGAGGAAGCGCCCAACCCATACATGAACTGGGAAACCGCCAATCCGCTGTGGCGGTGCCCGCGCGGCTATGCGCTTTTGCGCGTGGACACCCGCGGCTCCGGCAAGTCAACCGGCAAGTCAGAGCCCAGTTCCTACCAGGAAGCGCTCGACGCCTACGACTGTATCGAGTGGATCGCGCGCTGGCCGTGGTGCAACGGCAATGTCGGCGCGCTCGGCATCTCGTATCACGCGGCGTTTCAGTGGAGAGTCGCGGGGCTCCAGCCGCCCTCGTTGAAAGCGATCATGCCCTGGGAGGGGCGGGCGGATCAATACCGCGACCAGGCCTATCACGGCGGCATCTTCGCGATGGGCTTCATCGCGCGGTGGCACAACACCAACACGGCGCTCCATCTGCTTGGGAAACCGCGCAGCTACAACCCCGATTCGTTCCAGAACGACATGCTGTGGAACTACATGCGCAACGACCTCGACTCCGAATACTGGCGCCTGTGCAGCGCGCGCTGGGACAGGATCAAGGTTCCGGTATACAGCATCGGCAACTGGGGCGGCTCGTCGATGCATCTGCGCGGCAATACGGAGGCCTATCTGTGCGCGGCATCCAAGCACAAGAAGCTCCGCATCCACACCGGCACGCACTACCATCCGTTTCATGCGGAAGAGGGGCGCATCGACCAACTGCGCTGGTTCGATTACTGGCTGAAGCGCATGGATACCGGCATCATGAATGAGCCGCCGGTGAAGCTCGAAATCCGCACCGGAGGCAGCCTCGGCAAGCGCTACGCTTTCCGCTTCGAGGACGATTGGCCGATTCCGCGCACGCAATGGACGAAGATGTATCTCAGGATCGATCGCGCCGGATCGGAGGACCCCGAAGCGGTGGAAGGTGCGCTTGCGACGAGCCTGCCGGCGACGATGGGGAAGGTGAGTTATCCGCAGAGCGCCCCAAGCCGTCCCGGGAAAATGCCGCGCGGCGTGTCCTTCGAGACGGCGCCGATGACCCAGGACACCGAAGTCACGGGACCCATAGTGCTCAACCTCTGGGTGTCGAGCACCGGGGAGGACACGGACATCTTTGCGACCGTTCGCAACATAGACCCCGCCGGCAGCGACGTCTGCGAAATGGGCCAGCAAGGTGAACCGCTGCAGTGCGTCACCAAGGGGTGGCTGCGTGCCTCGCACCGCAAGCTCGATCCCGAGCGCTCGCTGCCGTACCGGCCGTATCACGCGCACGACGAGCGGTGGTGGCTGAAGCCTGGCGAAATCGTCGAGTGTCAGGTCGAGATCTGGTCCACCAGCATGGTGTTCAGGAAGGGCCATAGACTGCGTCTCGACATCTCGCCCGCGGACGGGGTGGGCACGCAACATTTCACGCATTTCCATGCGGACTACAACGCCGGCGCCGAGACCACGATCTACTCCGGCGGCGAGAAGGCATCGTATCTGCTGCTGCTCATAATTCCGCCGCAATGACGGCGAGCGCGCGGCATCCAGCCTGCGCTGTGGTTCACGTTGATTAAGATATGAAGAGCCATTACACCGGACGGGACGCCTTCCTCTCGCTGCTGGCGGATGAAGGCGTCGACCATCTTTACGGCAACCCCGGCACGACCGAACTGCCGATCATGGAGGCGCTCGGCCGCCACCCTGCAATCCGGTTCGTGCTCGGGCTGCAGGAAGCGGTCGTGCTCGCAATGGCTGACGGCTTCGCCCGCGCATCCGGGCGCCTTACCGCCTGCAACGTGCACGTCGCCCCCGGCCTCGGCAACGCCATGGGCTCGCTCTACAATGCTCAATGGTGCGGCCCTCGGACACGATGATCGAGCAGTTCGCCCGCCGTCTCCTCACCGCGAAGAGTCCGGTGCTGCAATCACTGCGTAGTCCGGAGCGGGCGGCCGAAGCGGCGCGAAGACTATCCCTGCTGGCGCAGGATAATTGGACGACGAGACGCACCCGCCTCGCACAGGAAATCCGCAGGGATGCCGCTCGGCGGCCTATCGATCCAAGTTATCTGATGTACGCGGTGAGCGAAGCGCTGCCGCAGGACGCGGTGGTCGTGGAAGAAGCGGTCAGTGCTACGAGCGCCCTCTTGAGCTTTCTGCCCTATCGCGATCGACGGTCGTTTCTTGGGCTCGCGAGCGGCGGCATCGGTTTTGCCATCGCCGGCGCCGTAGGCGCGAGTCTCGCGCTTCCCGGACGGCCCATCGTCGCCGTGATTGGCGACGGCAGCGCGATGTATTCGATCCAGGCGTTGTGGACCGCCGCGCACTTGGAGCTGCCGATCACCTACGCGATCATCAACAACCGCAGCTATCGAATCCTCAAAGAGCGCATGGTTTCGATGCGTGGCGCCCGCCAGTTCACCGGCATGGATCTTCACCATCCCGAAATCGACTTCACGGGGCTCGCGCAGTCGCTGGGCGTGAAGGCGTCGCGCGTCACCGACCCGCGGGACATTGGGCCGGCATTGCGCCAGGCGATCGGCAGCGAAGGACCGCGGCTGCTGGAATTCGTCGTTGCCGATGGGTTCGGAGACGCAGCGTAGCAGGGCCCGCGGCGATTTGCTCGTTTACTGAGCATTGCAGAAATGGATGACAATGCTCAGCCCTCATCCCCGGCCCTTCTGCCGAGGGGAGAAGGGGGATTCGAGGCGCAAATGGATCATCATCCATTTACGCAAGACTCAATAATGCACGGCCTCCACGCCAAGACGCCAAGGTCGCAAAGGAAGAAACCTTAAAACTGCAATTCAGCCGCAGCGTGCATCCCGGAAGAAGCGAAGCCCCCGATTGAGGCATTCGAGGGCAGGCTTCTCCGGGGAGATCCTGTCCCCGGATTTCATTTCATTCCATCCAGGCTACATGCTGTCTGCCGGCAGGCAGGCGGTTTTGCGTTTTGCTCAACCAGCACGCTGGCGACGGCCACTATATGCAGGAAGAGTACGAGAAGCTCGCGGCGTTGCTGACCGAGCTGGACGAGGTCGGAACCGGCGCGCGCGTTGACTTGCAAAGGCGCTATGCGTATTCTCAGCTATACAAGTAAATTCGCGGCGCATAGTTTGGTGGGCGGGCCCCCCACTGCAATAGCCCTCGCGGGGTTGCCCCGTCCGCAGAAACACACGCCTAGCCGGGGCGTCCGATGAGCGCGGGCCGGCAACGCTGCGATCATAAAACCGGAGAAATGGGAGAAATTGATGAATCTGCCGAGCTTTGCGGACAATATGCGGTGAGGAACGCGTCGTGAGAAAAACTGATCGAAGGCAGTTTGCGGCAGCGGTTGCGCTCGCTGTCGCTTCGCTTGCGGTTCATGGACAAACCTCGAGCGACTATCCCGCGAAAGCGGTGAGGGTGATTGTGAGCTATGCGCCCGGCGGTGCAACCGACATCGTCGCGCGCCTCGTCGCACAAAAGCTGACAGAGACACTGGGCAAGTCGTTTTTCGTCGAAAACCACGCCGGCGCCGGTGGGATCATCGGCGACGCTTTGGTGTCCCGTGCAACGCCGGACGGTTACACGCTGCTTGCGACGTCGATGACTTTTGCGATCAACCCGGCGGTCGTCGCAAAGCTCCCGTTCGACGCGATCAAGGGATTCGCCCCGATCGGGATGGTGGCTCAAGCGCCCTTTCTGCTGGTCGTGCATCCTGTGCTCCCGGCAAAATCGGTCAAAGAGCTCATCGCGCTTGCCAAAGCCAGGCCTGGGAAGCTCGACTATGCCTCAGCGGGCCACGGAACGGCGGTGCATCTCGCAGTCGAGCTGTTCAGCAGCATGGCAGGTATACGCATGGTGCACATACCCTACAAAGGCACCGGACCCGCGCTCATCGACTTGTTGTCCGGCCAGGTGCAGCTCACCTTCGGCAACATTTTGTCCACGCGGCCGTATAGCACTTCAGGGAGGTTGCGCGCACTCGCAGTGAGCAGCGCGACGCGCTCGACTGCACTGCCTGATCTGCCGACCATCTCGGAAGCCGGGGTTCCCGGCTACGAAGTCGTGAGCTGGTATGGCTGGCTCGCACCGGCCGGCACGCCGCATGCGATCGTGCAGCAGGTGAACGGGGCGATCAACCGGAGCCTGAAGGTCGGCGATATGAGCCAGCGGCTCGCAGCAAACGGGGCCGAGTCGGTGGGCGGGACGCCCGAGGAATTCGGCGAGCGCCTGGTGCGCGAAGTTGCCCGCTGGCGGAAAGTGGTCAAGGAAGCGAAGGTGCGGGTGGAGTAGACGCGGCCGCCGGCAGTGATCCAGGGTCCTGCAGTCAGGCTCGATCGCCCGGGCCGTTCAGCTCCAGCCGCAGGTCCTTGTTCTCGATGTAAAGCCGGCTTAGCTTGGGCCGCTTCGTCAGTTCCTTGAGCAGCCGCACCAGCGGCTTCTCGAATTCATACTCGGTCTTGATCGGTCCCGCGGCGAGCATGTCGTCGACCTGTGTTCCCGCGTACGCATGGCGCAACAGTCGCTCCTCGTCGCTCATGTTCGGATACTTCTTCCTGAGCGCTTCTACTCCTGGCCCGCGCGGCGGCGGCACCGCAGGAATATTGGGCGATCCGTTCTCCATGATGCGGTCGAGCACGTTTGGATCGATCGGCGCGAGCAGCTTCCCGTTGTAGCCGAGCGCGTATTTCTTGATCTCGTCGGGAATGACGCGATAGCGCTCTCCATTCACCACATTGAGCACTGCGAGCGTGCCAACGAACTGCGAGAACGGCGTGATCATGATCGGCCAGCCCAGCTCCGATCGTACCCGCGCGGCCTCGTGCAGCACTTCCTGCAGTTTGTGCGACAACCCGGCCTGGGCGAGCTGTGCCTTGAAGTTGCTGATCATCCCGCCGGGAACCTGATGCTCGTAATGAAAGCCGTCGTACTCGTGCGGTATGCCGACTGGCTTTCCTTCCTGCTCCGCGACTTTTTGGAAGTGCTCGCTCACCTGGTCGACCAGATCTTCGTCCACGTTCACGCGGTAACCCATCGCCCGCAGGTTGCGCGTGATGGTCTGCATGGCAGGCTGCGCGGGGCCGTTGGCGAGCGGAGCGATCGACGTATGCACTTGGTCCGCACCGGCCTTCACGCCTTCGAGGAGCGTCATCGGCCCGAGCCCGGTCGTGCAATGGGTGTGCAGCTCGAGCGGTGTATCGCCCATGACTGCCTTGATTGCCGGCACGAGCGTGCGCACGCGGTCCGGCGTGAGCAGGCCGGGCGCATCCTTGAGCATGATGGCATCCGGTTTCGCCCGTTCCATCAACTCCTTCGCTTTCCGCGCATACAGCTCGTCGGTGTGTATGGGGCTGTGGCCATAGGCAAGCACGCCGACCGTATAGGCGCCCAGCTCCTTGGCATAGTTCAATTGGTAGATGTTGTTGTCCAGGTCGAGCAATGGGTCAAAGACCCTGAAGATACGTATGCCGTTCGCGATGAGGCGCTCGATCCATAGCATCGAGATGTCGTTGGGCACCACGGCAAACCCGATCCCGCCTGTGCTGCGTATGACGCCAATCAACGGCGTGCGGTTGATCTTCTCGCGCAGCAGGCGCAGCTTCTCCCATGGATTCTCCTTGAGGTAGCGCACGCCCACGTCGAAGTGTACCGGCCCGGCGAGATCGATCGCCTCGAACCCGATACGTTCCATCTGTTCGGCGACCGGAAGCATCATGCCCGTCGTCATACGGGAGGCCCACAGGCACTGGTGTGCGTCGCGGAACGTCTGGTCGATGATCTTGATTTCTTTCATGCTGCCGATTCCTTGGCTATGCCTCGTTTCATCAGGATCTCCTCCGCCCACCGGGTCGTGATCCGGTTGCTTCCGAGGCGCCCACGACCGTTTGCACGCCCAGCTTGCGGCAGGCCCGAATGATGCGAACCGCTATTTCGCCGCGGCT
>MERG01000245.1:0-1353 GCA_001771985.1 Betaproteobacteria bacterium RIFCSPLOWO2_12_FULL_62_13 | reverse complement strand
TCGCGCCGAAATGCGGCTGTCGCGTTCACTACGCGTGGTCGGTTGCGTCGGGCTCGATCAGTACTAGGGGTTGACCGTACTCGACCACCGTTGCGTTCTCCACGAGTATTCTGACGATGGTTCCCGAGACGCCGGCCTTCACGGAATTGAAGAGCTTCATTACTTCCACCAGGCAGACGATGTCGTCAGGGCCGACCTTGTCGCCGACTTCGACGAACGGCTTTTCTCCGGGCGAGGGCGCACGATAGAACGTGCCGAGCATCGGCGCCTGCACTGCGACGCAGCCTTCCGGAATCGGTTCCTGCTGGGGTTTTTGCGCAGCGGGCGGGGCGCTGGGCGCCGCAGCAGCAGGGGCGGTTTCTGCACGGCGCGCGGCCGGGGCGAGCGCTGGGGCTTGCTGGCCGGGTAGCGGCGTAGCCGTAAGCGCCGCGCTCGCGTTCTTTTGCGCGTGCAACTTGAAGTCGCCGACCTCTAGCCGGATCTCGTCGTAGCCCGAGTCTTCGATGATCTTGACGATCTTTAGGACGTCGTCTTTGGACAGCTCCATTCGGGGTTCTCTTGTCGGTCGTTGTATTCAGGGTGCTTGAAGTCGTGTGGCACGCTCGTGCGCAACCCGGAGACGTTCTCCGAGCAGCAGCCTCGGTTCGGTCACGCCCTGGACGTCTTCGATGCTCAGGCCGGGAGCGATCTCTGCGAGCACGAGGCCGGCCGGGGTGACTGAAATCACGGCGAGTTCCGTGAAAATCCTGGTGACGGAGCGCTGCGCGGTCAGCGGGTAACTGATGGATTTCACGATCTTCGGTTTGCCGTCCGAGTCCAGTTCGCGAGATTGCCGTTTTCTGCCACCCGGCAGGCGCCGAGTAACGTCGCATCGAGTCGGCCGCCGCGCGCCAGAGCAAAAGAGTCCACGTGATGTACGAAACACCCGCCGGGAATGAGCGTCACCGGACGTTTGCCCGCGCTCAGCAAGTCATCGTCTCCGAGCGCGGCGTCCTCGAGCTCCGAACCCATCCGATAATGCCATCGAAAATTTCGGCGACCAACTCTGCCGCAGTCCCGGCTCGCTTGTCTTTCATCGTCGCGCTTCCGCCTTCAGTGGACCGTTGTTCGTCCTGCTTTCGATCTGGTTGTGACGCGCCACCGGGGATGGGAGGCCGCGGTTTGGCAGTTATGCGTTCGCGGTTGCTCTGTAACAGAACCGAGGAGGCGCTTCACGACTAGACAGGCACTACCGTCACCGGTTCGCAACAGCCGCAGCTTCGAGCTTGTAATATACTTGTCTATACACGCGGATGCAACGGGAGGGGTGATAATTCGAAACGCTGTTGCGAGCCCGAGAGAGGAGACAGCAGC
>MERG01000244.1:2740-8496 GCA_001771985.1 Betaproteobacteria bacterium RIFCSPLOWO2_12_FULL_62_13 | reverse complement strand
AACTCGCGCCGCTGCTGCGACTGATTGCGGTCGAGCGTGGCGACGGAAACTTCGCGCTGGAACTCAAATAATCGCCGCTTCCGACTTTTCCGTGGGTGTCATTCCCGAGAAGTCGGGAATCCATAGGGCGCCACTTTGACGAGTCGATCGAAAAAGCTCTGTCGATGCGAATTCGTTTGACGATCATCGCGCGGAATGTAAACGTAGTACGCCTCGTTCAACGGCGTATGGATTCCCGTTGGCACGGGAATGACAGCTCCCGCTGAGGTTACTGGTTTGCCTCTGATAGGCAAGCCCGACAGAAACGATACCCACGGAAAACCCGGAAGCACAGCTCCGGTTTAACGAGAAATCGCTCTCTGGTCTATTTCTTCATCGTCTCGGGCGTCGCAGCGGCGGGTACCATCGCGGCCCCTCCCCCGCCTTTTTCTTTCTTGTAACGCTCGGCAACCCTGTCCTGCGCCCTACCCAATGCCTCAGCCGCTTTTTTCGCTGCGTCGGCGGCTTTTTGTTTGGCTTCTGCCGCCTTTGCCGGATCGACCGGCGGCGGTGCCGGCAGTTTGGCGTGAGCCAGCCCTATCGCAAAACCCACCAACAGCGCAGGCACGGCTTGCCACAACTTGAGCGTGTTCATGTCTTCCATCCCTCCCTCATGGCTGACGCTGGCGCCGTCGACGGGGCCGAGCCGGGGGCTCCACCGATGCTGCCATGGCTGGCCACGTAGTCATTGTACCAGTATTCGTGATGCTCCCTGGCCCAGGTCTCATCGGTCATGCCGGTGCGCATCGTCTGGTAAGCGCCTTCGACGCCGATCGTTCCCACGTAGATGTGGGCGAGCGCCGCGACGATGAACAGCACCGCCGAAACGGCGTGGATCACGTTGACGAGTTGCATCGTGCCGCGTCCCTGGCCAAAGTTGGCGAAGTCCATGATGAAACCGGTCACCGCCGAAACGACGCCGAGCAGCGTCACCACGATCCAGAACCAGGCTTTTTCGCCGGCGTTGAAGCGGCCCGAAGGCACGTGTTCTCGCGATCCGAAGAATCCACCCAGCTTCTTCACCCATATCCAGTCATGAGCCTTGGGTATGTTGTCTTTGACGAACGTGACAAACATCAGGACAGCGCACACGGCGAACAGTGGCCCCACGAAGTTGTGGAGGTTCTTGGCGAGGGTCGCGAGCCAGGAAAACAGCGTATAGCCCAAAACCGGCAACACCACGTACTTGCCAAACAGGATGATGAGACCGGTAACGGCCAGGATCACAAAGCTGATTGCGGTCGTCCAATGCACGATGCGTTCCCACGAATTGAAACGCTCAACCATCCTGCCGGTGGGCTTCTCGTGCAGCTTGAGCGGACCTTTGAGCGAGTAGTAGAGCCCGATCAATGCCGTGATGAGAATGATGAGCCACCCGCCGTAAATCGTGATCGGGCCGTTGCGAATCTGGCGCCAGATCTCGCCTTCCGTCTGAACCAGGACATTCGTCTCTACACCCCGTACCTGGGTCGTCTGATAGGGGTTTTCGCCGCCGCGCACGTCGCGCCAGAATGGCGCGTTGTTAAGCGGTTGAGTGGCCTGCCGTTCGGCCTGCTTGGCGCTGCCTTCCACCGCCCATGCAGATTGTGCGAACAGGACGACGCACAGAACGAACAAGAGACGCACTAACACTCCCATGTCGCGATAGCCGGGCATGCGTTCCTCCTTTGTTGGTTAGTTCGCGGTCTGCGCGCCGCGCACATACTCGTTCTGGCCGAGGTTGCGCGCCTTGATCGCTTTTTCCCAGGCGACCTTGTCCCCCTTCTGCCACTGGTTCTGCAAGCTGGTGGACGACTGATCGCTATCCCAAGGCCGCGTGTCCGGCTTCCCCTGGTACATGCCCTGCTTGTAAACCGTGACCGTGGGCTTTTCGCCACAGCCCGCCGCAGCGAGGGGCAGTGCTGCCGCGACCGCGATTAGCAGTAGTTTTCTCATGACTTTGCTCCCGGTTGCGTCGCGGGTTGCTTCTCGGGCCTGCCGTAAGCGGTGCCCCAGCCCCAGATTTCGGAGCCCTTGCCGCGCTTCAGCACGCGGTCGCGGTAGATGTCGGCGATTACGTCGGCATCGCCGCCGAGCAGCGCCTTGGTCGCGCACTGCTCGGCACAGGCCGGAAGCTTGCCTTCCGCCAGACGATTGCGGCCGTACTTCCTGAATTCAGCCGGCGAGTGATCGGGCTCGGGTCCCCCGGCGCAGAACGTGCACTTGTCCATCTTGCCGCGCAGCCCGAATGCGCCGTCCTGCGGGAACTGCGGCGCGCCGAACGGGCAGGCGTAGAAGCAGTAGCCGCACCCGATGCAAATGTCCTTGTCGTGCAGCACCACGCCTTCGGTGGTCTTGTAGAAACAGTCGACCGGGCACACCGCCATGCACGGGGCGTCCGAGCAATGCATGCATGCCACAGAGATCGACTTCTCGCCCGGCAGCCCGTCGTTGAGCGTCACCACCCGGCGGCGGTTCACGCCCCACGGCACTTCGTTCTCGTTCTTGCAGGCCGTCACGCACCCATTGCATTCGATGCAACGTTCGGCATCAGCCAGAAATTTCATTCTTGCCATGATTTGGCTCCTCGCTTCCCGTTATGCCTTCATGACCTGACACAGCGTGGTCTTGGTCTCCTGCATCATGGTCACGATGTCGTAACCATAAGTCGTCGCGGTGTTGACCGCCTCGCCACGCACCCACGGCGCTGCGCCCTCGGGGTACTTGTCGAGCAGGTCCTTGCCCATCCACCAGCCGGCGAAGTGGAACGGACAGAACACCGTTCCCGCCCCCACCCGCTCAGTCACCTGCGCCTTGACCTTGAGGCGCGCGTCCGTCGGGGACAGGACCCAAACGTACTCGTCGTTTCTCACACCGCGGTCGTTGGCGTCCTTCGGGTTGATCTCGACGAACATTTCCTGCTGCAACTCGGCGAGCCACTTATTGGACCGCGTATAGTCGCCACCGCCCTGGTACTCGACCAACCGTCCAGACGTAAGGATCAGCGGGAACTTCTTGACCGCGTCCTTGTTCGCCTGCTGCACCGTCTTGAAAAGAACCGGCAGACGCCACCTGACCTTCTGATCGTCGTGCGTCGGGTACTTCTCGATCAGATCCGGCCGCGGGCTGTACAGCGGTTCGCGATGCAGTGGAATCGCATCCGGGAAGTTCCACACGTTGGCGCGAGCTTTGGCGTTACCAAACGGATGGCAGCCGTGATTCTTCATGAATACCCGCATCATTCCGCCCGAAGGATCGGTTTTCCAGTTCTTGCCTTCGGCTGCTTTCTTCTCGCCGTCGGTCAATTCGTCCCACCATCCGAGCTTCTTCAAGAGCACATGATCGAGCTCGGGATAGCCGGTGGTGAGATCGGCGCCCTTCGAGTGCGAGCCGTCCTCTGCAAGCAGGTTGACCCCGTCACGCTCGACACCAAAGTTGGCGCGGAAATTGCCGCCGCCGTCCATGATGTGCTTCGAGGTGTCATAGAGGTTGGGCGTGCCGGGATGTTTCAGGGCTGGTGTGCCGTAGCACGGCCACGGCAGCCCGAAGTAGTCGCCGTCGAGCACGTAGCCGGTCTTTGCATCCTTGCCGCCCTTGGCTCGCAAGGTCTTGACGTCGAACACGTGCATGTTGCGCATGTGCGCCTGCAGCCGCTCGGGCGACTGGCCGCTGTAGCCGATGGTCCACGTGCCGCGGTTGATCTCGCGCAGGATGTCCTCCGTATCGGGCTCCGGCATGCCGCCTTTGCCTTTTACGAGCTTGATGTTCTTGACGAGTTCCTTGGCGAACCTGAACTTCTCGGCGAGCTGGTACATGATCATGTGGTCGGTACGCGCTTCGAATATCGGGTCGATCACCTTCTCGCGCCACTGGATCGAGCGGTTCGACGCGGTCACCGAACCGCTCGTCTCGTACTGCGTCGCGACCGGCAGCAGATAAACGCCGTCCTGCCGCACCATCGCCGCCATCGCCGCGCTGGTGGTCGGAACCGGGTCGATTACGACCAGCAGATCGAGCTTCTTCATCGCCTCGACCATTTCCTTGCCGCGGGTCTGGCTGTTCGGCGAATGACCCCAGTAGATCACCGCGCGCACATTGGGATCCTGGTCGATGTTCTCGTTCTTCTCCAGCACTGCGTCGATCCAGCGCGACACCGTGATGCCGGGTTTCTCCATCATCGCCTGCGAAGCGAACTGCTTCTTCACCCACTCATAGTCCACTCCCCATGTACTGCACCAGTGCTTCCACGAACCGGCGGCAAGCCCGTAATAACCCGGCAGGGAGTCGGGGTTGGGGCCGATGTCAGTCGCGCCCTGGACATTGTCGTGCCCGCGGTAGATGTTGCAGCCGCCGCCCGAAACGCCGACGTTACCGAGCGCAAGCTGCAAGATGCAGGAAGCGCGCACGATCGCGTTGCCGTTGGTGTGCTGGGTCTGGCCCATCGCCCATACGATAGTGCTGGGCTTGTTCTTGGCCATCGATTCGGCCACGTCGCGCACTTCATGCTCTTTCATGCCGGTTACTTCTTCGACCTTGTCCGGCGTCCACTTCATGACCTCATCGCGGACCTTGTCCATTCCGTAGACGCGAGCCTTGATGTAATCCTTGTCCTCCCAGCCGTTCTTAAAAATGTGATGGAGCATGCCCCACAGGAACGCAACATCGGTGCCGGAGCGAATTCGGTAGTACTTGTCGGCCCGTGCCGCAGTGCGCGTGAAGCGCGGATCGACAACAATGACTTTGGCGCCGTTCTCTTTCGCGTGCAGCGTGTGCAGCATCGACACCGGGTGCGCCTCTGCCGCGTTGCTGCCGAAGAACAGAATGCACTTGGAGTTCTGCTCGTCGTTGTAGGAGTTGGTCATCGCGCCATAACCCCAGGTGTTGGCGACACCGGCCACCGTGGTCGAGTGACAGATGCGCGCCTGGTGGTCCATGTTGTTTGTGCCGAAGAACGACACGAATTTCCGCAGCAGATACGACCCCTCGTTACTATGCTTGGACGAGCCGATCCAGAAGGTGGCGTCGGGACCGCTCTCCTTGCGGATGGCGAGCAGTTTATCGCTCACTTCCTTCAACGCCTGATCCCACGAAATCCTCTGCCACTTGCCGCCGGCGAGCTTCATCGGGTACTTCAGGCGGTGTGAGTCATGGGTCATCACATGGTCGCGAGCTGCAGCGCCCTTGGCGCAGAACGAGCCGAGATTGATCGGCGAGTCGAACACCGGCTCCTGCCGGATCCACGCACCGTTCTGCACGCCGGCGTCGATGGCGCAGCCAACCGAACAGTGGGTGCAGACCGTACGCCTGACTTCGATCTTGCCACCGGTGGACTCCTGGGCCGCCTCGCCCTTGCCAATCATCGAAAACGGCAGTTGCGACAGGGCCGCCGCCCCGCCGACCGCGATGCCGGAACGCTTGAGGAACGCGCGGCGGTCCACGGTGTTGCCAAGGAACGCTACGGCGTTACGAGCAAGGCGGTTCGCGCCGCCCGGCTGAATGCTGGCTTTTCTGGTGAGTAACATGGTTCGCCTCCTCGATCAGACTTTTGCAGTCTCGTAGTACCGCCGCACATGCTCAGTCAGCCGGTATCCTCTTCCTTGATTCTTCTCCGCTGCCGGCGCCTGCTTGATCTCACCATTCCGTTGGGTCACGACGGCGGCTACAACTGCCGCACCACCGGCCCCCACCGCGGTCAGAAATCTTCTGCGACTAACCTTGCTTGTCATTGCCGATTCCTC
>MERG01000244.1:0-2688 GCA_001771985.1 Betaproteobacteria bacterium RIFCSPLOWO2_12_FULL_62_13 | reverse complement strand
GTCAGGCTATCTCAAATGACTCTGCTTCCAGATCAAAAAATTCCTTGGCGAGCATCGCAACCTGCTTGTAGAAGCGGGGCTGCTCCGCCTTCGTTATCGCTTCGCACAGTTGGGCATACCATGGTTTGATATGGCGCCGGAAAAAATCGTGCTGCACCTCGAGACCTGCCGGCGGCATGTCAGCATCGCCGACGATGAGAAAGCGCATCACGTCGCACAATGCCGAAATGTGGTCCTCCGGTTCACCGCTTTCGCGCTTGCGCGCGAGACCGAGCCTCGCAAACTCGTCCCGTAACCCCACCAGATGTTTGTCCATCAGAAAGCCGCCGCCGTAGAACGAACCGTAAAGGAGCACCGGCGGACGGCCGACGCTGATGAAGGTGTCGTCATATTCCTGCCGAATCTCGGCCGGGGCGGCATCGCGCGCCGCCTGCTGAAAAGCATGCCACGCCGTAGCCAAGCGAGACTGGGAAGCGTTGCCATTCGCCGCATCGGCACCAGCGACTTGGCGCAGAAAAGCTTCCGAGGGCGGTGAGTAAAAGAGATGCGCCAGCAAAGCGTATACGTCCGCCCGGGCGCCATCCTCCTCCTGGACCTCCACCTCGGGATTGTACGGCCTAAGCTCTAGACTTGCCGTCCCCATGGGTTTTTCTCAGCTTGAATGAATATTAGACCCATTTTCGTGCCGCTTTCAAGCTTTTTCGCATCGGGTATTGCATTTTCACAGATCGAAAACGGACCCGTGCTTAGCGTTTTGCATCAGATCCATAACCCTACAGTCAGCACACATTTTCAGCCGGTCCATGGCACCCGGCTCGGCAAACATGGAATGCGCGCTCAGTCTTGCCACCATGTTATCGATCATCTGCTTGGTTCCAAAAGGTTTCCCGCACTTGATGCAAACGAAAACCTCCGCCTCATTCAACACGATTTCGGTTTTGGCCGATTTCGACAAAAAGAGGCGTGGCGTCAGGCTGATCGCTTTCTCCGGGCAGGTTTTTTCGCACAGACCGCACTGCACGCAGTTGCGTTCAATAAACTTGAGTTGAGGCGACGCCTTGGAGTCGATCAGCGCACCTTCCGGACAGGCCCCTACGCAGGCCATGCATAGGGTGCAGGTCTGCCGGTTGACGGTGACCGCACCGTAAGGGGCGCCGGCAGGCAAAGGGATCACTTCTTGCGGCACCGCAGCATGCCTGATCAAGTGGTCGAAGACGAAATCGAGCGTCGTGCGCTTGTCGTTGGATAAGTTGAATGTCGCTGGCGGCACTTCGGTGGTTTTCCCGAGATTCCAGACCGTTCGCTCGAGCCCTGCCACCTCGTGTGCCTCGATCAGTCTGAAATGTCCTTCACCCAATCCAAGACCGGTCAGGACGGATTGCGCCCATCTCAATTGGCGGTGCAGGGCTTCCCGATACTCCGCCGCCTCCGCACCCGTCGCCAGGATCAGGATCTGCGCCGCACCCAAGGCGTAAGCGCCGAGCACCAGATCGGGCCCGATTGCAGCAATATGGAATACCTCGAGCGGGATCACGTTCGCCGGTAAACCCTGGCCTCTGCGTCCGAGCCGGGCAACAACATCGCGCCCCTCGCTTGCATTGTGGAAAAGCAAACAGGCGTGCTTGCCCCCCGCAGTGCGGTAGGTCTGCAATACGGTTTTGATTCGTAGCCCCAGGTCCGACATGCGTGGATAGGCGTAGCTCATTGCACCCGACGGACAGACCGTGGCGCATCCGCCGCACCCCATGCACATGTGAGGCTCCACCGTGACGCGGTTCTCGTCTTTGTCGCTTGCGATCGCCCGCGTCGAGCAGACGTCGATGCATCGGGTGCAGCCGATAATTTGCGAACGGCTGTGGGCGCAGATCTTTTCCTTGTAGACGAAAAACCTGGGTTTCTCGAACTCGCCGGTAAGCTGCACGAGCTGCGTTGCCGCCAGCGCCTGCTCGAGCGGATCGCGCCCGGGCGCGAAATAGCCCTGCGGCGGCTGGTGCAGCCTGATCAGCGGTTCGGCGGACAGGTCCAGCACGAGATCGAATCGGTCGCCGCGAGCACGGTCGCTGCGCTCGAAATCCACGGCCTTGATGTCGCCGCAAACCTTGACGCACTGGCGATGCGCCTTGCACTGGTCGAGATCGATCTGGTAACTGTAATCAATGGCGTGTTCCGGACACGCTGCGATGCAGGCATTGCAACGCGTGCAAACCTCAAGATCGATCGGATTGGCCTGCTCCCAATTAACGTCGAACGCGCCGAGATACCCGTTCACCTTGACGTTACGCCCCGAGTAGACCGAGTACCGGCGCTCGAACGGGAGCTCGCCGCGCCCGCTCTCCTCTGCGATCAGGACGTTCACGGAGAGCTGCGAAGCCAGGCGGTCGGCCCAGGCAAGTGCGGCTTCCGCCTGACCGATGATCAAGAGCTGCCCCGCCGACCGGTACGACACTGCCGGCACCGGCTCGGGTTCGGGCAATTCGGCCAGTGCGAGTAAGGCAGCGATCTTCGGCGCAGCACGGTCCGACTCGGGCGACCAGCCGGCCGTCTCGCGGATGTTGACGAACTTTATGCCTCCCGCGGCTTTCAGCTCCTCGTGCAACTCGCCGAACAGGGGCGCTTCCTGGGTGCAGGCCACCGTGACGTTTTCGCCGCTCTTCACCGCAGCTTCAAACGCCGCCAGATGCCGGCGGC
>MERG01000243.1 GCA_001771985.1 Betaproteobacteria bacterium RIFCSPLOWO2_12_FULL_62_13 | reverse complement strand
TGATCGAGGCTTCCGTGCCGAAGTTGAAGCGGTAGTCGTGGCGTGCCTGGTAATCCTGCAAAAACCGCAGCAGGTCCTTTGCCAGCGCCTTGTGGCCGATCAGGTTGTCGTCGACAAAAAAGACGTTGCGCACGTTGCGCGCGCGCAACTGATCGAGCTCGCGCTCGACCTGGGGCAGCGTCTTGCAGCGCGGCTTGCGGCCGAACATGACGATGATGTCGCAGAACTCGCAGCGGAACGGGCAGCCGCGTGAGAACTGCAGGGTTGCAGTGGTGTAGTGCTCAAGCTTGAGCAGATCGAAGCGCGGCGTCGGCGAATCGGCGAGCGCCACGGTGCCGGTTTCGCGATAGAGCCCGAGCGGCTGGCCACGCTCGAAATCGCGGCAGAATTGCGGCCAGATGTACTCGGCTTCGCCAGCGACCACGCTGTCGGCCAGCGCTGAAAACTTCTCGGGGCACAGGGAGGCATAGCTTCCGCCCGCCACCACGAAATAACCGCGGCTGCGGTAGAACTCGAGCAACTCGCGCTGGCGGCCGAATTGCACCTGCATGCCGCACACGCCGATGATGTCGGCCGGCGGCGCGAGCGGCGCCGGTTCGACGTTTTCATCGACGATCGTGACTTCCCAGTGCGGCGGGCACAACGCGGCGAGCGTCGCCAGCCCGAGCGGCGGGTTAACCGCGCGTTTGCCCGGAAGCACCTCGTCTATTGCCCACTTGAAGCTCCAGAAACTTTCCGCAAACCTGGGATTGATCAGCAGCAGCCGCGTGCCCATGACACCCCCTTCATCTGTTGCCAGCAAAATGCTACCTCAAAATCCGATGTCCGATGAGAGGATGAACCCGGATGGAATTAAAAGCAATAGACAGGATCAATGGCACCTCACTCAGGCACGAGCCGGCGCGGGGCATCGCCGAGCGGCTGCCGTTTCACGGTCGGCCTGCGGTTCCGACCACGCGAGTTGTTCGCGCAACCTCACCACTTCGCCGATAATGATCAGCGTGGGCGGCGTGAGCCCCGCTGCCGCTGCCGCGCGCGGCAAGGACTCCAGCGTGCCGACGACTGTGCGTTGGTCCGGTGTCGTTCCCTTGTGCACCACCATGGCGGGCGTGGAGGCCGGCAACCCGTGCGCGATCAACTTGCGGCACAGGATCGGCAGACCCTTCAGGCCCATGTAGATCGCTATCGTTTGATCCGGCCGCGCTAGCCCGTTCCAGTCGAGATCGAGGCTGCCGTCCTTGAGGTGGCCGGTGACGAACACGCACGAATGGGCGTAATCGCGGTGGGTCAGGGGCACGCCGGTCGAAGCCGCGATTCCGCAGGCTGCGGTAACGCCTGGCACCACCTGGAAGGAAATGTTGTGGGCGGCGAGCGCTTGCGCTTCCTCCCCGCCACGGCCGAAGATATAGGGATCGCCACCTTTCAGCCGTGCAACGCATTTCCCCTGCCGGGCCAAGGCGACGAGCAGCGCATTGACTTCCGGTTGCGGCAGCGTGTGATAACCGCTTTCCTTGCCGACATAGATGCGTTGCGCGTCGCGTCGCGCAAGCTCCAGCACCGCATCGGACACCAGGTGATCATACACAACCACTTCCGCTTGCTTGAGCAGGCGCAGCGCCCGCAGCGTCAAAAGCTCGGGGTCGCCGGGGCCGCCGCCGATCAAGTAGACCTCGCCGCTCGCGGGTTGCCCGGCGTAGGGTTCGTTCAGTTCGCGCAAGGAGTTTGTCGGCCTTAACATTCCATAATGTAGCGGGCTTGAGAGTCGCAAGACTTGATTACGATCAAGTTTGATCCAGATTAAGGTTGCCTCAGCACCGGCTCCCTAGACTCTGCGGCAGGGGTTGCGGTAACGGCGTGCAATTGCGCACGGAAGCCCGGTGACATCCAGACGCTAGCGTCGCGATCGACGATAATCCCCTCGATTCCCGGCGTCGAGCTGACGAGATTGATGCCGGCGCGCTTGCCCAGAACCATGATTGCGACCGGGAGACCGTTGACTGCTTCCATCTCTGTGGAGACGAGCGTGACGCCGTGCGGACCTTCGGCAGGAAAGCCGGTGCTCGGATTGAGAATATGGTGATACTGCTTGCCGTTCCTGACGAAGTAGCGCTCATAGTTGCCCGAAGAGACCACGAAACCGCGCCGCAACTCGAGCGCGCCGAGGAGCCGGCCGCTCGCACGCGGATCGCGCACCCCGATGCGCCACGGGCGCCCGCCGTCCGGTGCGATGACTTCCACATCACCGCCGCCGTTGACCATGGCGCGTGCGATGCCATGCTGCGTGAGTATCCGCATGCCGGCGTGCAGGATGTAGAGCTTTGCAATGCCCCCGAGGTCGATGCGCATGCCGCGCTCGGTGAGGAACGCCGTGCCCGCGCGCCGATCCAGGACCAGCTTGCGGTAGTCGACTTTCGGGAGTTGCGCCGCGATCTCACCCCGCGATGGCAGGCGCGGATCATCGGAACGGAAACGCCAGCCGCGCAGCGATCCCACGGTGACGTCGAACGCACCTCGCGAGCGCTCCGAAACGCGCCGCGCCATCGTGAGCACTTCCATGAGTTCCGATGGAACCGCCACGGGTCGCGCGCCGGCGGCGTCGTTGATCGCGGTTACGACGCTGCCCGGATCGTAGTGGCTCATCATGTCGATGAGTCGGGCCATCTCGCGATAAGCGGCCTCGATCGCCGCGCGCAGGGCCGTCTCTTCCGGCCCGTCGGCTGCGATTTCCACCACCGTTCCCATGAGAGGGCGTGCCTCCTGCACGCGGGCAGCCTGCAACGTGGTCGTTCCCGCGAGGAAAGCGAGCATTATCCAGCCCGGACGGAGCAGAAAACGCGGAGTCATGGATGGGGACTGTGCGGTTCGGCGGCCTCACTCCTAGGGTAGCGGCTCGTACAGCCATGGGCAAGCGGCGCGACGGTGAGCGATCTGAAAGACGGCCGGCGCCGCGCGACGCGACTTGCGATAGGACGATAATTCCGCACCGTCGTCCCGCAAGGCCATGGACACTTCCGTCGGCACGCAATAAGCTTTTGCGGTGATGCTGCCCATGCGCTTCCGCTCGATCCTTGCGTGCATCTTCGTATTGGGTGTCCTGCTCGTCGCGCCCGCGCCGCTGCGGGCGGCGGATGTCGCAACAGTCTATCCGCAGGTGCGCGGCTTTTTTCCCGAAGCCAACCGGTTCGGGAGCCTCGAGGGCGATCCGCGAGCGGCGCCGGTATTCCGCGACCAGCGGCTGCTCGGGTATGCGTTTCTCACGGACGATGTCGTGCGGATCCCCGGCTATTCCGGCAAGCCGATCAACACGCTCATAGGCTTCGATCTTTCGGGGCGGATTACCGGCATCGCGATCGTGCATCACGAGGAGCCGATTCTCGCCGTGGGCATCACCGAGGGGCGGCTAAGAGCGTTCACCGGCCAGTATCGCGGCAAGTCCGTCTTCGACCGCATCTCGGTCGGCGCGGAGCGCGAAGGCCATGTCGCGATCGACACGATATCGGGGGCCACGATCACGGTGATGGTGCACAACGCGACGATCACGCGGGCCGCCCGAATGGTCGCCGCCTCGCGCGGGATCACCCCCGCGCCGGCGCCCGCGCGCGGTGAACAGGCTCCGAGTGATGCGGCCGGAGCACCGATCGCGGCAGTCCCGCAGCCGAGTTCTCCGGGCGCCCCCGCGGCTGCGGGTGGTGAGGACAGCGAACCGCTGTGGGTTACCGTGTGGCGCCGGCGCGTGTTCGACATCGCGGTGCTGGTGTCGAGCCTCGTGCTACTCACCATGATCCTGGTGTTCCAGGACTGGTTCGCCCGCCGCCCAAGGCTTGTGGCCTGGGTGCGTAACGCATTCCTTGCCTTCACCGTGTTCTTTATCGGCTGGTATGCGTTGGGGCAGCTCACGGTGGTCAACGTGCTCATCTTCACGAATGCGGTGATGCGCGAGTTCCGCTGGGAGCAATTCCTGATCGACCCGATGCTCTTTATCCTGTGGTCCTTTGTGGCGTTGACGCTGCTGCTGTGGGGGCGCGGGGTCTATTGCGGGTGGCTCTGTCCCTTCGGCGCGCTGCAGGAGATCGTCAACAAGATCGCGCAGCGGCTTAAGGTGCGCCAGTTCGAGCTGCCGGAGGTCGTGCACGAGCGCCTGTGGGCGGTGAAGTACCTGATCCTTATCGTGCTGTTCGGCATCTCCCTTCAATCCATGGGCGAGGCCGCGGTATACGCCGAGGTGGAGCCGTTCAAGACCACTTTCGGCTTGCGCTTCCAGCGCGAATGGCCGTTCGTGTTATACGCCGGACTACTCATCGCGATCACGGTGGTCAACCGCAAGTTCTTCTGCAAGTATCTTTGTCCGCTCGGCGCTGCGCTGTCGATCGCCGGCCGCTTTCGCCTCTTCGACTGGTGGTTGCGGCGCCGCAAGGAATGCGGCAAGCCGTGCCAGGTGTGCGCCGTCGAGTGCCCGGTGCGTGCGATCCGGGCGACCGGGGAGATCAACGCGAACGAGTGCCACTACTGCCTCGATTGTCAGGTCGTGTATTACAGCAACGTGAAATGTCCGCCGCTGGCCGAACGGCGGAAGCGGCGCGAGCGGCGCGAGCGTCCCGAGACCGTGACGTTCATGGAGCGACCCACCGAACCCGTGTCGTCGGGGAAGCCGGGTCCCGACCCGCGGAGTCCCGCGCGGGAGCTCTGACCCCGGGAGCGGCCGTGCCCGGAGCGCAGGACCCATTACCTTGATACAGATCAAAGACGGGCGCATGCCCGGCGCTTAGAGTTCCTCCTGTTATCGCCATTCCCTCGGGAGGAAAACGTGGTCAAGAAGAGATTCGCGCATCGCATACAGTCCTTCTGTCTCGTGCTGTGCTCCGTGCTCGCGATAGGAGCGGTCCAGGCCCAGCAACAGCCGGCAAAACCCCAGCCAAAACCCCAGTCGAAACCGGTCCATCCCGGCACGCCTGCTGAAGACCTCATGTATCGCGGCGCCCCGGTACCCATCAAGCCGGGACAGGCTCCGGAGGTGGTCAGCCCCAAGGCGCCGCCCATGACGGCAGCGGAGTTCGACCGCGCCAAGCAAATCTATTTCGAGCGCTGCGCCGGCTGCCACGGCGTGCTGCGCAAGGGCGCCACCGGCAAGCCGCTCACGACGGACATCACTCAGGCGCGCGGCACCGAGTATCTGAAAGTCTTTGTCAGCTACGGTTCGCCCGCCGGCATGCCGAACTGGGGCAGCTCCGGCGAGCTCAGCGAGAAAGACGTAGACATCATGGCGCGGTTCCTGCAGCACGAGCCGCCCACTCCGCCCGAGTTCGGCATGAAGGAGATGAAGGCGACCTGGAAGGTGATCGTGCCGCCCGAGAAGCGGCCGAAGAAGAAGATGAACAAGGTCAACATTGACAATCTGTTTTCGGTCACGCTGCGCGACAGCGGCGAGGTGGCGCTGATCGACGGCGACACCAAGCAGATCGTCAACATCGTCAAGACCGGCTACGCGGTGCACATCTCGCGCGTATCGTTCTCCGGCCGCTACCTCTATGTGATCGGGCGCGACGCCAAGATCAACCTGATCGACCTGTGGATGGAGAAGCCGGACAATGTGGCCGAGCTCAAGGTCGGGCTGGAGGCGCGGTCGGTCGACACCTCGAAGTTCAAGGGTTTCGAGGACAAGATCGCGATCGCCGGTTCCTACTGGCCGCCGCAGTACGTGCTCATGAAGGGTGACACGCTTGAGCCGATGAAAATCGTTTCCACGCGCGGCATCACGGTGGACACGCAGGACTACCACCCCGAACCGCGTGTGGCCTCGATCGTTTCGAGCCAGCTCAAGCCGGAGTTCGTGGTGAACATCAAGGAAACCGGCAAGATCCAGCTTGTCAACTACGCCGACCTGAAAAACCTGAGGATCACCGAGATCGACTCGGCGCGCTTCCTGCACGATGGCGGCTGGGACTCGACCAAGCGCTACTTCCTCGTCGCGGCCAACCAGTCGCACAAGATCGGCGTGGTCGACACCAAGGAAGGGAAGCTCGAGGCGTTGATCGGCGTCGGCAAGATTCCGCACCCCGGACGCGGCGCGAACTTCGTCGATCCCAAGTTCGGGCCGGTGTGGGCCACGGGTCACCTCGGCGACGAGACGATCTCGCTAATCGGCACCGACCCCGCCAAGAACAAGCAGAACGCATGGAAGGTGGTGAGGACGCTCAAGGGCCAGGGCGGCGGGTCGCTCTTCATCAAGACGCACCCGAAATCGAAGAACCTCTACGTGGACACGGCGCTCAACCCTGACGCGAAGATCAGCCAGTCTGTCGCGGTGTTCGAAATCGCAAATCTTGACAAGCCGTACAAGGTGCTGCCGATCGCCGAATGGGCCGGCATCAAGGAAGGGCCGCGCCGCGTCGTGCATCCCGAATACAACAAGGCGGGCGATGAGGTGTGGTTCTCGGTCTGGAACGGCAAGGCGCAGGAATCGGCGATCGTCATCGTCGACGACAGGACGCTCAAGCTCAAGCACGTGATCAAGGACAAGCGCCTGATCACGCCGACCGGCAAGTTCAATGTCTATAATACACAGCACGATGTTTATTGAAAAAGGAGCATGTATGCACATACGTTCCATTCTGATTGTGGCTTCGGCGGCGGCGGGAATTCTGGGTGCGCCGCTGGCGCAGGCAAATGAAGCGCTGCTCAAGAAGCACAACTGCGTCGCCTGCCACCAGGTCGACAAGAAGATGGTCGGCCCGGCGTACAAGGACATGGCGAAGAAGTACAAGGGCCAGTCAGGCGTTGCGGTGAAACTCGCCGAGAAGGTGAAGAAGGGCGGACTGGGCGTGTGGGGCAAGGTCCCGATGCCCCCCAACCCCGCAGTGCCCGACGGCGATATCAAGCTGATGATCGAGTACATCCTGTCGCTCTGAGCACGCTCGGCCGGTCCTGGAGGGCGCGATGGGTGCCACACCCAAAGACATCCCGTACGGACTTCCGCATCCCGCCAAGCTCGCCTTGCTCGCCGGCAGCATGCTGGCGTTGACTCTCGCGGTGACGCTTGCATCCGCCGCGCAGGGCGTCTCCGAGCTCGCGACCGCTGTAACTCGCGCGCGCCAGGCGGAACTTGCGCAGTTCGTGCGTCACGATTGTGGTTCGTGCCACGGCCTCACGCTGCGCGGCGGATTGGGTCCGCCGCTCACGCCCGAAGCGCTGGCAGGGAAACCGGCTGCATACCTGAAGACGACGATCCTCGACGGCCGCCCCGGCACGGCGATGCCGGGCTGGCGCCCGCTGCTTCCCGACGCCGAGGCGGCGTGGATTGCCCACCGGCTGTTGAACGGGGTGCCCGATGCGCGTTAAAGCAGCACTGGTTTTTTGCGCAACCTTGGCCGCGGGCTGTGCGACGGTAGAGCCGAGGGGCACCGGCGACCTCGGCATCGTCGTCGAGCGCGCGGCAGGTTCGGTGCAACTGATCGAGACCACGAGGCGCGTTGCAATCGGCCGCGTGGATGGGCTCGGCGACCTCTCGCATGCCTCAGCCGTTTACTCGCGGGACGGGCGCTACGCGTTCGTATTCGGACGTGACGGCGGGCTCACCAAGGTCGATCTGCTGCGCGGCCGTGTCGAGGCCCGTGTCGTGCAGTCGGGCAACAGCGTCGGCGGCGCCATCTCCCAAGATGGCAGGCTGGTTGCGGTGGCGAACTACGCGCCGGGCGGGGTCAAGGTGTTTGCGGCCGATTCGCTCGAGCTGGTGGCGGACATTCCGGCCGTCTACGGCGACGGCCGGCGCGCCAAGGTGGTTGGACTGGAAGACGCCCCCGGCAATCGTTTCGTGTTCAGCCTGTTCGAGGCGGGAGAAATCTGGCTCGCAGACCTGAGCGCCCCGAACCAGCCGGTCATCACGAAATTCCACGACATCGGGCGCGCGCCGTACGACGCTCTCGTGACCCCGGACGGGCGCTACTACCTTGCGGGGCTGTTCGGTGAAGACGGTCTGGCGCTGCTTGATTTGTGGTATCCCGAGCGCGGCGTCAAGCGGGTGCTGGGAGGTTACGGCAAAGGGCAACGCAAGCTCCCGGTATACAAGATGCCGCATCTTGAAGGTTGGGCGTTGGCCGGACGCTTCGCTTTCGTGCCGGCCGTCGGGCGTCATGAAGTATTGGTGGTGGACACCGAAACCTGGCGGGAGGCGGGGCGCATCGCGGTCGCAGGCCAGCCGGTGTTCGTGATGGCGCGGCCCGACGGCCGGCAGGTATGGGTCAACTTCGCGCTTCCCCACAACGGTGTCGTCCAGGTGATCGACACCGAGTCGCGGCGCATTGTGCAGACGCTCAAGCCGGGCAAGGCGGTGCTGCACATGGAATTCACGCCGCGCGGCGAAGCGGTGTGGATTTCCGCGCGCGACGATGACCGCGTGGTGGTGTATGACACCGCGAGCTTCACGCGCCTCGCGCAGATCGCGGCGCGCAAACCGAGCGGCATTTTCTTCTCGGCGCGCGCGATTCGCACCGGATTGTGACGTGAGCCAAGCGCAGCTCGAACTGCTCGACCAGTTTCAGCGCGATTTTCCGCTGTGCCCCCGCCCCTACGCGGCGATCGCCCAGCGGCTCGGCCTTACCGAGGCCGGGGTGATCGTGGCGCTGCGGCGGTTGCAGGCGCGCGGCCGCGTGAGCCGCGTCGGCGCGACGCTGGTTCCGGGGCGCGTCGGCGCGGCGACGCTTGCGGCGCTGGCCGTCCCGGGCGGGCGCCTGGAAAACGTAGCGGCGCTGATCAATGGTTACCGCGAAGTCAACCACAACTATGAGCGCGAACACGAGTTCAATCTGTGGTTTGTCGTCACGGCGGCAAACAGGGAACGAGTGCAGGCGGTCGTGCGCGACGTCGAGCGCCGCGCGCGCTGCGGCAAAGTCCTGGAGCTGCCGATGGTGGAGGCATACCACGTCGACCTCGGATTCCGCCTTGGTGCGGGGGAAGCCGCGCAAAGGCGTGCGGCCAATCCTGCGCCGGCCTCATCGCTGCGCAAGGCGCCATGTGTTCTCTCGGCCCCGGAACGGGCGATCCTCGCGGCGTTGCAGGACGGCGTGCCGCTCACCGCACGTCCCTACGCCGAAATCGGCCTGCGCTGCGCCGTGGGCGAGGAAACGGTGATAGCCGAGCTCGGGCGCATGCTGCGCGAGCGCGTGATCGCGCGGCTTGGCGTGATCGTGCGGCACCGCGCGCTCGGTTATCGCGCCAATGCGATGGTGGTGTGGGATGTGCCCAACGTCGAAGTGCGCGCCGTCGGGTCCAAAGTCGCGCGGGCCGATTTCGTGACACTGTGCTACCGGCGGCTGCGCCATCTGCCGCACTGGCGCTACAACCTCTACTGCATGATTCACGGCACCACTCGGGAAGAGGTTGCGGCACACATCGCCGAGCTCACGGAACGGGCGGGACTTGCACGGTGTCCTCGTGCGGTGCTGTACAGCCGCCGTTGCTTCAAGCAGCGCGGGGCGCGCTACGTGGAGGAGGAAACACATGGACGCGATCGACCGCCTGATAGTGAATCTGATGCAGAACGGATTTCCGATCACTGAACGGCCGTACCGCGAGGCGGCGGGGCTGATCGGCATCACCGAGGATGAACTCATCGAACGGCTGGGACGCATGCTGGACGAGGGCGTGCTCACACGCTTCGGACCCCTGTTTCAGATCGAGCGTATCGGCGGCGCGTTCACGCTGGCGGCGATGAGCGTGCCGAAGGCGGACTTCGAGCGCGTTGCGGCGATCGTGAACGCCATGCCCGAAGTCGCGCATAACTACGAGCGCGAACATGAGCTCAACATGTGGTTCGTGCTGGCGACCGAGACGCCCGGGCGCATTCGGGAGGCGATCGGCCGCATCGAGCGCGAGGCCGGTTGCAAGGTGATCGACATGCCGAAGTGCCGCGAATACTTTGTCGGCCTCAAGTTCGATGTGTGAGGCGGGATTTTTTTACCGACCATTGCAAGAGAACATGACACGTGCAGCCCCTTCCGGCCCGAAGCGAGACGCCACGGGCGTTCGCCGGCACGGAT
>MERG01000242.1 GCA_001771985.1 Betaproteobacteria bacterium RIFCSPLOWO2_12_FULL_62_13 | reverse complement strand
CGGCATCTTACACTGATTTTGACCTGGATCAAAGCATCCTTCGCGCCCGGTGCAATACTAGGCAGACTGCCGACAGGAGCATTATGGGTGCCGTAATCGATCATCTGCCGTTCGAGGTCGACCTGGATCTGATCCGCAGGCTCGACTGCAACGGGCCGCGCTACACCTCGTATCCGACCGCCGACCGCTTCATTGAAGCGTTCGGGCCGGAGACCTACAAATCGTGGGCAAGCAAGCGCAACATCGGGGGCATCCATCGCGCGCTCTCGCTCTACGTGCATTTGCCGTTCTGCGGCACGGTCTGTTTCTACTGCGCGTGCAACAAGGTCGTCACACGCGACAAGACGAAGGGCGAGCGCTACCTCGACTATCTCGCGCGCGAGATCGCGCTGCAGGCGCCGCTGTTCCGCGACGATCCCGCGGTGACCCAGATGCACTGGGGCGGCGGCACCCCCACCTTCTTCAGCAGTTCGCAGCTCGGGGAGCTGTTCGCGCTGTTGCGCCGGCATTTCGCGTTCGCCGAGGGCGGCGAGTATTCGATCGAGGTCGACCCGCGTACGGTCGACCCCGACGCGATTGCCGCGCTGCGGAAAATGGGATTCAACCGCCTGAGCCTCGGCGTGCAGGATTTCGATCCCCAAGTGCAGCGCGCGGTAAACCGCGTGCAAAGCGAAGAGCAGACCTTCGCGGTCATGGCCGCCGCCCGCGACGAGAGGTTCCTCTCGATCAACGTCGATCTCATCTACGGACTGCCGAAGCAGAACCTGCTTACTTTCAACCGGACGCTCGCGCGGGTAGTCGAGGCGCAGCCGGACCGCATCGCGATCTACAACTATGCCCATCTGCCGGCGCGGTTCAAGCCGCAGCGCCGCATCAGCGAATCCGATCTGCCTTCGCCCGGGATCAAGTTGAAGCTCCTCGCGCTGGCCGCGCAGCGGCTGACGGAGGCCGGTTACGTCTACATCGGAATGGACCATTTCGCCAAGCCCGACGATCCGCTGGCGGTAGCGCAGCGCCAGGGCAGATTGCACCGGAATTTCCAGGGCTACTCGACGCATCCCGACTGCGATCTGATCGGGCTCGGGGTGTCGGCGATCGGCAGCATCGGCCCGACCTACAGCCAGAATTTCCGCGACCTGAAGGATTATTACGACAGCCTCGAGCGCGGCGTGCTGCCGATCATGCGCGGCGTGGAACTCAACGCGGACAATCTGGTGCGGCGCGCAGTGATCCAGGCGCTGATGTGCCATTTCACGCTGTCGAAGGATTCGATCGAGATCGCGTATCTCATCGACTTCGACCGTTACTTCGCTTCCGAACTGGCCGGGCTGCGCGAACTGGAACAGCTCGGCTTGCTTGAACTGGAAGAACGCTGGATCAACGTCACACCCAAAGGGCGCATGCTGATCCGCAACGTGTGCATGGTGTTCGACAAATACCTGCGACGCGACCAGGAAGTGCGCCGCTACTCGCGCGTGATATGACCACGTGAGAGCGTGAGGGCGCGAGGGCGGGAAAACCCCATCTCACGATCTCCCGACCTCCCGATCTCCCGACTTACGTGTTTGTGAAAAATGAGCGGTTGGCTCCAACTGCTTGTCTCGAGCGCCTTCATCGTCGGATTGCTGGGTGGCGCGCATTGCGCGGCCATGTGCGGCGGGATCGTCGGCGCGGTGTGCGGACGGCGCGGCGATAGCGGTGGGACGCGCTGGCGCTACGCGCTCGCTTACAACGCCGGCCGCATCATCAGCTACGCCGTTGCGGGCGCGCTTGTCGGATCACTCGGGCAGGCGGGCTTGTGGCTTCGCGGGGGCGCGGTCGCGCAACAAGCGCTCCTTGCCGCCGCCGGCGCAACACTTATCGTGCTGGCGCTCTATGTGGCGGGGGTGACGCCGCTGATGCGCGCGCTCGAAACCGCGGGCGCCGTAGTCTGGCGCCGCATTCAGCCTTACTCGCGCTGTTTCCTGCCGGTCGATTCCCCGCTGCGCGCGCTGGGGTTGGGACTGGTGTGGGGATGGCTGCCGTGCGGGATGGTGTATGCCGTGCTGCTCACCGCGCTCGCCACCGGCGACGCCTTGCGCGGGGCGCTGGTGATGCTGGCGTTCGGCGCCGGCACGCTGCCCAACCTCCTGGCACTCGCGCTGTTCTTCGAGCGGCTTGGCAAATGGGGCAGGGTGCGCGCCGTGCGCGTTGCCGCCGGCGTGCTGATCGCCGGCTTCGGCTTGTTCGGTATTTTCAAATCAACGCAGCCCACCCTCTTTGCGAGCGACGGGCCGCTGCACAGCGTAGCACCCGCGTTGAGCGTTCTGCTGCACTGATCCGCGAACTGGCGAGCCGCGTTCAGCGGATCACGCCGCAGTGCGTTGGATGCGCGCCGCTTTCTCATTTTCTTGATATGTGAACGTGCATACGGACGACTTTCCCAGTGGAGAAATCCGGGGACAGATCCGTTAGGAATTTGTCGGAGCTATGCCCGGCAAATTCCTGGCGTCAGCATTTGACTTGCTGTTTGCAGAAATCGGCGAGCGGGGTCACTACCGTCTGATCCGACACGTGTCTGCGCGCCCGGCCGGGGCCATAGTCGAGCGCGAGTTTGAACCCGAACTTGGCGAAGAAGGCGTTGAACATTTCACCGCCCAGCGTACCGACCGCATGGAGCCCATCGCTCGCGCGGTCGTGTTCGAGCAGGATCGCCGACAGCGGCTGCGGCGCCGGGCCGTCCAATACCCGGGCGCCGGACGCGGGATCGTATTCGCTGTGCTCGGAGCAGCAGTGTATAGTGTGGGGCCGCGAAATCTTTGACGCGGCGGAGCGGTCGCGAAAGCTGATGAAACTGATCTGGCGTGTAGGGTAGGTCATGCGGTGGGCGCAGATCGCGGAATAGCCGACCACCGCGCGGTTGGGGCCAACGCCGCCCGGCCATACATAGGTGCCGCCGTGCTCGGTCTTCAGCCGCACGTCCCGAACCGTCGGCCGGCCGAGGTTGAGCAGAAAGCACGGCGTGCCTTCGAACGGATAGTGAAAGATGTAATTTTCGCCGGCCGTGAGGCTTGATGCCTTCAGCGGCTGCCGGTGATTGTCAACCAGCCGCACCCGCGCGTAAAAGCGCGGCTTGAGGTCCCTGGCAGCGAACGCAGATTGCGCGCTGACCGCTGCGGTTGCGGCACAGATTCTGATGAAATCCCGTCGCTGCATGGCTTGCGGCAGTTTAAAGTTCAAAGTTCAAGGTTTCAAGTTTCGGGTCGCGGCTCCGACGAACTCCTGACGCAAAACCGGCGCCGGGAGAACTGCAAGAAAGGGTGACGGATATGCGAATTTACCCGCGGTTTTCTTCGCATTCGACCGCTTCGGCTGGGGTTTGTTCTGAATTGTCAGCCCTGTCTGCCGACAGGCAGGCGGTTTTGCATGAGGATTTTGGCGGACCAACGCCCGCCAAAATCCTACCGGAACCGCCAAGTGAGGCCGGCCGTCGCCTGCGTTGTCTGGACGTTTCCGTCCATGATGTTGCGTATGATGCCGAAGGCGAAGTCGAGATCCTTGCTTGGCGAATAGATGGCGCCGATTTCGACGTAACCCATACGGGATTTGGCGGTCCGATCCGGGTTCGTGATGAGGCCGGCGTCGAGCGCGAGCTGCCAGCTCTCTGCCACGTCCCATACCGGCGCAACCGACAGGCGATAGAGCGTGCGCCGCTCAGCCGAGTTAAGCGCGTCGTCCGCGAAATTCACCCGTTCGGCTACCAGGTTGGCGTGCACGGCGCCGAAACCGGTCTCCTTGGTCATCAGCAGGCCGACGCTGTAGGAGGCTCGCGCGGTGCCAAGCCCCCGCGCCTCCCGATCCTTCGAGATTGGAAACTGGAGTTCCGGCTTGAGGGCGAAGCTCAGTTTGCTCGCCTCGTCCTCGTAAAAACGCCACTTGGCCCCGACGGCCGGGTTGCCCCAGCCGCGCTCCGCGGCCGCCGGCGCCGCCGGAACGATTCTCTGCCAGATGAGCCCGATATAAAGATCGAGCGCATCGGTCACCCCGCGGGTAAACACCAGCGGCACCTCGTGCGTGACGTCTCTCGTGTCAGGTGCCTTGTCGACAGTACGGTTGTAGCCCGCCTCGATTTGGTTACCGCCCGCGCCTTGCGTGCCGGTATCGTCGGTCACGAGCGGCTGGAAAGCCATCGCGGTGACCGGCAGCAGCATGATGCAGCCCAGTGACGCGATTGATAATTTCATCGGCGTTGCCACAGCCCACGCAGGCCGGTGCGACAAGAAATTCACGCTCATGGATCTCCCCCTTCGTCAAACGTCCACGCGCCGCCGGAACCGCGAGGCGGGCATTGCGGCCGGCATTCCCGAATCCTGGATACCGGCCCCTGGTCAGGGACGCGGTCGCGCGGATCCGACTTGCATTACTTCTGCGGCAGCGTCTGTGAGTAAGCCAGAATGTCCACGTGGTCCTGCACGTCAAAGGCGAGCATGGAAATCATCGGCACACCCGGCTGCCCCATCCGGATCTTGTGCAGCATTTCCCAGGGATTTTCGTTGGCAACCGTGCCGACATACTCGGGATCCTTGGGGGTCCTGAAATTTATCAGCTTGCCATCGCTGCCATGGCACCGGGCGCAGGTCGTTTGAAAGATCCGCTCGCCCCTGGCCGGATCTCCCTTGGCCTTCTTGGTGCCGCGGTCGATGTAGATATCCACGTCTATTTGTCCGTGGGCGACAAAATGGGCCAAGGCTACCATATCTTTTTCCGGTATCAACTGGCCAAAGCCGTGGGTCTTGTCCTTCAGGGTTGCGACGATGGCGTTTTCTGAGGCGTAGGTCATGTTGCGAATACCCATTATGCCGGTGTAGCGGCCGCCTTTGCCGTAGGTGCCGCTGGCGCCCTTGTAATCCCAGCCATGACACTCCTTGCAGCGCCAGGTCGTCGCCCCTTTCTGTTTGCCGGCCTTGGGGTAGGCGGGGTGCGTTCCCTTGGGAGCTTCCTTACCCAGGGCTGCATACCAACTGTCGTACAACGCACCACCACGGTCGATCGCGACCACGTGCTGGGCCGCCGAAAGTCCATCATGAGCTTCGATCTCGGCAGCCTCCAGGGTCCCGGGCACGGACGAAAGGGCCACGGCCGCGGCGATGCAGGGCAGAACAGAGAAGACCGAACATTTCAGCAGATGCT
>MERG01000241.1 GCA_001771985.1 Betaproteobacteria bacterium RIFCSPLOWO2_12_FULL_62_13 | reverse complement strand
CCCGCCCGCTGCGCGCGCTCCACGAGCGGCGTGATGATCTCGGGATCCCCGGGAAGATACGCCTGGAACCACGCGGTCGGCCCGACCTCCCTGATGCGCTCCATCGGCGTCAGCGACGCGCCGCTCTGGATCATGATCGTGTTGAGTTCCGCCGCGACCTTCGCGAGGACGGAGTCGCCCATGTAGGCGGCGAGCGAAGTGCCGCCCATCGGAGGAAAGCCGAAAGGCAGATCGTAGGTGCGCCCGAAGACCGCCGTCTTCTGATGGCGAGCCCGGGTGCCGACGAGCACGCGCGGCAGGAAGTTGAACTCGGCGAAGGCGGCGCGGTTGCCGGCGAGCGATGCGTACGTCTCCACGCCGCCCGAGATGTAGCCGAAGATGGGACGCGGGAGCAAGCGGCGCGCGGGCTCTTCGAAATCCTCCAGGGAGAGTATTCCCCTGAGCCGGCGCGGCGTCGGGGCTCCCTGCCGGGTCGCGACGGCGGAACGCATGGCTGCCTCGCTTGCCTGTGTGACGGTGTCGCTCATGTTTCATTCCCTCCGCCAAAAAAATAGGGTCAGCCAAAATCGCTCTCTTACAGCGCATCGAGGCGGGCGAGCAGATGCGCCGGAAGCGGTCGCATCTCGACGGCCTGCAACGCCTCGTCGATATGATGCCGTTCCGCACTGCCGATTACGGCACAGGATATGTCAGGGTGAGACAGCACAAAGCGCAGCGCCATCTGCGCTCGCGTTTCCTCGCCGGTACCGATCGCGTCGAACAGCGCCTTCGTCTAATCCGTGGCGATGATTCCAGCGGCAAAGATACGAATTGCGCCTTACAGCGGAACCATGCCCATCCAGAACATCGTTTTATCGCCGACGTCGATATCGTACTTGCGCACGAACGTAAGCTTGCCATCGTCACCGATGCGGAATACGGACAGGCCGGCAGGCTGCGTGCGTATCGAATTGCCGTCTCTCACGTTCACCGGCAGATTGTGCTGAACGACCAGCAGGCGTCCGCTCGGGTCGATGTGAAAGGTGCGCGGGTGTATGGCGCGGGTTTCGATGTGCTGGATCGGCGTCGGCTCGCCGGTGGTCTGGTTGATCGAGTACACCACGATGCTGTTTTCGCCGCCTTTGAAAACCTTTTTGCCCACGACGTCGATCGTTTCCTGGGCACGATTCGCCCCGTACAGAAAACGGCCGTTCGGATGCACGTGAACCGTGCCCGCCGCCTGACGCGCTCTGATGTTCTTCGGCTCGGCAAGCGTCTCTGCGCGGAATGCAATCTCCGGGTTAATCTTGCCGCCTTCCATCTTGTAGGTGTATATCTTGTTCTGCGTCTCGATCGACACGTACATCCACGGCTTGGTCGGATGAAAATCCAGGTGCCGCGGCCCGAACTCTTTGCCTCCGTTGGGCGCGATCGACACTTCGTTGGTCAGCACGCCGTTCTTGTAGTCGAAGACTTTCAGCGCGCCCGGGTCTTCCGCTTTGGCGGCGGTACCTTCGTTGCCGCGGGTTACCAAGATCGCCAGTCGATTGTCGGGCGTCACGCGCACCTGATGGGCGAAGATGCCGGCGTCTATGGGGCCCGGCTGTTTCACCTCTTCTCCAGGCGTAAAGTCCTTGTTGATGCGGTAGACACGCAGCGCGCTCGGATTGTTGAACGCAACCAGGATATTCTCCGATGGAATATCCGTGCTCATGTGGATGGGGCGCGTCGGCAAGCGTATCGATTCACCGTGCGGCGTCAGCGCGCCACTCGCCGGATCGATGCGAAATGCGGTGACGTGATGCTCGGTTCCGGTCTTCCCGTAACCGGAAGCGCTGCTGCTGGTCGCAACGTAAAGATAGCGTCGCGATACATGCGGCCAGGCGTACTGCGCGCCCGCGGGCAGCGTGACCGTGGCATGCTTGATCAGCGCGGCGCCTGCGACGTCAACGTCGTAGTGCGTGAGCTCGGGCCCGACGTTGGCATACAGCGCAATCTTGCGGGACGCCTGCTGTGCGGAAGAAAATCGGGGTGCGGCAATACCGCCCGCAACGATTGACAGGAAGTTTCTGCAGGTGAGCACGGTCCCTCCTTTGAATGTTGAGAAGATGTTTAGTTGCTCTTGCAGGCTTTGGCCCGATTTTACTTGGTGCCGATGTGAACTGCGACTGCCAGGAATTGCGTAGCTTCCCGGGGTGACCACCCCGAGGAGTGCGAATGAACGCAGACAAGACGCTGTTCGCCGCAGAATCCCTGGAACTCCCGCGAGAATCAGTCGAGCCGAAGGACGACTTTTCCGGTCTGGGCGCCGGACTCGACGTACGCCTTCGCCATCGGCAACTGATCGAATGGAAACACGCGATCTATGACGGGCGCGACGCGCCCATCGGCGATCGCCGGCATGACGTCGCGGTTGAAACCGCGCGTCGCTTCGGCGCGCATTGCCGGCGTGAGCGGCGCGTTCGAGATGCCGAAGATATCGAGGCGCTTGCCGTGGGTGGCCTCGAGATCGAACTCGGTTTTCATGACGCCGTCGACGTAGCCCACGACCGCCAACCGCCCAAAATTTCCGAGCGACCTCTGGCACGCGGCGAACACCGTTCCACCGACCAGATTCACGGCAAGATCGGCCCCTTTGCCGCCGGTTGCTTCCAGCACCCGGGCGCTGAAATCCTCGCCGCGCGCGTGGATCCCGATATCGAGCCCGAGCGCCCGAAGTTTCTCGAGCTTTGCTGCCGAGCCCGACACCCCGATCACACTTGCACCGAGGACCTTTCCAAGCTGGATCGACGCGACGCCGACGCCCGACGACGCGCCCGCGACCAGCAGCCATTCGCCCGCCTTGAGCCGTCCAAACTGGATGAGCGCTTCCCACGCAGTCACGTACGAGATGGGAATTGCCGCCGCCTGCTCCCACGACAAATGCTGCGGGATCGGGGTCGCGAGCGCGGGATCCACCACCACGTACTCGGCAAAGCAGCCGCGGGAGCGCGCCATGACGCGATCGCCGCGCTTCAAGCCCCTGACGCCCACGCCCACCGTGTGCACTTCACCGGCGGCGTCGACGCCGGCGGGTCTGCCTGCCGCAGCGCGATGAAAGGCAATGGCGCCGAGCAGGTCGCCGCGGTTGAGTGATGCCGCGCGCACGCGCAGCAGCACCTGCCCGGGCCCCGGTTCGGGAATCGGCAGCTCGCGCAACTCCAGAATGGCGTCGTTACCTTCGTGCCTGATCCAATAGCATTTCATGGGTGGGTACCGTGGGATCGCATCGTCCGGTGTGTATTATTCATGAAAGCGCAGGCGGGTCGGAAAAAAAAGCTTGTTTCGTTTGGGTAGTGGGAATAGATTAGAAGTATGCGAATGAAGCTGCAAATAGAACGAGTCGAAGTGTTCGGCGTGGCGATGCCCCTGATCGGCACGTTTACGAGCGCCGGGATCTCCAAGCAAGCGACGAAATGAGTGGTGGTGCGCCTCACCGCATCGGACGGCACGGTGGGTATCAGCAGCATCGAGCCGTCGGCCGCCGCCGAGTCGCCGGGAACAGCCGTGGAACTGCTGGCCACGCTCCGGGATCGCGTCGCTCCTGCGGTTGTTGGACAGGATCCGACCAACATCCATCGATTGATCGAGCTCCTGGATGGGCTTGCGCCAACGCAGCCCGGTGCCGGGGCTGCCGTGGAAATGGCGTGCGTCGAGCTTGCGTCGCGCATCCAGGGGGTGCCGCTCCACACGTACCTCGGCGGTGCTGTACAGGAAAGCGTGCAATTCAACGGCTGGATTGGCGAGCTTCCGCCTGAGGAAGCGGCGGCGGAAGCCCTGCGATGGCTCAAAGCGGGTTTCCGCTCCGCGAAGATAAAAGTGGGCAGCGGCATCGAAGCAGATCGAGACCGAATCGAAGCAGTTCGCTCAGCGGTCGGGAGCGCGATGAAGCTTCGCATCGATGCCAACATGCAGTACGACGCTGACACGTCGTTGAAACTTGCCCGGATGATCGAACGATTCGACTTGCAGCTTTTCGAACAGCCGGCGCCGAAGGACGATATTGCAGGGCTGGCGCGGGTTCGCCGGGAAGGCGGCATTCCCGTGATGGCAGACGAATCGGTCAGCGATCATGCCAGCCTCATAGCGGTCATCAAGGCCGAAGCCGCGGACTTCGTCAAGTTCGGCATCAAGCAAGCCGGCGGCATCCTGCGTGCGGCGCGCATGCTGGCCACTGCGGAGGCCGCAGGTCTTCCGGTCGTCATAGGCCACGGCTTCGGACTCGATCCCAGCACGCTCGCGGAGGTCATGCTGGCAGCCTCGTCCCGCAATGTGCTGCCCGGGCTCGAATGCGTGGGTCCGCTCAAGGTGGTGGATACGGTTGCAACGACGCGCCTCGATATTTCCTCGGGCAGTCTGCCGCTACCGGGCGGGCCGGGTCTCGGCATCAGCCTCGATGAAAACAAGCTCGCACAATATCCCCTGCACTAGCGCAGTGGCATGAGGCAAGCATGACGACAAAGCGAGGAATGTGATGACTGTTGCAAGCGAAATTGCGGCCTTCGTGACGGGGCAGAGCTATGCGGACCTGCCTCCCAAGACCATCGAATACGCGGAGATGCTGATCTCCAGCACCATCGCCAGCGCGTCCCTGGGCTCGACAATTGAATCATCCAGAATCATTCGCGCCCTGGAGCTCGCGCGCGGCGGCAAGCCGGAGGCCACGGTCTGGTTCGGGGCGGCGGAGAAGCTGCCGGTCGCGGCGGCCGCGCGGGTGAATGCCGTGATGAGCGACGCGGCGGCTTCGGACGACAGCGACCTGCGCAACATCGTCCACGCCGGCACGACCGCGTGCGCCACTTCACTCGCCGTTGCGGAGAAGACCGGTTCCAGCGGTCAGGACGTGCTTGCCGCCATCGTTCTGGGCTACGAAGTGGCCGGACGCATCAACGGCGCGATGATAGGCGGCCTCCAGAAGAAAGGCTTTCACGGCTGCATCGTCGCCGGCTTCGCCGGTGCCGTCGCCGCGGGACACCTGATGAAGCTAAGCCAGCCGCAAATGGCCCAGGCGATTGCCCTCATCGCGACTTCGATGGGTGGATTGCACGCCGCGGCCAATACCAGCGTGGCCCGCGAGTATCACGCCGGACTGGCCGCCATGCTCGGCGTGAATGCGGCGCAGGTGGCCGGGATGGGCTTCCTCGCCGAGGAGAATATCCTCGAGAACGAGCGAGGTTTTTTTGAAGTCTATGGCAACCAGCCGGACGTTGCCGAAGTCACGCGCGATTTTGGCAAGCGCTGGAGCATCCTGACCGACATGGGCATCAAGCTCGTGCCCGGCGGCCACCCCAATCATGCTACTGCCGAAGCAGCGGCCAATGCCGCCCGCGCCGGCAATGTTTCACCGGACGAGGTCGAGACGATCACCATCTCCCGTCCCGGCTTCAAGGCATTGACTGGCCCACAGTATCCGACCGATCTCATTGGAATTGCCCACAGCCCGGCGTATTTTGCCGCCGCCGGCGTTGCCGACAGGGACTTCTCCTGGGCGCATGCCTTCGAAGACAAGATCAACAACCCGGTGATCCGCGGCCTGCTCGGCAAGGTTCGCGTCGGCGATCCGCCCACGGAGAACCTGGAGCGCTTCAAGTCGGGCGCGATCGTGGCCATCAGGACGAAGGACGGCCGGAGTTATTCGAGCACAGTCTATGCGCCCAAAGGCGCCGCCATTCTCGGCATAGACTGGGCCGACGTCGAAGCCAAATACCGTGCGCTGGCGCCGCTTGCGAAGTTGTCCGGGAAGAATCTCGAAGCGAGCATGAAAGTGATCCGCAACTTCCGCGAGGTGAAGAATGTTTCGGAACTGATTAGCTTGCTGCGGTAGCAGATGCCATTGAACCGCCGATGAACGCAGATAAAGTCAAATTCAAAAGCCGGAACGCAAAGGACGCAAAGGATACGCGAAGGACGCAAAGAAAATGAAGCAAGCCATGCTTTTGGTTCTGGTTTGATTTTGCCTTCCCTTGGTGCTCTTGGCGTCCCCCGGATCAAAGCCTGCCCCGGACTTGATCCGGGGTCCGGCGCATGCTTGGCGGTGAAAGATCTGGTTTTGTGATCGGCGTTAATCGGCGTTTGTCTGCGGTTAATTCGTAATCAGAGGAAGGGGCATCAATGAAAGTCTATCTCGTGCATCACGTCGACGCGCTGTCGGCCGAGCAGGACCCGCAGCGCCACATCAGCCAGAAGGGGCGCGACCAGGCCGACCGGCTGGGCACGCGCTTGCGCGCGCTCGGCGTCGCGCCGGTGCGCATCCTGCACAGCGACAAGCAGTGGACCATCGACACCGCCCACCGCATCGCCGCAAAGCTGGGTGCGGCGGACAAGACCGCGAAGGCCGCCTACCCGATCAATACCGGCGATCCGGTCGCGCCCTTCGTGGCGGAAATCGCCGCGGCCGGCGGCCATATCATAATGTGCGGCCATATCGACTACCTGCTGCGCGCGGCCTCGCGCCTCGTGTGCGGCGACGAGACCCGCAAGGTGGTCGAGTTCAAGCCCGGCAACGGCACTGTGGTCTGTCTCGAGGGCGAGGGCAACGACTGGGCCGTCACCTTCGCCTGGCGCCAGGACCACGCGCCGGGCTGACGCGGCGGAGCAAGCGATTAACCGGTATAGTCGGGACCGCGTCGTAAGTGCGGCGGGTAACAGATTGAATTCCCCTCCTTGCCGAGGTGGGGGCGGCGCGAAGTGACGGGGTGGTGATAAATGAACTCCCCTCCTGGTCGAGGAGGGGTGCCGCAATGCGGCGGGGTGGTGGATTCCCTTCGTCCGGTCCACGAAGGGGCCGACCACGTCGCGGAATTGCGGAATGCCTTCGTCCACCTTCTCGGGGACACCGTTCGTTACCCTTACGCGAGCGAACATGACTCCTCATTTCATGGCGTGCATCGCGAATTTCATCATGCGTCCAGCATGCACTCAAGCCCATACTTGCTGCTGCACCAATCAGCCGTATCTTGATCGCCTTCTCCTCTTAATGGATCATCTTGTGGCGCCAGTGGATGGGCGAAACCGACCCCTATGCAGAGAATGAAACTATGCAGAGTTTGCAGGCCTTCGATGGTGGCGAGCGTTGAAATTGCTAACAACCAATGGGGTCAGACTCGATTGCCCTGCGCTAAGCCTGCCGTTCAGGATCAGGCCGCGCACAATCGAGTCTGACCCTATCGGTTGGTTCGCAGTATCGGTTCGCACCCGATCGCAACGATACGCAGACCATGACCGTCTGCGACGACGGCTGGGGCTTCTCGCTCAATCTGCGCGTAATGGATCGCAGCGTAGAATTGTGGCAGGGTCCAACGGCGGGAATTGGCCGTATCCGGCCATTCGCCTGAATCCGAAAAAAGTTGGGGCGACCGCCGATCAGATTAATAGGATCAGTGTGACGGTATCAAGGCAGCACCAAAGATTTAATGCCCCCTCACCCTAACCCGACCCCCTCGCCCGCTACGCAGGCTCTCCCCCGTGATCGGGGGCGAGGGGATTTAGGGCGGCCACGAACTCCTCGATCAGCGCGTTGACCTTATCCGGGATCTCCATGGGCGGGAAATGCCCGGCGTCGGAGAGCTTTACGTACTGCGAGCCTGGCACTGCCTCATGGATCTCTTTCTCGTACTCCGGCGGATTGCCGTGGTCCAGCAGGCCGCGCAGGAGGAGGAGCTTCGGTTTGAGGGTCGCGATGCGGTCGCGCACGTCGAAGGTGTCTATCGCCATCAAGTCGTGATACTGGGACAGCGGGCCGACCTGGCGGTGCCGCTCCATCAGGCGCTCCCGCAGACCTGGCTCCACCAAGTGCATCGCGGTCCGCTGGTACGTGAGCCACTCTTCGTAGACCTTCGGGTCCTCCCGCGCGCGCAGACGCATTTCGTAGGTGCCGGGCGCGCGTACCTTGGGCCGTGCCGCAACCGTCATCAGCACGAGGCCCTTCACTTCATCCGGATAGTCGAGGCCATACTGCAGCGCGATCGATGCGCCCAGCGTGTATCCGACCAGAACGAGGTCCTTGTTCATGCCCTGCGCCCACAGCCAGCCGCGTACCCACTCCGTGTATCGTGCCACGTCCGGACATCGGGTGCCCTCCAGGTGCCCGGGCAAGTTGGGGGCGACGCTGTTCGGGAAATGCAGGCGTTGATAGTAATACGCGTCCGCGCAGGCGCCCGCGCCCGGGCCGTGGAGAAACACGAGACGAGGAGGGGATCTCATTTTGTTATGTGCTCTTAGGCGTTTGCTACTACTACCGGCGTCTTCAGGCCAAGCTCATCGGCCACCGCCTGCTCGATGACGGCGCCCCTGAAGAAGCCCGGGTTGTTGCGCGTGTGCAGACGCGCGGCGTTGGTGATCGTGAACTCCCGGAAATCCTGGCAAATACGTGAATTATGCGACAATTCAAATACGACATGGGATTCTCTCAAACGCCGCGGTAGGCTGGCGCTCATCCGGCGCCGGCGCGCTACGTTCGGCGAGCCGGGCGCGTGGACGACCCACACTGCTTTGGCCTACTCGGACTAAATAGGGTCAGTGCAACTTTCCCGGGGGCGCGTGCTCGCGATGCGCGGAAAATCTTATCCTATTTACCATCGCGACCCGCCGCGACCTCGACCGGCACGAGCGGGCCGACACGCTCATCAAGCTCACGCTGAAGCAGGGATAGGCTTCTACAGAGCATGCCGCCGCCCTGTTCAAGGGGTGGTCATGGCAGACGCCCTCCTGTAGAGTCGTATGAAGAGCGTGATGGCCGATGGAGCGGTCTTGTCATCGTCGCCAGCGCCTCTAGGGATAGACAAAAAGCCTTCCTCGCGCGCATGATGGACCGCTGGCGGTGGATTTTTTCCTTCACCGCGCGGGCCTCAATCGGTTCTGTTCGGCCGGC
>MERG01000240.1:1089-6408 GCA_001771985.1 Betaproteobacteria bacterium RIFCSPLOWO2_12_FULL_62_13 | reverse complement strand
TTATCGGCCAGCCACAGCAGCAGGTGCCCGTGGCGAAAGGCTGGCTGCGCGCCTCGCACCGCAAGCTCGATCCCAAACTGTCGCTGCCCTATCGCCCTTATCATACGCACGGCGAACGGCAATGGCTCAAGCCAGGTAAAATTGTTCCGGCACAGGTGAAGGGCGCAAACATCCGGACCGATTAACTCCCTCCCCTTTCCCTTTCCAAGGGGCTAGGGTGGGGGTTCTGATTCACGTTTACACACTTATTGGAGAAGGACATGGCAAATTTCGGGATGGTAGGACTGGATTGGCAGCAGCGGATCAACTGGGACCGGCTGCGCAAATACCGCACCGAACGGGCCCGGGAACGAATGAAGGCCCACGGGTTGGGCGCGATGCTGCTCATGTACGATGAGAACTGCCGGTATGTAACCGGCACACTCACCCCTGGATGGAACCGGCTCAAACCGGGTCTGCGTTACGCGCTTCTCTGCGGAGACGATGCGCCCGTACTGTTTGAGCAGGGCGACATCGGCATGCAGGTCCACCGCCATTCGCCGTGGATCCCAAAGGACCACGTCCGCTGGTCGTACGCCTGGATCAAGGGCGCGGCCGGCCCGGCCTCTCTTCAGCAGGTCCGAAAATTCACCAATGCCATCCAGCAGGAGATGAAGAAGGCGAACGTTTCCGGGATGAAGCTGGGCGTCGACTTCATCGACATCAACATGATCCAGATCTTCCAGGAAGCGAAGATCGACTGGACCGACGGCATGACCCCGATGATGGAAGCGCGCGCGGTCAAGAATGAGGACGAGCAGGAAGCCGCGCGCATGGTCGGCGCAATCGGGGATGCAGCGCATTGGGAGTTCATGAAGTTCCTCAAGCCGGGGCGCACCGAGAATCAGATGACTGCGCACATAATGGAGTACCTCTACTCCATTCCCGGGATGGAGGATGTGGAAGACGTGATCGTGTCCTCTGGCCCCAACACGTGGCCCAACTGGCGCAACTTCTCCGACCGCATCGTGCAGCCGGGAGATATCGTCTTCATGGATCTCGCCGCGCTCACCTGGAACGGTTACAAGTCGTGCTATTACCGAACCTACTGCGTGGGCAAGGAGCCGACGCAGGAGCAGAAGGACGTGTACGCTATCGCGCTCAAGTGGCTCTACGACTCGATCAAGGCGGTCAAGGCCGGCACCACCACGCGTGAGATCGCCTCCAAATGGCCGTCGGCGAAGGAGGCGTGGGGCTATGCCGAGGAAGACCAGGCCGCGGCCAACCTGTGGGGCCACGGGCTCGGGCTTGCGCAGTACGACCCGCCGGTCATCTCGCGCATCTGGTCGCTCGACCACCCGGTGGAAATCAAGGAAGGGATGGTGTTCGCGCTCGAGACCCAGCACGGCAAGATGTACGAATGGGGCGTGCGCATCGAGGAGATGTTGATCGTGCACAAGGACCGCGTCGAGCTGATCTCCCATTTCCCGGTGGAACAGATCACCGTCGTCGACCCGATGCCGGGCTATTCGACGCTTTTCCCCGGATGATGAGAAGCTGCCCAAAATCGATCGAACCGCCGATGAACGCCGATAAACGCCGATGAATGCGGACAAGACCGACATCAGGAGCCTAAGCGCAGCAGCCGCGGATGAAAGCGGCGAGACGCAAACTCCTGCTGTTTTTCCTGTACAAATCCTTGCTTCCCGTCCTGTGCATCTTTGCGTTAAAGCTTCTCTTGATCGGCGTTCATCGGCGTTCATCGGCGGCTAAATTGTCTTTATGAAATTCATTATCCCCCTCTCCGCTCCCGAAGCATCCGACGCGAACTGCGTCGGGCCCAAGGCCGCAAATCTCGCGGCGTTGGGCCGCGCGGGATTGCCCATCCCTGATGGGTTCTGTCTCTCGGCAGACGCGTATCGGATGCAAATCGCCGCACTCGGCCTGGAACAGGCGGCGCGCGGTGTTTTTTCCTCGGACGGGCCGCAAGCGCGCCGCTATGCTCTCGATATCAAGCTCGCGTTCGCGGACAAGCCGATCACACCCGCGGTTGTGGAGCCGCTGTTGGGCTCGTGGCGTGCCCTGGTCGAAAAAACCAGTTGCCTCACCGTGGTGCGTTCGTCGGCCCTGGTGGAAGACCGTTTCGGATCGAGTTTCGCCGGCCAGTTCGAAACCTTTCTCGGCCTCCAAAACGAACCGGATTTTCTTACCGCCGTGCGGGCATGCTGGGCTGCGCTGTGGTCGACGCGCGCGTTGCGCTACATGGCGACCCACGACCTTGATCCGGCGGACACTGCGATGGCGCTGCTCGTGCAGCCGTTGGTCTCGGCGCGCGCGGCCGGTGGCGGGCTAAGCCGGACCGCCGAAGGGAGCATGCTCATCAATGCGACCTGGGGACTGGGGTCCGCGATCGCGCAGGGCGAGGTCACGCCGGACCGATATGTTCTTTCCCGCGAAGGGGCGATCCAGGAAGTCACGGCCGGTCCGAAGTACCACGCGGTCACCTGCGAGCACCGGCCAAGCCCGATCGTCCCGCGGCGCCGCGCCGCGATGCAGCGTTGCCTAAACGATGAGCAGGTGCTCGAACTCGGCCGCCTGCTCACGCTCGCCGAGCAACTTTCAGGCATGCCCGTGGAAATCGAATGGGCGCTGGATGATTCCGGGTTCAAGCTGCTGCAGTCCCGGCCTCTGCATCTCCAGGCGGAACCCTTGGCGGAGATCGATGACATCTGGCTGCGGCAACCCAAACTCAGAGGTCAGCCGGCGGGCGCAGGCTGGGGCTCAGGTCGCGCGTACGTGGTGAACTGTGAATGCGAACTTTCCCGCGTTGCGCCAGGCGGCGTTCTGGTGACGAAAATGGCGGGTCCGGCATTGAGCCAGATCCTGCCAACCGTTGCAGCCGTGGTCGCCGAACTGGGAGGCAGCACATCGCACCTCGCGTCTCTCGCTCGGGAGCGCGGAATCCCCATGGTGCTCGGTGTTCCGGATGCGACGGGCCGCATTCCGGACGGAGCGCTGGTCGCGGTGGACGGTGTTTCCGGAATTGTGCGCTGGATGAAATCCGACCGCTACGCCGTCGGATTTCATAATGGAAAAATCATTCAGACCGAAACGACATGAGTCAGAGAATACGCGGTATCACCGACGAGGAAGCAACCGGCGCGGTCCGGGAGCTTTTCGAGACGTCCAACCAGCTCCTCGGGAGAACGGCAAATCTCCTGCGGATTCTCGCCCACAGCCCGTACCTGGCGAGATGGTTCCTGCCTTTGGTCGCCGCAGTCCGGCAACCTCGCGCAGGGGCGGTTTCTGACGTGAGGCTGCGAAATCTCGCTGTTCTCAAGACGTCGACGCTCAACGGCTGCCGCTACTGAACGGAACACAATCGGGTGCTTGGTCAAGCACTGGGACTAACGGACGAAGAATTCGAGGCGCTCCAGGGTGATTTCCGGGCGAGTTTGCTCTTCAACGAGCGGGAAAAAGGGGTTCTTGCCTGGTCGGAGGCGATGACGCTCAACACGGCAAAACGCGACAAAGCCGTGTGGGAGGAGTTCCGGAGGCTGTTCAACGACGCCGAAATCGTGGAAATCTCACTCGCTTGCGCCATGTTCAACATGATCAACCGGCTGAACGATTCATTCTGGACCGATCTCGAGCCGGAAGAATACAACCGCAGACAGCATAAGGCTGTCGGCGTGACCGCTCGTGCGCTCGAGGACTACGCGTGCCGCATCTGCTCCAGCGCAGAAAAGCGTGACCCGTGACTGGTGACTCGTGATTATGGGGCTTATCGCCTCTCTCCTCTCTCCTCTCTCCTCACCAGGCTTACCCTGATGCGTCCGCGCGTATTCATCACCCAGCCCGTCGCGCGAAGCGCCATCGAGCGGCTTCGCAGTGTCGCCGAAGTGGACCTCAATCCCGATCCCGTGCACATTGCCACCAAGGAGGAGCTGCTTGCCGCGGTGCGCACGCACGACGTCCTCTTCTGCCTGCTCCACGATCGGGTGGATCGGGAGGTGATCGCAGCGAACCCCGGATTGAAGGCAGTCGCCTCGATGAAAATCACCCCGTCGGACATCGACGTCGCCGAGGCGACGGCAAGACGCATCCCGGTTACGGTGATCCCGCCCATCGTGACCGAAGCGACCGCCGATCTTCACATGGCCTTGCTGCTCGCCGTCGCACGGCGCGTTGTGGAAGGCGACCGCCTTGTGCGCTCGGGAATCTTCCCCGGCGCGCAGTCCTCGCACCTCGAAGGGGTCATCCTGTCGGACAAGGTACTGGGGCTCGTCGGTGGCGGCGGGCGCATCGGGCGCGCAGTGGCGAGACGCGCGCGCGGATTCGGGATGAAACTCATCTACTGGAGTCCCCGCCGCAAACCTGAAAGCGAGCAGGAACTCGGCCTCACCTACGTGCCTTTCGAGCAACTGCTAGCCGAGTCCGACTTCGTGTCGGTACACACGCCGCTCACGCCGGAAACGCGTCACCAGATCGGCGCGCGCGAGTTGAGCCTCATGAAACCCACCGCATTCCTCATCAACACGGCGCGCGGCCCGATCATCGACGAACCCGCGCTCGCCCGCGCGCTGGTCGAGCGGCGCATCGCCGGGGCCGGGCTCGACGTGTTCGAGAACGAACCCCACGTGGAGCCGGCGCTGCTCACGCTGCCGAACGTCGTGCTCACGCCGCACCTGGGAAGCGCAGCCAGGGAACTGCGGGAGGTGATGGCCAACGTGGTGGTGGACAACATCATGGCCGTGCTGGAAGGCCGGCAGCCGCCCAACTGCTGGAACCCCGAAATCTATAAGAGCAGTTAACCGCAAAGGCGCAGAGGACGCGGAGAAAACTCAAAAGCTGAACACGAAGGATACAAGGGATGTCCAGATAAGAAATTAAATGCGCCGAAAGATTCCGTTCTTGATTTCTTGGCGTCTTGGCGGTTTAATGATTTTTTCTCTGTGCTCTCTGTGGCTGCCTTTGAATTCAACATAGGGACAACGAACATGGCAACCAAGGCGAAAGTGGTTCTCACCGACTACGTCTGGGAATCTCTGGACGTGGAAAAGAAGACGCTCGAGGGACTGGCCGACCTGGTTCCCCTGCAAACGAAGAAACCCGAGGAGTTCATCCCGCAGGCGCAGGATTGTGATGCGCTGCTCAATACCTACGCCGGCCCGATCACCGCGGAAGTGATGGCGAAGATGCCCAGATGCAGGATCATCGCCCGCTATGGTATCGGCGTGGACACCATCGATCTCGACGCCGCGACCCAGGCGGGCATCATCGTCACCAATAATCCCACCTACTGTATCGAGGAAGTGGCCGAGCACACGCTGGCGCTGC
>MERG01000240.1:0-1056 GCA_001771985.1 Betaproteobacteria bacterium RIFCSPLOWO2_12_FULL_62_13 | reverse complement strand
CCGATATTCCGGGTGGCAGAGAGCGCGCTCGGTCTGGTGGGCTTCGGCAATATCGCGCGGCAGGTGGCGTTGCGCGCGGCAAGCTTCAGCATGCGGATTCTTTTCTCCGATCCTTATATCCAGGAGGGGCAGTTCGGCGTTCCCGGCAAAAAGATGGAGTTGCGCGACATGCTGCGCGAAGCGGATTTCGTTTCCGTCCACCCTCCCCTCACGGGCGAGACGCGCAAGATGATCAACGACGAAGCGTTCTCTCACATGAAACCCACCGCCGTTCTCATCAATTGCTCGCGCGGGCCGATCGTGGACACCGATGCGCTGGTGCGGGCGCTGGACGCAAAAAAAATCGCCGGCTGCGCGCTCGACACGACAGACCCGGAGCCGCTTCCCAATCCTCACCCGCTGCGGGGACGGGAAAATGTGATCATCAATCCTCACGCCGCCTGGTACAGTGAGCAGGCGATGAAAGGTCTTCAGGCCGGCGCGCCGAACGAGGTTCGCCGCGTGCTTTCAGGAGAGTGGCCGGTGAACGTGGTGAACCGCGCGGTGAAAGGAAAGAACCGCGCAGGACTCTGACAGTTCGTTGAAAAAGGTCGCAGTAAACATCATTTCGTCATGCCGGCGGAAGCCGGCATCCAGTAAGACGTTGATTTGGTTGATGCACGTTTTCTGGACACCGGCTTCCGCCGGTGTGACGACCCGTTTTTCAACGAACTGCTAAAGGACTGTAGGGCGGGAAAGCGCAGCGCATCCCGCCGGTGCGGCTGAATGCCTACTGCGTCAGCCCGAGCTCGAACAACTCACGCTGCAGCGACATTTCGCGCGGCAGGCGGCTCTGCAGCTTGCCAAAGAGCTCGCTGTGTTCCCCGAGTTCGTGGCGCCATTGGTCGGTGTCGATCGACATCAGCTCATCGAAGCGCTCGTGCGTCATGCCTTTCAAACCTTTCCACTCGAGATCCTCGAAGCGCGGCATCCATCCGAGCGGCGTCTCCCTGGCGCCCGCCTTGCCTTCGCAACGCTCAACGACCCATTTCAATACCCGCATGTTCTCGCCGAAAC
>MERG01000239.1 GCA_001771985.1 Betaproteobacteria bacterium RIFCSPLOWO2_12_FULL_62_13 | reverse complement strand
TTTTGCATGGTACCGGCACCTCTTATCTTCTGACCCTGTAGGTCTCCGATAGACCGAATCGGTTTGCGAGTATAAAGTGCGAAAGGTCCGGTGTTTAACCAGAAAAGAAGCTTGGCGCCACGTTTCTCAAATTCCGACTTCAAGTACTTGGGGTATAGATTCTCAGCAACGATCGATGTGACCACCGGATTGGGGAACGTGTAAGGCAGCGCCGAGAACTGCGAAAGGGGAAACTCCCCGGGATAGTAGAAGGTTTGAGTATAGGTTATATCAGTAACGTCATTCCTTATTGCCTCGAAACCTTCAGCGAGCTTGTGTAAGGCCGATCCCCAGACAAAATTTATTTTGACTCGACCTTTGCTCTTCTCCTCGACATTCTTGGCGAATACTGTCATGGCCGGGGCCATTATCTTGTGAACCGACGGTATCGCAGGGGAGGCGGTCAATACATAGACGCCGTTTTGAATCTGCATGGATTGAGCTGTCCCCCAAAGCGACATCAAGGCCAATGTTAACGTAACAACAAGAATACCCTTCACGTGGTTCCCTTGAATCTGTTGCATGTCAGACCTCCTCTGTTTAGCTTGACGGAATGTCTTGTTACGCAATATCTCCCGATGTTTTGCATCAACCGCAATCTGATCCTTGCCTCTAGTATGAGAAATCCTTCCACCCCCTTTCTCTCCGGATTGAAGTGATTAAGAGAAACGTTAAACCATTACGGAAGAAACGTACACTTGAATGCTCCTCCAATTTGCGAATGCCCTCACCGGACCGCACCCATCCGGCGGAGCTGGTTCTCGTCGGCAGCTTATGAAAACACATACCGGACGGCGGCCCGCCCTGGAAGAAGTAATCAATCGCAGGCGGACGAAACGAGGCCCCGGCACATAGATACGACAAAGAACCGATCATTACAGATTATAATATTTGAGCATTCTAGTGCCGTTCCAACAATTTTGGCCAATTCAACTATTTGTCCCGCAGCCGACCGTACGCGCTAAGCGAGCCGCCGGAATTTGGAGAAACAAGTTGGAACGGCACGAGTATCGCAATCCGGAATACCATCTCAGGATTCCGGTCTGGAATACTAGTATCGAAATTACTTCATTGCTCTTATAGCCGATGATCGCTAGTATTCTTGCTGGACAAACACCTCCAAGACTCGCAGTTCGTCCTGCGAGAACCTCGGGCATTTCATTCATGGACGCCGGCAACGCGACCGGACTGACTATCGCTCCTGACGACGGGAGGAAGATCATGGATATCGCGGCACGAAGTCCTGGACAACACTTGATCGAGTTCGGCCATGTGCTGTCGATGGCGGTCATTCCAGCACGGGTAATCAATCACGCAAAATGGTGTCTGCTCCGGACCAACTTCTTACGGCAGTAGGGCTTGCCTGTTCCGCCGCGTCGGGCACGAAGAGTTTCGCAACCGGCACTGGCGGTGGCATGGAAAAGCGCATGCACGCCGGCCGTGCGGCGGAAGCGGGTGTACGTATGTCCCAGCTCGCCGCACGAGGTTTCACCGCCCCGCCGACCGCGCTCGACGGACGCTTCGGTTTGCTGGAAGTCATTTCCGGAAAATCAGCCCGGCCCGAGCTGCTCTCGCTGGATCTCGGCAACCGCTGGGCCGTGGAACACGTATACGTCAAAGTCTATCCCTGCTGCGCGTGGATTCAGTCGGCGGTGCAACAGCTCGTGGCGTTACGCGGGCCGCAGCCACTCAAACCGCAGGAGATCAAGAAGGTGAGAATAGGCGTTTCTGCGTACGCAGCGGAGCAAAACGGTAATGTTGCCCCACCGGATACGATGGGGGCGCAATTCAGCATTCCCTATTGTGCCGCGCTCGCGCTGACCGCCGATCCAGGCGATCCGGCCATGTTCACGCCGGAGGCCATTAATGAACCTTCGAGACGCGAACTCGCGCAGCGTGTCGAGCTTGTCGTTGACCCGGAGATGGAGGCAGCCTATCCCAAGCACTATGGCGCCCGCGTCGAGCTTGAACTCGCAAATGGCGAACGACGTGTAAGCGCGGGATTGGATCCTCATGGCATGCCGGCAGATCCGTGCACGGAAGCGGAACAGCTTGACAAGTTCACCCGGCTCGCGTCCCACGTAAAGTCGTCAGTGACGGTCGCTGAGATAATCCGTAAAGTGCGAATCTCGGAGCGTTTGAGCTCGATTCATGAACTTACCGGTCTTCTACGAAACTAGTGCCGTGAGTCATTACTTATTTCGATGCACAATTCCTGGACCCGCTCGTGTCTAGACAGTGTAGGTCAGGTTGCCGCATCAGCGGCTACCTGACACCAAGTGGATGTCGGGGAACGCTGCGCGTACCCCGACCTACGTGTAATTGGGTAAAGAAGTAACGACTCGGCACACTAACGGATTCAAGAAGGATGTCCATGAATATGCTTTCCGAGCAGCATTTGACGCGATTGGCAGCCGAAGCGAAGGATCGCGTCCTGACGCTGGGCGAGTTGGTGGCTCTCGGCGAAGAGTTGAATCTGCCGCTCAGCCAGATCGTTGTCGGTGAGGCGATGATCCGTGAGGGCAAACGCTTTGATCAGATCACCGATGAATGCTTCGCCGCCTTCGAACACAATCTGAAAGCTCTAGAAAAAGGTCTTGAGAGCGGCAATAGTTTCGTCCTCGGAACCGTGGCGACTGATCTCGCGCGCCAGGAGAAGGGTGTTCTGATCGATGACGTTCTCATCGACCGGGCGTTGGTTTACACCTTGGCAGCCGAGGTCGGAAACCATGAGGTCGGTCTTCGTCCCTGTGCCGGAACGGGGGATTCCTGTCCGTACACGGGACTCCTGAAAGCGTTGATGGAGAACGGGATCGCCCCGGAGCGCGTGCGCCTGACAGCGGCCCTTATTCTCAAGGTCGGCAGCATCTTCCGGGCCGGCAAGGTGACGACCGGATGCAACATGGAAGGATACGGCGCCGGCGCCGCGGCGACGGCTGCCGCGTTGACCGACCTTCGTGGCGGCACGGCTGCACAGGTCGCCAAGGCCATGGTGATGGCGATCTCACCGACGCTTGGGGTCCCCTGCACCCCCCGCGTGATTACGCGCGGCTTGTGCGCGACCCATATCGGCGGCGCCATTCTCGTCGGTAATCTCGCCTCCAACCTGATCCTGAAGAGCACGCTCCCGGTCGACATCGACATCGATGTCATGATCGCCATGGCAGCTCGGATTCACCGCGAAGCGGCCCCGGCGATTACCACGGTAAACGTCAAGTATCTCAAGCCCTACTTCAAAAAGCGGGCGCAGGTCGAAGCACTCCTTGAGCCGGCGCTCGCAAACAGGGATGACGCCATGAGTGGCAGCGTCCTGGCGGAGGCCCGCGAGGAACTCCGGAGCATGATGGCGGCGAGCCGGCCACTGACCCAGACTCTCGGCGACGTGGTCGTTGGAGGCAGTTCCATGGCCGTCGGTTCGCCGACCAACATGGCGCGCATCGCTCACGCCTTGAAAAGGGGGCGGATCTCGAAGATAGAGATCGAGCTCACGAAGGACTTATACTCCAGACGCGCCATCAACGTTCCGGCGATCCTGATGGGCGCGGTATTCGGTTCGCACACCTCGGACGGCGAGATGTACAGCAAAGTGATGGACATGCCGGAGGTGCGCGCCATCGACATATCGCTCAAGGAACTCGATGTGCCGGAGGTCCAGCGCATCAGGATCACGGCCGAGGAGCGCTCGGCGTGGTTGGATTGCCGCAATCGTGGTGGGGCGAGAGTTGCGATCGTCGATGCGGAGCCATCACGTGAAGCTGCCGCCGAAGCGGCACGCGCCATCGGGATTCAAATAGTAGATTGACGCACAAAACACTCAACACTGACCCCTGACCCCTGACCCCTGACCCCTGACCCCTGACCCCTGACGCCTGACGACTGACCACTGACGCCTGACCCCTGACCACTTACCCCTGACCACTGACGCCTGACCACTGACCCCTGACCACTGACCACTAAACACTGCTTTTAAACTTGGAGACCATATGAGCAAGGCAGCATGGGTATTCCAGCTCCACGGCGACGCGCGTGGTATTGAACGGAAACTGGCGGAAGGCATCAACGCACGCATCTTTCCGGGCGAGCAGGTTATGCTCTCGGTAGTCCACGTTGAGCCTCATTCGAGCGGGACCATTCACAGCCATCCCGAAGAGCAATGGGGAGTGCTGCTGGAAGGTCAATGCACGAGAATACAGAATGGGGAAGAAGTCGCGGCGACCGCCGGCGATTTCTGGCACACGCCCGGCGGCGTGCCACACGGTGTTCGCACGGGCGCGTCGAGCGCGGTGATCCTCGACATCTTCAGCCCGCCGCGCGCCGAATACAGACAAGCGGGCGCGGGATTCGGCGCGGCAGCGCAACACTCATAGTCATTCCCGTGAATACGGGAATCCATAGGATGGTTCACACGAGATGATGCGCCGTATGGGTTCCCGCCGCAGCCTGCCCTCGAATGCCTTAATCGGGGGCGGGAACGACACAATTAATGAGGAACGCACAATGAAAGCAGAAACCTTACCGACGCAAGGCGCGGCGCAGGATTTGATTCGGTTCTCTCATGCACTGTCTCTCGAAGCGGTGCCGGGAACCGTAATCGAGTCTGCAAAATGGTGCCTGCTCGACTCTCTGGGCTGCGCGCTGTTCGGTTCTCTACAGCCGTGGGCAAAAATCATGGCCGAGGAGATGCTTGCCGAAGGGTCCAAGGGCCGAAGCAGCATCGTAGGGCGCAAGGAGACCCTCGCCGCGCCGGGCGCCGCGCTATGCAATGGCACCGCCACTCACGGCTTTGAACTGGATGATTTGCTCGACGAAGCCATCGTGCATCCCGGGGCCGTCGTCGTCCCCGCCACGCTCGCTGCCGCGGAAGCCATCGATGCGCCGGGCTCCCGTCTTTTGTTGGGCATCATCGCGGGCTACGAGGCGATCAACCGCGTGAGCTTGGCAATCGGCCTTGAACCCGCCCGCCGCGGTCATCACCAGACCGCTCTTGCGGGCCCGCTCGGCGCGGTCATAGGGGCGGGAGTGGTGATGAACCTGAGCCCCGCGCACCTCACGGCGGCAGTCGGGCTCGCCTGCTCTACCGCATCGGGCACCAAGAGCTTCGCTGCCGGCACCGGCGGAGGCATGATGAAGCGCATGCACGCGGGCCGTGCCGCGGAAACGGGAGTGCGCATGTCGCAGCTCGCCGCGCGAGGTTTCACTGCACCGCCCAGCGCGCTCGATGGACACTTCGGTTTGCTGGAAGTCTTTTCCGGAAAATCGGCCCGCCCCGAACAACTGAACGCGGACCTCGGCGAGCGCTGGGCGGTGGAGCAGGTATATGTCAAGGTCTATTCATGCTGCGCCTGGATTCAGGCGTCCGTGCAACAGCTTGTGGCGATGCGCGGCCCGCAGCCACTCAATGCGCAGCAGGTGAAGAAGCTGCAAGTAGGCGTCTGCAGCTACGCCGCCCGCAACAACGGCAGTGTCGCCCCGCCGGATACGATGGGAGCGCAATACAGCCTGCCCTATTGCGCCGCGCTTGCGCTGACCGCCGATCCGCGCGATCCCGCGATGTTCGCAGGCGACGAGCTCGATGAACCCTCGAGGCGTGAGCTTGCGCGGCGCCTCGAGATCGTCGTCGATCCGGAGATGGAGGCAGCGTATCCCAAGCACTACGGCACCCGCGTGCATCTCGAGCTCGCGAACGGGGAGCGTCACGACAGCGCCGTGCTCGATCCCCACGGCATGCCGGCAGATCCCTGCACCGAGGCGGAACGGTTGGACAAGTTCACCCGCCTCGCCTCACATGTGAAATCGCCGGCGGCCGTCGCCGACATCATTAGTAAGGTGCGAAGCACTGAGCGTCTGAACTCGGTTCGGGAGCTCACGGACCTTCTTCGAAACTGAAATTGATGGCACTACCTTAAGCTTCCTTCCCCCGCGTGCGGGGGAAGGTTAGGATGGGGGCTGGATGATCGGTTTTGCCCCCTCCCCAACCCTCCCCCGCGCTACGCGCAAGGGAGGGAGCCGGCAATGCTCACGGCTTAAGGTAGTGCCATTGGAAACTGATATGAACTCATCCTTGTCTTCTCTCTGCAAGCGCGAGATCGACTTAGGCCCCGGCAAGAGGGGCCATATTTTTTCATTGCCTGCTCTTGAACAACGCGGGGCAGGCCTCGTTTCACGCCTGCCGATCTCGCTACGCATAGTCCTCGAATCGCTGCTGAGAAACTGCGACAACGGCAGGGTGCTCGAAGAGCACGTCCTCGATCTCGCCCGCTGGCAACCGAACGGGCAGCGCACGACCGAGATACCGTTCGTCGTGGGCCGCATCGTGCTGAACTGCGCAGCCGGCATCCCCTTGCTCGGGGATCTCACGGCGATGCGCAGCGCGATGAAACGCAGCGCGCATTCGCCGGGACGGGTGGAACCCAAAGTGCCGGTCGATATGACGCTCGATCACACGCTCACCGTTGACTACCATGGGTCGCGGGACGCGCTCCAGCGCAACATGCGACTCGAAATCGAACGGAACAAAGAGCGCTTCAGCTTCGTGAAATGGGCGATGCAGGCATACCGGGGGATTCGCCTGATTCCGCCCGGCTTCGGAATTCTGCACCAGCTCAACCTGGAATTCTTCGCGCCCGGCCTGCTCTCGAAGAACGGTACGTATTACCCGGATACGCTGGTGGGCACCGATTCGCACACCGGCATGATCGCGGGCCTCGGGACCGTAGGCTGGGGCGTGGGCGGCATCGAGGCGGAGGCCGCAGTGCTGGGGCAGCCCGTGTACATGCTCACCCCCGACGTGATCGGCGTGAATGTCGTGGGCGAACTGCGCGCGGGCGTGACCGCCACGGATATGGTGTTGTATGTCACCGAAATGTTGCGCGGGGCCAAGGTAGTCGCAAAGTTCGTGGAGTTCTTCGGCGACGGCGTTGCAGGGTTGACGATTCCCGACCGCGCGACGATTGCGAACATGGCCCCGGAGTACGGCGCAACGATCGGTTTCTTTCCGGTCGATGCGCAAACCTGCAGCTACATGCGCCAGACCGGACGCTCCGAAGCGCAGGTCGCGGCAATGGAAACCTACTTCCGCGCGCAAGGCTGTTTCGGCGCTCCCCGGCTCGATGAAATCGACTACACGCAGGTGCTCACGCTGGATCTCGCCTCGATCACGCCCGGTGTTGCGGGCCCCAAGCGGCCGCAGGATCGCGTTCCGCTGGCGGAACTCAAGGCGCAGTTCGAGGCAGCCTTGCAGAAACCGCCGGCTGCGCGCGGCTACGGCAAGGCTGCGCCAACCAGACTACGCGGCCGCGATGCGGGGAATACCAACAAAGCCGCGGCGAGCGACGGCGACGTGGTGATCGCGGCGATCACTTCGTGCACCAACACCTCGAATCCGGGCGTCATGCTCGCGGCCGGCCTCGTCGCCAGGAAGGCCGTAGAGCGGGGACTCAAGACCAAGCCGTGGGTGAAAACCTCGCTCACGCCCGGCTCGGTCGTGGTCAGCAAGTACCTGGAGGCAACGGGCCTGCAACGCTATCTCGATCAACTCGGATTCGCTGTCGCGGGCTACAGTTGCGGGACGTGCGTCGGCGCGTCCGGCCCCATCGATCCCAAGCTGGAAAAATCGATCACCGAAAACGACATAGTGGCGTGCGCGGTCCTCTCCGGCAACCGCAATTTCGAAGCTCGCATCCATCCCGCCGTTCGTGCCGCTTTTCTGGCGAGCCCCCCGCTGGTGGTCGCGTTTGCCCTGGCGGGGCGCGTGGATATCGATCTCATGAGCGAGCCGGTGGGAAAGAGTGCGGCAGGCGAGTTGGTATATCTGAAGGATATCTGGCCGACTCAGGATGAACTCGCAAGTGTCATGAGCACGGCGGCGAATCCCAGCCATTACCGCGCCGTGTATGAAATGGATTTCGAGTCGGCCAACCCGCTGTGGGCCGCCATCCCTCACAGCCGGGGCGAGATCTACTCGTGGGATCGCGCTTCAACCTACATCAAGGAGCCGCCGTTCTTGCTCGATCCCGGTCTCTCCGAATCCAGCCTGCGCGAGTTCAGTGATGCGCGGGCCATCGCGATCCTTGGAGATTCCATCACCACTGACCACATCAGCCCCATCGGCAACATCAAAGCGACTTCTCCGGCCGGAACTTATCTTCAGAGCCTGGGCGTATCACCTGCCGATTTCAACAACTACGGCGCGCGGCGCATGAACCATGAAGTCATGGTGCGCGGCGCATTCGCCAATGTTCGCCTGAGAAACCTCATGGTGCCGGGCGTGGAAGGAGGCGTAACCGTCCACCATCCCAGCGGCGAGCGGATGAGCATCTTCGATGCCGCAATGCGCTACGCCCAGGAGCGGGTTCCGCTCTTTGTCATCGCGGGTGAGGAATATGGCACCGGCAGCGCGCGCGATTGGGCCGCCAAGGGGACCCGCCTGCTGGGCGTGAGGGCGGTGATCGCCAACAGCTTCGAGCGGATCCACCGAAGCAACCTGGTCGGCATGGGAGTCCTGCCCTGCCAATTGCCCGCAGGGACCACCGCCGCTTCGCTCGGCCTGGATGGAAGCGAGCAGTTTGATCTGCTCGGTTTGGACGAGAACGCGAAGCCGCGGCAGCCGGTGACGCTCGTGATCCGCAGGCGGAACGGCACGCAGGACAGCGTTACGCTCACGCTGCGCATCGACACGCAGGCGGAACTCGATTACGTCAGGCGCGGCGGCATCCTTCCCTACATCCTCGATGGGCTGATGTCGCAGTAGTTCGGGCCCAATCCGACAGAACGAGTCCGGAGCCAGTCTCCCGAGACGACCCAAAGCGGCTCGACCATGCGCACGCAGATGGTAGAATAAATGCCGCTAATCGACTGAGGAACAGTACGCATGCGATCTTTGGCACTTACTCCGGCGCAGCAACGCCGCATCGCGAAGCTTGCCCAGCTCGCCGGCCGCACGCCGAAATCGATGCTGCGCTTCGTCTTGCGCGATGGCCTCGAGGGGACCGAGCAGGACGTGCGCGAGACCATCGAAGCCGACAAAGATATAGACCGCAATGGCGCAGTTCCGCACCGCAAAGTGATGGCGCGAGCGCGGGCCACCATCGAGCGCCATGCCGCGAAGCGCCGGCCAAAAGCGGCTTGAGTGGGCGCGGGCAGCTCGAGACGCGTTTGACGCGTCGATCGATTTCATCGCAAGGGAAGATCCTTTCACGGCGCGGCTCGTCGTTGAGCGCGTCGAGAATGCGCTAACGGAAATTCAGGCGCACCCCAAGATCGGCAGGCCTGCCGGAGCACGTGGCCGGCGCGCATTTTCGATACCGAATACCGGGCACATCATCAACTATCGCGAGACCAAGAGCACGATTCGCATCCTGCGCTGGTATCGCAGCAAGCAGAATGTGCCTCGGTGATCCGCACGGGCGGTAGAAACATTCGATGATGCCTTTTGGAACATTGGACACCACGGGGTCACGGACACCACGGGGTCAGACTCGACTTTCCCGCCATTCAAACAGGGTCAAACCTTTCGGAGTCCTCCGGCAAAGCCGGAGGTTTACCGCGATTAATTAAGTCGAGTCTGACCCCATCACTCCGCGAATGATGGACTCCCTGGGGACCAGATAACGCCGCTGTTTGCGGCGACAGCCAAAGCGTTCGCGGGCCTTGGGACCTAGGTCGCGAGCCCATCCAGCGATGGCCTTGTAGCCGCGCATGCCACACAGGACTGCTGCGGCGGCGATGCCCAGCACAACCGGGAGTCGGTGACGCCGGCCCTGGGCGCGGCGCGGATCCGGGATGTCGTTAAAGAAGTCGGGCAGTGTGCGCATCTGTTCAGCAGTGAGCATGATCTTGGGTACTCCGGTGCGATACACGGGATCAAGAATGCAACGCGAAAGCTGTGCCCGTGCGTCACGCTGCAGCGGGCGGACAAAGACCAGTTTGGGCGATTCAGCCCGCTGGCTGTAGCCCTCGCGGGTGCGGCGAAATCCCCGCGTCAGACCCAGGCAGGTCCAGTTCGCGGCCCGGTAGACCGTGCCGTGGAAACGAGCCGGATCAACGAAGGTTTCCATCAGCAGCAGCCGATGACCGAAGCGCGCTTGCCAATCACCAGCAATGCGTTGGCCGCACAAGGACAGAACCTTGGAACCCAAATTCGCAATGTGCCAATCGCGCAGAATCAAGAAACGACTGTTGTTCGCGATCAGCTTGAGCCGACCATACTGCGAGCGAAAGTCCCAGCCGACCCAGCGATCACGTACCCCGCACTTCCAGGCGGCAGCAGAAAAACTCAGCAACGCCGCCCATTGCTCTCCCCTGGTGGCGACATACCAGATCGTGTGGCCTATCCTGGCCAGATCACCGAGATAATGGTGCTGTTGCATCAGTTCCCGATAGCGAGTTTCCTCGCTCCCACTCACGGGACGAACACGCAGCTTTTCAAGACTTGCCTGCATCCGCCCTTTATACCGAAGCAAGGGGCGGATGTTCAGAAAAATATGTAACTAATTAATTGGCCATAAGTTTGCACAGAGGACGAATTCACCCTGACTATCGGCGGGACAGTGCCCCACAACATCACGGTATTGTTGTATCATTTGACGCTTCCGGCGAAATACAGGCGAGCGGCGTTGGATGCGCAGGTGGACGAGGTTCTCAAGGAAGCTTGTCTTGGGATTGGAAAGTGTTATCAAGTGAAGTTCTTGGAGATTGGAACCGACAAGGACCATGTTCATTTTCTGGTGCAATCGGTTCCGAACTATAGTGTGACGAAGATCGTCAGCTCGCGTTGTTCTGGGAATACCCCGCCGCTTGCGGCGGGGACGCTTTATCTGTTCCGCGATCGGTGAAACTTACCCAGTCAACAGTAAAAGGAGGTAAAGGAAATGAAGAAGCGTCAATCGATTTTCATCGTGCTGGCTCTGGCGGTATCCTTTGCGTTCGTTGGCTTTCAGGGAACCGCGCACAGTGGTGCTCCCTATTACGAAGGTAAAACCATTACGTTTGTCGTGCCGCATTCAGCCGGCGGCGGAACCGACATCACCGCCCGGCTCTGGGCCAAGTTTCTGCCGCAATTCATACCCGGAAAACCCACGATCGTCGTTCGCAACATG
>MERG01000238.1 GCA_001771985.1 Betaproteobacteria bacterium RIFCSPLOWO2_12_FULL_62_13 | reverse complement strand
ACGCTGATACGATATGACCCGCTGCGTGACTTCAATACCAAAGCCTGAGGGAGGCCACCATCCGTGCCGGCGACACCGTCATCATCCCGCCGGATGTCCGCCACTGGCACGGTTCGGCGCCGGGCAAGCTGTTCTCCCACCTCGCGATGTCGGAACTGAGCGACAAAGGCGAAGGTACGGCCTGGTTCGAGCATGTGTCGGACGCGGACTACAGTGCTGCCCCTGCGCCGGTGAGCTGATCGAACGCGTTCATCAGGGGGAACGCACCATGGCCGTACGGCAAAGCGTCGTCAGATCAGATCCATCACCGCGCTGAATTCAGGCCCCTCGGGCTCCAAATGGAAACCGATCTTGCGGGCCACGTGCTGCATGGCGACGTTATCGCGCAAAATCCTGGCGGTGACCCGTTGCAGCTTCTCGTCGCGGGCGATTTGCACCAGCCGGCGCCACAGTTCAGTGCCGAACCCCTGCTTTTGATACGCGTCGCTGACAAGGACGGCGAGCTCGGCTTCCGCCGTCATCGGCACCTTGCTCATGCGCCCTACGGCAAGAATGCCGTGCTCGCCCGTGCGCGGATCTTCGCGATCCACGACCAGCGCCATCTCGCGGTCGTAATCGATACAGCAGATCCGCACGAGGCGTTGGTGCGCGACGCGCTGGTTGTACTGGATGACGTGGAAGTAGCGCATGTAAACGCTCTCTTCCGAGAGAGTCGCGTGGAACTTCACCATGAGCGGCTCATCCTCCGGACGGATGGGACGAATGGTGACGATCATGCCGTTCTTCGCGGTCCATTCCGACGCATATTGCGCGGGATAAGGACGCACGGCAAGTTTCGGCAATTCTTCATCGCGAACTCCCGGTTCATGCAGGACGATGCGCGCGTCTAGCGCGATGATCCCGCTGCCGGTCTGTTCTCCTGCATCCGACGGGGAAGAGGTCCTGCCCGGGACCGCAAGCAGCGGGTTGATGTCGATCTCCTTGATCCACCGCTGCTCGACGACGAGTTGACTGAATTGCACGAGCAGATTTTCCAGCGCCGCGAGATCAACGGCGGGACGGCCGCGCACGCCCTTGAGCGCCTTGTAGATCGTCGTTTGTTCCATCATGCGCCGTGCAAGCGTCGTATTAAGCGGCGGCAGCGCAAGCGAGCGATCGCGATAGACTTCCACAAGCTGCCCGCCTCCGCCAAACAACAGCACCGGCCCGAACTGGGCGTCGATGCTGCAGCCCACGATCAGTTCGTAGCCCTCCAGCTTGATCATCGGCTGGACGGTTACACCGAGGAAATCGTCTCGGCCCCGCACGGATGGTTGGCGCCTGGCCACTCCGGACCGAATTGCGCGATAAGCGTGCCGCACGGCGTCCGCATCGGGCAAGTTCAACCGCACGCCGCCCACCTCCGTTTTGTGCGTGATCGTGTGCGAATGCAGTTTGAGCACGACGGGATAGCCAAGCTGATCCGCGCACCGCACCGCCTCGTCTTCGCTGACAGCGATGCGCGTCCGCACTGTCGGAATACCATATGCGGAAAGCACCCGCTTTGATTCGAATTCGCTCAAAAGCGTGCGTCCCGAATTGCGCGCTTCCGCGATGAGCTGCCGGGCTTTCGCCCCATCTCGTGCGCCTTCGACTGCACCTCCTACCAACGTCGGCGTTTCATATATGCCGCGCAGATTGTACGAATAGCGCCACATCAGGTTGAACACGCGCGCCGCCGTGTCGGGATAATCGAAGGTCGGTATGTTGGCCTGATTGAGAATCGACTCACCGGCAACAACGTCCTTGCCGCCCATCCAGCTTGCGAGCACCGGTTTGCCCGGCATGCGAGCAAAAACCTTCAGGCGCTCGGCGATTGCGGTCGGATCGGTCATCGCCTGTGGCGTGAGGGCCACCAGCAGCCCGTCGCTGTCTGGATCCGCGGCCACGATCTCCACCGCCCGCGCATAGCGCTCGGCATCGGCGTCGCCAATTACGTCGATCGGATTGCCATGGCTCCAGTGCGGCGGCAGCACTTTGTCCAGCGCCGCCAGCGTTGATGCGGACAACTCGGCCAGTTCGCCGCCATCGGTGATCAACGCGTCGGTGGCAAGCACGCCCGGTCCCCCGCCGTTCGTCACAATTGTCAGCCGCGGCCCCGATGGGCGCTTCTGCTTCGAAAGCACCTCGGCCATGTAGAACAATTCACCGATGGAGTCGACCCGCAAGACCCCGCAGCGGCGGAACGCCGCGTTGAGCACATCGTCGCTGCCCGCAAGGGCGCCGGTATGAGAGGCAGCGGCCTTGGCGGCAGCCGCCGTGCGGCCGGCCTTGATGACGATGATGGGTTTGGTCAGCGCGACCGCGCGCGCCGCTGAAAGAAAGGACCGCGCGTCGCCGATCGACTCCATATAGATGACGATGCTTTTCGTGTGCGGATCGTCCCCGAGAAAATCGATCAAATCACCCCAACCCACGTCGAGCATTGAGCCGAGCGAAACGAATGCGCTGAAGCCCACGTTCTCACGGAAGCTCCAGTCAAGCACCGCCGTAAGCAGCGCGCCGCTCTGGCTGATGAAGCCGACATTGCCGGCACGCGCAATGCTGGCCGCAAACGTAGCATTCAGGTGCGTCGCCGGCCGCATCACGCCCAGGCAGTTGGGACCGATGAGGCGCATTTTGCCGCGCGTCTTCTCGATAATTTGCCGCTCCAGTTCAGCACCGGCCGTGCCCGCCTCTTTGAATCCCGCGGAAATGATGATCGCGCTTTTCACGCCTGCCGCAACACATTCGTCCGCGATTCCGGGCACTGTCGGCGCGGGCGTCATGACGACTGCCAGGTCGATCGGTTCCGGCACACTGGAGATATCCGGATAGGCCTTGATGCCCAGCACCTGCCTGTGCTGTGCGTTGATCGGATAGACCGTTCCGCCAAAAGGGCTGCTGATAAGATTCCACAGCACGGTGCGGCCCACTCTGCCCTCTTTCTCGGTCGCGCCGATCACCGCCACGCTGCGCGGGGCGAAAATGGCTTGCAGCGAGTCACGATTGAAATGCAGCGCATCCATCGCGCGGTCAACAGGAGCAGTCGGCATGGTCGATGTGGGATTCATCGGGCGGTTCCTTTCGCGTCATTCAATTCAGACTCGAGTGCAGCGATAGCACGAAGGGAGCATTATTACCAGCCTCCATTTACTGAGTCTCGTGCAAATGGGTGACAACCCTTGTGCACCACAAATCTCCCCTCGCCCTCCGGGAGGGGCCGGGGGGTGAGCCGGGAATTCTCGGATGCGCCTGCGCGCGTCCGTGCCGGCGAACGCCCGAGGCGTCTCGCTTCGGGCCGGAACGGGCTTAGCGGAGTCAGGCATTCTTACGACGCTCAGTAAGTGGATCGAAGTATTATGCACCCACTGAGGGGTCGATCCGAACCGGGCCAAGCTCCGCGCTACTGCTATAATCTTTGAAAGCGCAGATGAACGCGAATGCGCGCAGAAAGGGCGGGTGATTTAGTGATTCAGTGACTAGGTGATTGGTTGGTCAGCAGTCCAGGTGCTCTACCCAGTCACTCAATCACTTAATCACTCAATCACTTGAGTCCCATCGCACCGGTGCGTTTATCGGCGGCCAATTGCAATAAATAAGCCGGGATGGGAAGTGATGCCATCGCATTCGGATCACCCGCGCAGGCGCAAAGCTGATGAATGAGGGAACCCGTCCGGTCATTGCGAATGTGGAACGGCTCCATCGCATGATGGACCATGAAAAGTTGTCCGCCGTTGTCGCGCGCGGGGGAGTCAATTTCACTTATCTGTCGGGACTCGCGTATCCAGGAACGATGGCGCGGCATGTCGACTTGCCGGATTCGCCTCGCCCGGTGTTCGCCGTGTGGCCACGCCATGGGGACCCTGCTATTGTGACAAATACTCGCGCCGAAGCCGTCACACGGCACGAGAGCTGGGTCAAGCGACTCCGAATTTATGACCCGAGCAACGAGCGGCCAGTGCTCGCCTTGTGTGGCGTGCTGCGGGATTTGGGTCTTGCCGAAGAACGCGTCGGTTTCGAACTGGGCTGCATCAATGTGCTCGCTCACCGCGAAATCACCAGCAATCTGCCTCGGATGTCGATGATCGATTGTGCGCAAATGATGGATGCCGTTCGTTGGGTCAAGACGCCGGGCGAGATTGCTCTTTTGAAACGTGCCGCCGATGTGCTCGACGAGGCGCTTCTCGAAGTGTTTCCGGGCATTCATGAGGGCGATCTCGAGCGGGAGATTCACGGAAAGATCATTGCCGCATGCACGAAGCGCGGGGCCGGGTGGGTGCACGGATACCTGAACTCGAGCCGGAATCCGCTACCCGGGAGTGAGGCCGGCGAAGTGCCATTCATGCCAGGTGACTTGGTCAGGAACGATTACGTATCCTACTTGAGCGGCTACCCTGGCCACCAATCCAGGAATGCAGTGCTCGGAATACCGACACTGGAACAACAATCGCACTATGCGAAGTTGCGCGGTATCTATCTTGCCGCCATCGATCGCTGCCGTCCGGGAATCACCGCTGGCGACGTATACGCGTTTGCGGTCGAGGCTTATGCCGCGCTGGGGATGCGCTACGCCTCCGTCATCGCCGGCCACAGTGTTGGGTGCTGGTGGCACCAGCAGGAGCCATTGATCCGCGCCCGCAATCCCATCGTGCTCGAAGAGGGAATGGTCCTCGCGCTGGAGCCCTATCCCAGCGGTGCGTGGCTGACTCAGGACATGATATTGGTCGCAAAAGATGGAACGCAACTGCTGTCGGCCAAGTTCCCGACCGCTGAGCTCTACCGCATACCGCTACAAAGATAAAGCAACAATAGAACGTCCCTGTCCCTGGGGGTCAGACTCGACTTTTCGAAAAGTGGACAATCGAGTCTGACCCCGAGGTTCGTAGGACGGAAGCGACTACAGCAAGGGGAGTGTTCACATGGCGTTCTACCGTTTCGAGAAGCTCAAGTCCTACCACTTCAATCCCCACCTGTCGTCCACGACGGGTCCGATCATCGAGGGGCAGTACATGTATTTCCGGCGCGTCACGAAGCCGGCGGGAGGCAAGTCCACGCTGCACTACCATCCCAACGAGTTCATGGCGTTTCTGCTGGAAGGAAAGATCAACGCCGTGGTCGGGCGCGGCCGCCGCATTGTCCGGCCCGGGACCCTGATTCACATTCCGTCCAACGTGCAACACTGCTTCAAATCGCGGGAGGACATCAGCTATCTCTACATCAAGGACCGCACCTGGACGATGATAGGCGCCGCCGCGGACGAAGCCCTGCCGGATAAAGCGCGGTCGGCCACCGAAGTGGCGAGGGACATCAAGGCCGGCAGGTATCCG
>MERG01000237.1 GCA_001771985.1 Betaproteobacteria bacterium RIFCSPLOWO2_12_FULL_62_13 | reverse complement strand
ATCGAAGATTCAGCGCGCAATTGAAACGGGCCGGCCTTCTGTGACGTTGCGAGAACTCCTGGAAAGGTGCAAAGTCAAGAACTGACCCCTTGATCTGACCCCTTGATCCATGACCAGTCGCGTGTACGTCCAACAACCGGACTTGCTATCGGCCCTTCTGCGCTCCGGGCCACGCCTCGAGGGTTTGGCTGCGGTCAATCATCGAGCAACACAGCACACGTTCGGGGCAAGCCCGAGGCCTAACTCTATGTCGAACGGACGGGCCTTCAGCGTCTGCGGGGGTGCAGGCGCCTCGCTGGCCCGCCGTTCACAACGACGTTATGCCTGAATACCCGAATCTGCTAAAAGACAGCCATGCCGATCATTTCAACGTTCTTCGGAATCATTATCCGAATGTATTTCGGAGATCATAATCCTCCACATTTCCATGTCGAGTTTCAGGGCGAGAAGGCCACGTTTGATTTTGAAGGTCAACTTCTTGCTGGAAGTATTTCCTCCGGGACAGCGCGGAAACTGGTGCGCGGCTGGGCTCGTCGTCACCGACTCGAACTCATGATAAATTGGAGAAACATTGAGAAGGGACGCCCACTCAATCGAATTAAGCCATTGGAGTAATTTTATGAGTTATCTGCCACAAGTAGTCCGAGCACGTCACATAAGCGGATTTGTCGTTTCAACTCGTTTCGATGACGGAACGGAGAAGCAGATCGATGTATCTCAGTGGTTCAAAGGTCCAGTTTTTGAATCCCTGAAGGACCCGAAGCTTTTCAAAAAATTCTTCATCGAAGGGGGAACGCTTGCATGGCCGAACGGTGTGGATATCGCTCCGGAAGCCTTGTACGCTGCGCGTGAGTCAACAAAGAAGAGGCACAAGCCATTGCGGCGGACGCGCCAAAAAGCGGCGCGCCGCTGAATGGCGACGTTGGGCGGACCAATGAGCGAACTGTGGCCCTACAATCTTCCGATCTTTCGCCGAGCGCACCGGGCCAGTTCGCCGGACGGCAGGATCGTGGCCGAGATTGAAGAGGCCTTCGAACTGGGGATGAGCAATCCAACGTGCGGCACGCTGAAATTGTCGATGGGCCTACAGCTAGATCGGTGCAATCCAAGCTTTATTTGGTCAGAAGACTCACGGTATCTGGCGGTCCCCCGATACTTCGTTCGGTTCGGGCTGTTCCGCCGGCAACGCATGGTCGTCATCGACACCTTGGAACGGAAGGCGGGCGCCTCCCCGGAGATCGCCTTCTACTATCAGCCTGAGTCATTCTCGAATGGTCTCCTCGTCGTCACCAAGGAGCCGTGTTTTTCCGCCAAAAGTGTTACGTGGCGGATTCCTGAGGAGCTGGCGAGGTTCACGTCAGTAGCGTTGGGGGTGGCCGCCCAACCGGTTGCAGCGGACGGCGCTGCGCGCCGCCGCTGAACCGGAGCGTTGGGTGACAAGAACGGAACCGGGGTAAAATTGCCGGAACAATCTGAGGTGGCACATGAATTTCACGATCGAACATGAGCGCGAAGAAGACGGGCGTTGGCTTGCCGAGGCGCCCGAGCTACCGGGAGTGCTGGCCTATGGCGCCACTGCCGATGAAGCGATGGCGAAAGCCGAGGTACTTGCCTTACGCGTGCTCGCGGAGCGTCTTGAGCACGACGAGACCGGTCCCGAGCCCATCTCGATTGCGATCCCGACCGCATGAGCTTATGGCCTTCCACGAAGGCCCGCCGTGCACTTGCCGCCCTATTCCGGATCGGATGACGGCTGCGCCCACTATGGCTACACGTAACCAGGAGCGGGAAAGTGAACAGAGCGCAACTCTTGGCAGCGGAGATCATTGGGTACAGCTTCGCCAACTATCAGGACCACCTCGGAATTGGAAATGTCCGCTATGATCGCCTGATGCCAAAGACGGCGAGGACGCTCGAGAAGGCAGCCAAAGAGAATTGGGCAACGTCCAAGCTGGCCGAAGAAGGTGAACGTCGACGATGCCGTCTAACCCAGGCGGAACGGACGGGCCATGAGCGTCGCGCGGCATCCCGCGTCCGTGCCGGCCCGCCGTTCACCACGACGCTAGCTTCGCGAAATTACTGTCGAAAGCTTCTTACGTTACCCGGAAATTCTTGAACTGCCACGGATCGGAGCTATCAAGGTCCTCGGGGAACGGATGGTTCCGCCCTTCGAGCGGTGTCCAGTCGGTGTAGATGCCGAGCACCTTGCCGAGGTACGGATTCGCGATCTCCAGCACGCGTTGAAAGTCGACGTCATCCGGATCAACGATGCCCGCCCTCGGGTTTTCCATGGCCCACACGACGGCGCCCAGCACGCCCGCCGCGACCTGCAGACTGGTCGCGTTGTTGAACGGCGCGAGTTGGCGCGCCTCGTGCACCGAGAGCTGCGAGCCGTACCAGTAGGCGCCTTTCGGATGTCCCATCAGCAGCGCTCCGAGCTCGTCGGCGCCATCGTAAATGTCGTCCATCAGCACGCGCCTCTTCTCCTGCCCGCGCCAGTTGCGCCCGCCAAGCTCGTATATCGAAAGAACCGTGTCGTCGCAGGGATGATAGGCATAGTGGCAGGTCGGCCGGTACACCACATTGCCGCCTTTCCGCACGGTGAAGTAGTCCGAAATCGAGATCGACTCGCCGTGGGTGATCAGGAAACCGTAGTAATGGCCCTCGCTCGGCGTCCACGAGCGCACCCGCACCGAAGCGCCGGGGCGCGTGAGGTAGATTGCGGCATCGCACCCGAACTCGTGGCGCTTGCCGTCATGCGGGAAGTGCTTCTCGTGGCTGCCCCACCCGAGTTCACAGGGTTGCGAACCTTCGCCGATGAAGCCGTCCACCGACCACGTGTTTACGAACTCCCAGCGCCGCTTGCGCGGGTTGGCCACCTGCGTGTCGCGCTCCGAACAGTGGATCGTCTTCACGCCCAGCCTCATGGCCAGCCGGGCCCACTCTTCCTTGCTCTTCGGGACGTCCACCTTGCCGTAGATGTCGCCCGCAATGTTGACGAACGCCTGCTTGACCCAATGCGAAATCAGGCCCGGGTTTGCGCCGTGCGTCGGAATCACGGTCGGCGCGCCCGTGGGATATTTCCTGCGCAGCGCCAGCACTTCTTCGCGCTGGCCGTAGTTCGAACGGTGGGACGGCGAGACCTTGGGATCGGTGTAGCCTCCGGCCCACGGCTCGATGCAGGTATCGAGGTATATCGCGCCCTTCTCGCAGCACAGATCGGCCAGGGCCGTGCTCCCCACATCGACGGAAAGATTGAGAAGAAAATCGCCCTTGCCCAGGAACGGGTCGAGCACGGCGCGGTGATTCTCGCGCGTGAGCGGCGTTACGGTGTAGCTGATGCCGTAATGTTCGGCTTCCTGTCTGCCGCGCGGGTCGCCGGTGATGATGACGATGCGGTCCCTGGGCATGTCGATATGCCGCAGAAGCAGCGGAAGACTCCCCTGCCCGACCGAACCGAATCCAACAAAAACCAGTCTCCCCTCGAACTTGACGTGCTTTTTCTGTTCCATCTCATAAACTGGCGTTTCTGTTGCACGGGAGATTGCAGTTTATAATTTTCCGCCGCGAGCGGTGTAGAATCCTTTAAACCAATAACAATAATCACTTGCACACTGAAGTTCTTCGACAAAGGAGGAGCAAGATGAAGAGAAATGCGCTTAGCAGCAAATTCGCCGGTCTTTTCGGTGCGGCGCTACTCGCGTTCGCGGGCGCACCGGCACCGGCCCAGGACAAATATCCTTCCCGTCCGATCGAGTTCGTCGTGCCGTGGGGTCCCGGCGGCGGCGCCGACCAGTTGGCGCGCAAGATCGCTCCGGCTCTGGAGAAGCAGCTCAAGGTCTCGCTACCCGTGATCAACGTGGCGGGTGCGACCGGGCAGACCGGCCTCAACAAGATGCTCACCTCGCCCGCCGACGGCTATTCTATCTCGATCTTCATCGCCGACACGCTGGCGCTGCTGATGGACCCGGCAACCAAGTGGAAGATCGAGGACATCGTGCCCGCCGGCGTGATGATCCGCCAGCCGTCGGCCTTCTTCGTCGCCGAGAACAGCCCCTTGAAGACCTGGAAGGATGTCGAGGCCGAAGCGAAAAAGCGGCCTCTCAAAGTGGGGATCACCGGTTTCGGCAGCGCCGACGACCTGCACGTCATCTACTTCACCCAGAAAGGGCTCAAGCTCACGTCCGTGCCGTTTCCGAAACCTTCCGAGCGTTATACCGCGATTCTCGGCGGGCACGCCGACATCCTGTATGAGCAGTTGGGCGACGTTAAGAGTTTCCTCGACGGCAAGCAGATGCGCCCCATTCTGATTTTCTCCGAGGCGCGCTTCCCCGCGTTCGGCAACGTCCCGGCGAGCTTCGAACTCGGCCACCGGATCGCGATCAGTCAGTTCCGCTCGATTGCGATGAAGGCCGGCACCGACAAGGGCCGCGTGAAAGCGGTATCCGACGCGCTCGCCAAGGTGGCGGCTACGGCTGATTACAAAGGCTGGCTCAAGGATCAGTACGCGGATGAGAAGAGTTTCATTCCTGCGGCCGGCGCGGTTGCCTTCATGAAGCGGGAACTCGAAACGATGAGGAAGTACGCGCCCAAGAAGTAAACCGCAATAAGCGACAGCCAAGGCGGCGCAGGGATTGAGAGCAGCGCCGCTTTTGCGCTTTCAAAACCGGAGCATACGAAACACGACATGGCCGGCAATGCCCGCTTGATCAGAGCCCTGCCCTACGCCACCGTAGGCGCCGCGGCGGGCTATCTCTATTACGTGGCCTCCGCCTTCCAGTTTCACGCGCGGGCCGGCACGCTCGGTCCCGATTTCTGGCCGGAGGCGATCCTGGCGCTGACGATCGCGGCGTGCGTCTACGAGGTCGTCAAAATCGTGGTGTTCGGCGCGCGGGCGGGCGAAGTCGGCGGCGTGCTGGAGGAAATGGTCGAGGAATCCGCCGAGAAAAAAACTGATGCGGGACCGGGCAGCGCGCCTGGCGAAAGCCACCCGTGGCTGCTGGCGCTCGGGATGGGCGCGACCATCCTGTATGTGCTGGCCGTGCCGGTGCTGGGGTTCTTCCTCGCCACCACCATCTATCTCGCCGCGTTCATGGTGATCGGCGGCTATCGCCGCTGGCGCGTGATCGCCGCGGTAAGCCTGATCGGCACGTTGCTGCTGCTCTTCATCTTCATGAAGCTGGTCTACGTTTCGCTGCCGATCGGGCAGGAGCCGTTTGCCCAGGTCACGTTCTTCCTGATGCAGGTGATGGGCATCCGCTAGGAGTTTGTCCGACTCGACAAACTCCGAAGGCAAAACCGGCCGCGAGGAAAAGGACGAAAAGAATGACAGATATGCAAATTTGTCGCACTCGTTTTCATTCACGCTCGATGCCTTTGCGTGATTTTCTATCCGGATCTGCGGCCGGTTTTGCTTTTAGCAGCCTGTCGGGCCTCGGTTCCGACAGACTCATGTCAAGAGCAATCCGGACACGCTGCGGTTCCAATCAATGACGCAAAGTCCGACAGGCTGCTAGATGGAAGGAATTCTCAGCAATCTCGCCGTCGGCTTCGTGCACGTTTTCCAGCCGGTCAATTTCCTGGCCCTGGTGATCGGCATTATCCTCGGGCTGCTCGTCGCGGTGCTGCCGGGGCTCACCCTGGTAATGGGCGTGGTGCTGGCGCTGCCGTTCACCTACAGCATGGACGTGATCCCGGCGATCATCCTGCTCACCGCGATGTACATCTCGGGCACCTATGCCGGCGCCTGGACTTCGATCCTGTTCCACGTGCCGGGCGAGCCGATCGATGTGCCGCTGCTCTGGGATGGCTACTCGATGGCGCGCAAAGGCCGCGCGGCGCAGGCGCTGGGCTGGACGCTGCTGGCGGCGTTCGCCGGCGGCATGGCCGCCGCCGTCGTGATGGTGCTGCTCGCCCAACCCGTCGCCAGGATCGCGCTGACCTTTTCCACGCCCGAGTATTTCGCGATTCTGTTCTTCGGCCTGTCGAGCGTGGTATCGCTCGGCGGGAGTTCGCTCACCAACGCGCTCATGAGCCTGTTCGCGGGGCTGTTGATCGCCACCGTCGGGGTCGACGACACGTACGGCACGCACCGCTTTACCTTC
>MERG01000236.1 GCA_001771985.1 Betaproteobacteria bacterium RIFCSPLOWO2_12_FULL_62_13 | reverse complement strand
CATAGGAGGAAAAGATGAGACGTTTATTGCTTGCTGTTGCCCTGAGTGTCGCCCCAGCCGGCGGCTATGCGCAGGATTATCCCTCGAAAGCCATCACCATCGTTGTGCCGAACCCGCCGGGAGGCATGAACCAGATTCACGCGCAGCCGCTGTCGACGGTGCTTGAGAAGCTCGCCAACCAGCCGGCGCCCGTCGTCAACCGGCCGGGCGGGACGGCGGCGGTGGGCACGGCTTCCGTCGTCAACGCGCCGCCCGACGGTCACACCATTCTGGTGACGACACCGAATCTGTTTCTCGTGCTCGAGAAGGACAAGTTGTACGGGATCAAGTCGCCTTACTCGCTCGATCAGATCGCACTACTCGCGCTGTTGAGCGCCGATCCCCTGATCATGGTCGTCCATCCTTCCATGCCGGTGAAGAACGTGAAGCAGTTGATTGCGCTCGCCAAGGCGAAGCCGAACGAGATCGTGTTCTCCTCCTCGGGCCCCTACGGCATCACGCATATGCCGACGGCGATGTTCCTCGACGCCACGGGGCTCAAGATGCGCCATCTTCCGACTACCGGTGGCGGACCGGCCATCTTGCAGGCGCTGGGCGGACACGCGCAGGTGACGGGCGGCGGGCCGGCGGCCCTCTACGCGCACATCCAATCGGGCAAGTTGCGTCCCATCGCAAGCTGGGGAGTGAAGCCATACCGGGCGCTTCCGAACGTGCCGACATTCAAGTCGATGGGCATCGACATTGAAGCCTACCTGTGGGTGGGGCTGTTTACCGGCGCGAACGTGCCGGAGCCCACACGTAACAAGATGCGACAATTGATCGGCAAAGCGGCGGCCGATCCGCTTTTCAAGCAGGCGCTGGAGAAGGTCCAGGTCGTGCCTGACTACCGGGACGAGCCGCAGTTCAGGAAGTTCTTCGACGCCGACTACAAGCGCTTCGCTGCCGCGATCCAGAAGATCGGCAAGCTGTAACCGCGCCGGTCGCGCTCGGTGACGGGTGATGGGTTTTTCCCATTACCCATTACTCATTACCCATTACCGGTTCATTTCCATGAAAATCAAACGCATCGAACCCGTCGCAGTAAGCCTGCCAATGGTCAAGCCGGTCAAGATGTCGTTCGAGGAGGTCCGCAGCGCCAACAACGCGCTGATGCGGATTGAAACGGACGACGGTGTCGCGGATCCGCTCGCCGATGCGGAGCGCACACGCAGGATATGCGACGTCCTCGGCAACGGCGACATGCTCATCTGCGCCGACGCCAACCAGGGTTGGTCCGTGGAACAGGCGATTGCCTACGTGCATGCAGTCGAGGACACCGCGCTCGAATTTTTCGAGCAGCCGGTGGCCGGAGACGATCTTGAAGGCATGGCCGCCGTGGCGCGCGCAAGCCGCATCAAGATTGGCGCCGACGAAGGCGTGCATTCGATCGAGGACCTGCGCCGCCACCACGAGGCCGGCGCCGCCTGTGGTGCCAGCCTCAAGGCCATCAAGCTCGGCGGCATCAAGCCGGTGTACGAGGCGGCGCGGCTGTGCGAACAGCTCGGCATGAAGGTCAATCTTGCCTGCAAGATGGCCGAATCCGGCATTGCCACCGCTGCGCTGCTTCATCTCGCCGCGGCTGTTCCCTCGGTGGATTGGGGAGTAAGCCTCACCAGCCAGTATCTTACCCAGGACATACTGAAGCGGCCGCTCGCTTTCGCTGACGGCCATGCCGAAGTGCCCGCCGGCCCCGGCCTCGGGATCGAAGTCGATGAGGCGAAGGTGCGGCGCTATGCAAGAGAAGCGTGACGACTGACGGGTGACGACTGACGGGTATTGGATCGCAGATTACGCACCCTGTCGCGCCGCTCGCTTCTCATCAGTCGTCAGTCATCAGTCATCACTGATCAGGCTTTGAGCGCCGCTCAAAGCTTGATCTTGGGATCCAGCCAGTCGCGTAGCGAATCGCCGTATAGGTTGAAGGCGAACACCGCGAAGCTGATCGCCAGTCCCGGAAATACGATCATCCATGGCGCCTGCTGGTAAAAGTCCGCAGCAGCTCCGGACAGCATCAATCCCCACGACGGCGTCGGTTCCGTTACGCCCAGCCCCAGGAACGAAAGCGAAGCCTCAGCGAGGATCGCCTGCGCCACGAACGCGGTGAGCATGATAAGGTAGGGCGCGACCACGTTGGGCACGATGTGACGGAAGATGATGCGCGTGTGCGAATAGCCCGCCGCGCGCGCGGCGTCGATATACGGAAGCTCGCGGATCGCCAGCGCGGATGAGCGCACCACGCGCGCCACCTTGGGCATCATCGGTAGCCCGATCGCGATGATGAGATTGACGTCGATGCCGAACACGATGTTCTTGCCGAGCACCGCCACCACGGTTATCGCGAGCACGATGATGGGGAAAGAGAGCAGCACGTCCATGATGCGCTGGATGATAAGGTCGGTCTTGCCCCCGAAGTAGGCCGACACGACACCGATGATGGCGCCCGCCGTCGAGCCCCAGAACGAAGCGATGAAACCGATCGCGAGCGCGGTGCGCGCGCCGTAGATGACGCGCGAGAGCACGTCGCGCCCGAAAGAGTCGGTGCCGAGCCAGTGCTCCGGTGAAGGACGCGCCAGCATCGCGCCGTAGTCCACCGCCAACGGGTCGTAGGGCGCCGCCCACGGTGCGAACGCGGCGCAGATCGCCATCACGACGATGAACGCGAGCCCCGCGGCCCCCAGCGGCTGGTGCACCATGAACTGCAGCACCGGGTGCCGCCGTTTGGGGACTTTGTAAGTAATCGCGGCAGCAGTCGTCGTCATAGATTCCGGCCGCCTCGCATGGAACACCGTTCTCGAAGCGTAACCGCATGAGCGGTGAGCGGTGAGCGGTAAGCACCCCCACCCCAACCCTCCCCCTTGGCAATGGGGAGGGAGAAAATCTCTGCGCACTTACGAGTCACGAGTCACCAGTCACGAGTCACGCCTTTAGCGATAGCGAATCCTCGGATCGAGCAACGCATACAGCATGTCGATCGCGAAGTTGATCAGCACGAAGAACACGGAGACCAGCAGCACCAGCGCCTGGATCATGGTGAAATCGCTGCGCGCCACCGCCTGCACAAAGAGCCTGCCGATGCCGTTGAGATTGAAGACCTGCTCCGTCACTACCAGGCCGCCGATCAGGAACGCGAACTCGAGCCCGATCACCGTCACCACCGGCAGCAGCGCGTTGCGCATCGCGTGGCGCGCGACGACCACGCGCTCGATCACGCCCTTCGCGCGCGCGGTGCGAATGTAGTCTTCCTGCAGCACTTCCAGGATCGACGAGCGCATCATGCGGGTCGCGACCGCCGAGTAGCGGTAGCCCACGGCGAGCGCCGGCCAGATGAGCTGCGCCAGATTCGCCTTCGGATCCTCGAACAACGAGGTGAAAGTGAGCGGCGGGATCCACGAGAAGTAGGTGAGCAGCAGCAGGATGATGATCATGCCGAGCCAGAACGAGGGCACCGCGAGGCCCGCGATCGAGAATACGCGGATCGTCTCGTCGATCCAACTGTCCTTGAAGATCGCGGAAAGCGTGCCAAGCGGCAGCGCGAGCAGGACGGCGAGGACGGTCGCCATGATCGCCACTTGAAGCGACAGCTCGAGGCGGATGCCGATTTCGTAGGCGACCGGCTTCCCGGTCCACATCGAGTAGCCGAAGTCGCCCTGCAGCACCCCCCAGAACCACTTGAAGAACTGCACATAGAGCGGCAGGTCGAGCCCGAGCCGCGCACGCTCGGCGTCGATCACGTGCTTCGGGATGTTGGCCCCTCCGGCATCGCCCAGCAGCATGGTCGCCACCGGGTCGCCGGGCGCGAGCAGTAGCAGGAAGAACACCAGGATCGCGACGCCCAAGAGCGTCGGGATCATGAGCAAAATGCGGTGCGTGATGAAGCGCAGCATCGGTTACAAAAAGCGTGACTGGTAATTCGTGACCGGTATCCCGTAACTGGTCGTGCGTGACTGAGAGTGCGTAAACCGGAACCGGTGTCGCAACTCACGCCTTCCCAGTCACGTCTTTTCAGTCACGCTTTATCAGTCACGTTTCATCGGTCACCCGTCATTGATCGAGCCACACATCCGCCAGATCCTGCCCCACATAGTGGCTCGGCGTGATGTGCCAGCCCTTCATCGGCTTGTGGTGCACGACGAGCCGGTGCCACCAGATGGTCGGGATGGTGTAGGCCTGCTCCAGCGCGCGCTTCTCGAACTCGCGCAGGAGGGCGTAACGCTTCTTCTTGTCGAGCTCGCCCGACTGCTTGTCGTAGAGCTCGTCGAGCACGCGGTCGGTCTGCTGCGCGTAGTTGATCGCCGAGCGGTCGTGCGACAGGTACTTCTGCAGTTGCAGGTTGGGCTCGTCCATGAAGTCGCAGTTGAAGTCGAGCGCCGCCTCAAACGTCGGGTTGTCGCGCTGCTGCGCGGCGAGATAAAGCCGCGTCTCGAGCTGCTCGTGCTTGACGTTCAGTCCGATCTGGCGCCACTGGTCGATCAGGAAAACGCCGACCGGCGTATACGGCATGGCTACGGTGCGGTTGGTGAGCGCAAAGGTGAGGTTGGGCACGCCCGCCGCCTGCAAAAGCTTCCTCGCCTCCGCCCGCGAGGCGTTGATGTCCTTTGCGAAACCCGGCATGTTCACCAGTTCCTTCTCCGAGGCCGCAAGCTCGTACCCCGGCCGCAGGAGGCCGCCGACGTGGCGCACCAGCGCGACCTTGGAGAGCGCCTGCGCGCCGGTCCAGCGGTCGATCGCGAGCGAGAGCGCGCGGCGCACGCGCGCGTCGTCGAACGGCTTCTTCCTCGTGTTGAAGGTCACGACCAGGCTGCACACCCACGGGGTTTCCTGCACCACCACCTTGTCGCCCCCGGCCTTCACGATGCGGTCGCGGTCGGCGGGCGAATGACCGCGGAACTCCACGAACACTTCGCGCGCGACGAGCGCGTTCACCATCGGCGCGCCGCTGATGAAGATCGCCACAAAGCCGTTGAGATACGGCTTGCCTTTCTCGTAATAGCCGTCGAACTTGCGCGCCGTCCAGTGCGAGCCCGCCACGTGCTCGACGAAGGTGAACGGCCCGGTGCCGAGAATGTTGCGCTCGGGGAACCTTGGATCCTGCTTGAGCTTGGCGGCACTGTAGACACAGTCCCACGGGCTCGCGAAGTTGCTCAGCATGGATGCGTTCGTCTTCTTCAGCTTGAACACGACGGTGAGCGGATCGGGGGTCTCGATCGAGGCAATATCAGCGTAGCTCGCCTGCCGCACCGAGCGCACTCCTGGCGGCGGATCGCGTAGCCGCTCGTAAGTCGCCTTGATGTCTTCCGAGGAAAGCGCCGAGCCGTCGTGGAACTTGACGTCTTTTCTCAGCCCGAAGGTGTAGGTAAGCCCGTCTTTTGAAACCGTCCACGACTCCGCAAGGTCGCCCTTGATTGCCGGATACTTGGCGGTGTCGAACTTGAGCAGCGTCGAGTAGTGCGGCCGCACCGGATGGATGAAGGCGAACGAGGTGTTCGCGTGGCAATCGTAGTTGGGCGGCTCGGCGCTCACCGCGAATCTCAGCACGCCGCCGGTTTTCGGCGCCTCCGCCGCTATCGCGCCGGCGGTGGCCAGCGCCGCGACACTCAACAACAACGCAGAAAGCTTCATGTGCCTCCTCCTTTCTTATGAGTGATGGGTAATGGGTTATGGGTGATGGGTTGGACGCATTACTCATTACCATTACCCATTACTCATTACTGGTTTACAGTTTGATGCACGCAGCATAGTGCCTGGGGCGCACTTCCCGGAGTTCGGGAATTGCCATCTTACACTCTTCGCTCGCCAGCGGGCAGCGGGTATGGAACACGCAACCGCGCGGCGGATCGAGCGGGCTCGGCACCTCGCCGCCAAGCACGCGGTGCGCGCGTTTCGCCTCGAGCGCCGGATCGGGGATCGGCACTGCGTCGAGCAGCGCCCGCGTGTAAGGGTGAAGGGGGTCGGCGTAGAGCGCGTCCCGGTCGGCGATTTCCATCACCTTGCCGAGATACATCACGATCACGCGGTCGGAGATATGCCGCACCACCGCGAGATCGTGCGCGATGAAAAGGTACGTGAGCTCGAATTTCTGCTGCAGCTCTTCGAGCAGGTTGATGATCTGGGCCTGGATCGAAACGTCGAGCGCCGAGACCGGTTCGTCGCACACGATGAACGAAGGTTGCATGCCGAGTGCCCGCGCAATCCCGACGCGCTGGCGCTGCCCCCCTGAGAGCTCGTGGGGATAGCGGTCGGCCATGTACTCGAAGAGTCCCACCTGCGTCAACAGCTCCACTGCCTTTTCGCGCGCCGCTTTGCGACCGGGTGCGAGCTTGTGGACCAGAATCGGTTCGGCGATGATCTCGCCTACCGTCATGCGCGGATTAAGCGAGCTGTACGGGTCCTGGAAAATCACCTGGATCTTGCGGCGGTAGCGCTTGAGCGCATCGCCCTCGGCGCGAATCACGTCGAGGTCGCCAAACTGAATCTCGCCCGCCGTCGCACGCTCGAGCTTGAGGAGCGTGCGCCCCACCGTAGTCTTGCCGCAACCCGATTCCCCCACCAGCCCCACGGTCTCGCCGCGGAACACATCGAATGACAAGTCGTCGACTGCGCGCACGACCGCCTGATGTGCCGAAAGCGCCTTCAAGCCGGTTGCCACTTCGAAATAGGTTTTGAGCCCACGCACCGCCAGCAGCGGCTTGCTGCGGTCGAGCGTCTTGGGGACGGGCGTATCGATGGCTGCGCTTTGCAGACCCAGACCGGTCGGTCCGACTTGCGCCATTTCTCTCGCACGGATGCACGCCGAATAGCGGTGCGGTGCGACTTGTTCCAACTCCGGCAGCGCGCGCACGCATGCATCCTGGCGTGCCGGGCAGCGCGGCGCAAAGCGACAGCCCGGGGGCGGATCGAGCAGATTGGGCGGGAGCCCTTCGATCGTTTCGAGCTTGCGCCCGCGCGGCTTGTCCAGCCTCGGGACCGAGCGCAGCAGCCCCGCGGTATACGGATGGAGCGGCCTCGCAAACACGACGGCGGCGGCTCCCTGCTCGGCTAGGCGCGCGGCGTACATTACGTTCACGCGGTCGGCGTAGCGCGCGACGATCCCGAGATTGTGGGTGATGATCACCAGCGCAATCCCGAACTCGCGCGAGAGGTCTTTCATGAGCTGCAAAATCTGCGCCTGGATCGTGACGTCGAGCGCGGTGGTCGGCTCATCCGCGATAATGAGCTTCGGGTTGCAGGAGAGCGCGATCGCGATCATCACCCGCTGGCGCATGCCGCCCGAAAACTGGTGCGGATACTGGCCGAGCCGGCGCTCGGGGTCGGGGAGGCCGACCATCTTCAGAAGCTCCACCGCCCGCCCGCGCGCCGCCTTCTCCGTCATCCCCATGTGGATCAGCAGCGGCTCCATGATCTGAAAGCCGATGGTAAGCACGGGGTTGAGCGAAGTCATCGGCTCCTGGAAGATCATTGCGATGTCGCGCCCGCGAATTTCGCGCATCTCGTCTTCCGTGAGATCCAGCAGATTGCGCCCCTGGAAAAGGATGCGTCCGGCGACGATGCGCCCGGCGGGCCTGGCGAGCAGGCGCATGATGGCGAGCGCAGACACCGATTTTCCGCAGCCCGATTCCCCGACCAGCGCCACGACCTCGCCCGGTCTGATTTTGTAGGAAATGCCCTCGACCGCGCGCACGACGCCGCGCGTCGTCACGAAATGGACGTGCAGGTCATCGACCTCGAGCAGCCAGGGGCTTTGCGGCGCGGCAACACCCGCCTGCCCGCGCGCGACTATGGATTGATCCATCCTCCGTCAGGGATTGCTTGTTGTAGCCAGGGGAGGCTATTGACCGAGCGGGAAATTGTCAAGCACATTGGTCAATGATGCGAAGAGGGAATTTTCCGCCAGCATCTGCTGTCGTAGGGGAGCGATGCGAAGACAGGCGAAACCAGGCACGATTTATTCAGGTGTTTTACCGAACAAGAATAACTGGCCTGAAAGTTTGGTCGTGCTCATTGGATGCCTTTGTTTTTCTGCGACAAGGGAAACACCAGCGTTCTGGTCAGCTTCAATTGTTCATACGTCGATCCGGGTGGCCGCATTACCATCCATGCACGCGGATTCGGCGTATGATCGTGTAAGCACGAATGGGAAGCAGGTGTGAGGCGCGCCGTCCAGTCTATTTGTGTTGGCCTGATCGTCGGCATCGTGATTCTTATGTTCGTCTCACGCGGCGGTGCACTGGGGCATGATTGGCGCACCGCAAGCCGTGAATCCGTCGGTCTGGCGCCCGACCCGGCGACTACCCCGGAAGCGCTCGTCCAGGTTTACGGCGCACGCGCCTGGGGCTGGCGCGGCTATTTCGGTATCCACACCTGGATCGCGGTCAAGCCGGCCGGGGCAAGGGCCTACACGATCTACGAATTGGTCGGCTGGCGGCTGCGCTGGGGCGATTCGGCGCTCGTGATCCGGGAAGGTGCGCCCGATGGCCGCTGGTTCGGCAACGCACCCGAGCTTCTGGCGGAAAAACGCGGAAACGGCGTCGAGGCACTCATCGAGCGCATCGACAAGGCCGCCCGGGACTATCCCTACGCCGGGGAATACACTGTGTGGCCGGGACCGAATTCCAACACCTTTACTGCGTACGTTGCCCGCGCGGTGCCCGAGCTCGAGGTGGATCTGCCGCCCACCGCGATCGGCAAGGACTACCTCGGCGACAGGCTGATCGCCACCGCGCCGAGCGGCAGCGGCTTCCAGTTGTCGCTCTTCGGCCTGCTCGGCGTGCTGGCAAGCGGTGTCGAGGGTGTCGAGGTCAACGTGCTGGGCCTCTCGTTCGGCGTCGATCCGTTCTCACCAGCGCTCAAGCTGCCGATCATCGGGCGTCTTGGCGCGGGGCGCTAATCCCCATCAACTGCGTCGCTGCGTGTGGAACAGGAACAAGCCGAGCGACATTGAAACATCGACCAAGTAGGTTTGCAGTGCTTGCCGTTTACTCCCATGGTGGTCACCAGCGTTCTTGAAAGACGCATTGCCGAATTCCCTTCTAAAAGAATACGGCGTGCGTGTTGACCATAGTATTTTTACCGCCTACAATCAATACGTTGCATCAGCATCTGCCATCGACCATGTATCGATACTGCGGAGAAAGCATCTAGCGTGGCATTAAGCCGCCCAGTACTTCCCGATTTCCGGAAACCTCCGGTCGGGGAAGTCGTTCTCTCGCTGCAGTTCAACGCGATAGCCGGATTTCAGGCGACCCACTTGGGCCTTTTTTGGTCCCGAGTCCGGGCGGATTATCCGAAGTCCGAGACGTATCCGCCCATTGACCCGGTCGTCGAGCAATTTGGGACACGCCCCCAGCCCACGCAAGGGATTCGCTTCGAGATTGTTCAGAGCGGATTCGTCCCACGAGTGTGGTTATTGAACGACGCAGGAACGGAGTTGATTCAGATCCAGCAGGACCGTTTTATCCGGAATTGGCGCAAGGTGCAGGAAACTGACGAGTATCCGCGTTATGAACTCCTTCGCGAAAGGTTTGAAAGAGACTTCAGGGCGTTTGACCATTTCATTCGAGAGGAGAAGCTGCCGGAGATCGTGCCCAACCAATGTGAGGTCACGTACATCAACCACATTGATACCGGAGATGATTGGCGGGATCTAGGAAAGATCGACGAGGTATTTACCGTTTGGAAAAAAACCGCCTTCAAAGAAACCGATCTAGTTACCGAAACCGTCCGGTTCCAAGGGCGCTTTCGATTCGGAGCAGACCAGACCTCTACGAATGCGGCAGGGCGACTGAGTGTTGAGGTGCAGCCCGCATTTCGAACCAGCGATGGCAAACCGATATTGGTTATGAACTTGACGGCGCGGGGTGCACCAAAGGGTCCCGGTCTCGGTGAGGTGCTGCAGTTTTTCGACGCAGGGCGAGCCGAGATCGTGCGGTCATTTGCCGCGCTTACTACCAAAATCATGCATGACAAATGGGGGCGTTGTGACTAGATTAATGACTTCATCAATCACGGGACGCCAAGTGCAAACAAACAAAGTGCCTCTCGCTTTTGATGAGAATTGGGACTATGACACCGACGAAACACAAGCGTGGGGCACTGTATCGCATCGTCCCCTCTCGTCTGTGGTCGGGTATACGAATCCCGGGGTGGTAATAGTTCGCGTTCAGTCAGACCCAACCGGCTGGGTCAGCCGCGCCATCATAAAGCTGAATCGGCTTTCCGAGCTTCAGGCCAATTGGGATTCGTACGGAGCGAAACCCATCGACAGGAATGCTGTGTTGATGGCGCTGAATTTGATCGGGGCGATCCACGACCCTCACACCCCTGAACCCACTATTGTGCCCTTGGCGAGCGGGGGAATTCAGTTCGAATGGCATACCCCACAAAAGGATTTGGAAGTTTCCCTCTCTCCGAACGGGCAAGCCTCAATCTATTTCGAACGGACCGGGAAACCTTCGACGACTTCCGAAGGCAACATCTCCGACCTTCTGGGACAGATCCAGTCTCTCGTAAGAGCTTTGGTATAAATAACCGAGACTCCAGAGTTGGCGATGCCCGGCACTGACCTCGTCGACAATAAGTCCATACCCGACGAGAACCCGCTCTGGCGACGCATTCCTCCACTGCATTTGGTGCCAGACGGCCAAGGAAATTGTCGTCCATCCTCGGCTGCATTCATGGACCACCCAAACGGTTCACGAATGTCCGTTTTTGTTGTTGGGGTGGAGTCGAGCATAGAGGCGTCGCTCCTGGGGCATCCGGGCTTTGGGCTTGTGGAATTTTCAGCGGGCTTTGCACGACACCTCAGTCAAGGCATTCGCCGAGCACCGTTACCTGACCATCCGGATCACGGAGAAGTCTTCGGGAGAAAAACAGACAGCGTCAGAAAAGCGTTTGCAAGAAGCGCTGTCTGGGTCCACCTACCTACTCCAGACGAGTAAGCGCGTTGGCGTAACTCAAATCGGCTGCGTCAGACTACGCGAGGCAAGTCGAGATCTTCCGGAAATTGGCTAACGCCGCAGGTGCTCGATCCCGAGCTCGCGCCACAACCACCGCGCGTCGTAGCCCACCCCGGTGTCCTTGGCGCGCCGCGCCTCGCGGTTTTCCAGTTCCTTCAGGAGCGCGACCAGTTGCTCGCGTCCTTCGAAATCGCGTGCCGCCTCGCGCGGTGACTTGCCGTCGAGCGCGGGTATTTTCTCATCCAGCCAATTGCGGTAATGAGTATCGAGAAAGCGCTGCGTGACCTCGCGCTCCACCCGCTTGGGCACCGAACGCCGGGGTGAGGCCGGCGCGTCCCGGTTCTCCGTCATGGCGTCTTCCACGGACTTGATCGCGACTTCGGGTTCGCCGATCAGCCCGGCGAGCAGCGGCTCGATGAATGCGCGTGCTCTTTCGAGGCGGCGGCGCGAATTGACCGACAACTCAAGCTGTTTCCCGGTGAGCGTCAGATTTGCGTGCACCACGTGCCCTGCATCGCCATCGGGAT
>MERG01000235.1 GCA_001771985.1 Betaproteobacteria bacterium RIFCSPLOWO2_12_FULL_62_13 | reverse complement strand
CTGGTATCTCGGCATACCCAGGCCACGCCTCGCGATGGCGTTCTTCGTCTGGGCGATGCCGCCTTGGCCGTGAATATTGAAGGCATGCTGGGAGTAGTACTCGAACTTGCCATTCATGAGAGCCCACCTGCTCCCCTCCTTAAGTTGAGACAGAGGCCCTCCCAACTCCCATAGGAGCTTGTGGAGCTTGGGAATGACTTTCTTCCTCAAGAGCTGCACCATGGAGGCTTCCGCCTGGGGCACCTGACCCTGGCTCTGAAGCCAGACCACTCTCCAGCAGATCAGTCGCCACGCCTCCAGGTCCATGGCTACATCGGCGAGCCGGTGGCGCACTTCCGGGTCCTTGGTGAGATCCCTTCCCCTGATCTTGTTCCTCTTGATGAATTCGATGAACTCATCAAACACTCGCTTATAGGCGGCAGGCAACGCAACACTGCCGCGCTCATAATTCGCCGTTTTCGCCAGGTGCTGAAACCCCTTGTTCTTTTCGCCTACCAGATTCCTTGCCGGCACGCGCACATCGGCGAAGTACACGATGTTTATGCGCTTCCCGTCCATGCTGATGAGCGGCGAGAGGCTGATGCCCGGAGTGCGCATGTCCACGATGAACAAGCTCATACCCTGGCGTTTAGGCACGCTGGTATCCGTGAGGGCAGTCATGAAGATATGAGTGGCGTAGTGGGCAATGCTGATGAACATTTTCTGGCCATTGATGATGTACTCATCCCCATCCGGACGTGCCGTGGTGTTGATCGAGGAGAGGTCGGAGCCGGCATTGGGCTCGGTCCAGCCCAGGCAGGTAATAGCCTCCAATCGGGCGATGGCCGGCAGGAACCTCCTTTTCTGCTCTTCCGTACCGATCACCATCAACCCAGGCCCAACCACGTTTCTGCCACGGTCGGTTATGCTGGGAGGAGCATGGTAGGCGTATGACTCATTGAAAATCGCATGGTCCACTGCGGACTTCCCCTGCCCGCCGTATTCCTTCGGCCAATGCATGACATAATAGCCGCGCTCGATCAGCTTCTTGTCAAAGGCGAGCCCTCGCTGAAAATCCTCTTCAGACATATCGACTTCCAGCGCGGATGAGCAGCGAATCCTGTCGTTATAACCAGGGGGAATTTCCCGTTTGAAGAACTCGGCCAACTCGGTCTTGAAAGCCTCTTGTTCGGGAGTCAGGTAGTAACGCATCGCGTCTCCTCATCGGCATAACACAAACTTAGTCCGGTTCATGACTTCGGCAACGCATGATTTTACGCGACTGCGTCCCTTTCGTGCACGACGACGGCAAATGCGGCCGGCGGCATGCGCGTCTGACAAGAAACTCGCTTTGGGCGACAGACCGCAAAAGAACCCCTTGCCCGATTGCCCACACAGCCGCGCTATTCGGCTTTCACTCCGATCGACCTAATCAACTTGGCATTCTTCGCGAGCTCGCCGTGAATAAAAGCTGCAAATTGTTCGGGTGTGTTGGTCTGCGGCTCGAGGCCTTGCTTACCAAGCGATTCCATCATCTCGGGGGCGTTGATTACCTTGACGATCGCCGCGTTAAGGCGCGCGATGATGTCTTGCGGCACGCCTGCCGGTAGAACCGCGTCAGCGGCCGTCGTCTGCAGCAGCGTGTAGCCATCTGCGGGCGACGTGGCAACCCTCTCGGCTGCTATCGCACCGCTTGCACCGGGGCGGTTTTCGACGACCACGGGCTGGCCGAGGTTTTCGGATAACTTCGGCGCAATCAGGCGCGCCAGCACATCGCTCAAGCCGCCCGGGCTGAATCCCAAAACCATGCGAAATCGGCTTGCGAAAGCCAACGATTCCGAGTGACAATCCGCCTACTCCTGCACTCGGCCAACTGGGATACCCTGCCCCAGCCGAGGATGAAGGAATTCCAAGTGCCCATGAGGGGCGCGAATATGAGGCTTCAAGCATTTTCAGACCGTAAGTTCGGCTGAGGCCCACAGGAGAATCTCTGCAACCTCGACGCTGATTCGTGAATTGGAGAAATCAAGATGGGAAGGCTTGAAGGGAAGGTCGCGATAATTACGGGGGCCGGCGCGGGAATTGCGAAGGCAAGCGCGGTGGCGTTCGCGAAAGAGGGGGCGAAGCTTGCCCTTTTCGAGATCAACCGGGAAGCGGGTGAAAAGGCCGAGCGCGAGATTCGCGCATCCGGCGGAGAGGCGACTTTCATCGAGACCGACGTCACCAACGACGAGAGTGTAAGGCATTCGGTTGCCGTCGCTGTTCAACAATATGGGAAGCTCAACGTGATCACGAATTGTGCCGGTGGATCGTTCCAGGAAGATCTCCCCGTGCACGAGATGGATCTTGAAATTTGGCATCGCACGATAGCGATCAATCTGCTGCACCCGTTTCTATGCTGCCGCCACGGCATACCGCACCTCATCAAGTCGGGAGGAGGATCGATAATCAACTTTGCATCTTCGCTCGGGCAGACAGGCTCGCAGAAGCCAGCCTATGCCGCCGCGAAGGGTGGGGTTGCCGCATTTACGAGGACGCTCGCCGCCCAGTACGCGGAGTTCGGCATCCGTGCCAACGCGATCGCGCCCGGCGTCGTACGCACGGAACGTGTGATCAAGCGCTGGGAGAACAAGGAATCAATGCTCGCAGAAAACCCTCCGCCTGCCGCCCGCGCTCGCATGATGCTACACAAACTGTATCCATTTTCCGTGGGCGAGCCGGAACACATCGCGGCGCTGGCCGTTTTCCTGGGCTCGGACGAATCGTACATGCTCACCGGGACCACGATCGCAGCCGACGGAGGGAAATCGTCTTACCTCAAGGTCGGCGTGGAATAACGGTTCGGGTCCGCCACCTAAATAAAGGAGGAACAGCCATGAAACATCCGTTGTTGCGCGCATTTGCGCTTGCGTTTGGGTTTGGGTTTGGGTGCGTAGCGGCTGCGCAGTCCCATCCGGCAAGCGAAGCGCAGACTTATCCGTCCAAGCCGATCCGGCTGATTCTGCCATTTGCCGCGGGGAGTTCGGTTGATACTGTCGCCCGCCTTGTGGCTCAAGGTCTTGGCGTTGTCCTCGGCCAGCAGGTCGTCGTCGACAATCGCGGCGCCGGAGGGGGGATAATCGGTACGGAGTTGGGCGCCAAGGCACCGCCCGACGGCTATACGCTGCTGATGAGTAATGCCGCATTTGCGATCACTCCTAGCCTTTTATCCAAATTGCCTTACGATCCTCTGAAAGACTTTGTCCCCATCACCCAGCTCACGATGCTGCCGTACCTGCTGGTATCGAATCCGGCTCTGCCGGCGAACTCGCTGCAGGAATTGATCGCTCTCGCCAAAGCGAAACCCGGCCAGATTAGCTTCGCGTCATCGGGCAACGGCAGTGGAACTCACCTTACCGGGGCAATGCTGAAGAGCGTGGCGGGCATCGATATCGTGCACGTTCCGTACAGGGGTTTCCCCGTAGCGACGGCGGATCTGCTTTCGGGGAGAGTGCACTTGGCATTCAACACCATTCCGTCATTGTTGCCGCATGTGCGAAGCGGAAAGCTGCGCGCACTCGTTCTCACTGTGGAACGCCGTTCGCCCCTGCTGCCTGAAGTGCCGACATCCGCCGAGTCGGGCCTGGCGCGCTTCAAATCGTCGACCTGGCACGGTATATTCCTGCCAGCCGGCACGCCGAAGGCGCTGATCTCCCACGTGAACGCCGCGCTCGTCAGGGTCATAAACTCGAGCGAGATGAATAAGCAGTTGCTGAGTCGAGGCGCGGAGCCTGTCGGCAGCACACCCGAGCAGTTTGCGGCTTTCGTGCGCCAGGAGATCGCCAAGTGGAAGTCCGTCATCGAGGCTACGGGCGCGACAGTCGACTAACGAGCATCATGAGAATGATTGACGACGCTCTGCCCATTCCGGCCCGAAGCGAGACGCTTTGGGCGTTCGCCGGCTCGGACGCACGCAGGCGCGTCCGAGAATTCCCGGCTCACCCCCCCGCCCCTCTCCCGCGGTGCGGGCGAGGGGAGATTCGAGGTGCAAATGGTCGGCAATCATTTGCACGAGGATCAATAACGCACGAATCGCGGAGGATTCGCTATGAAGATTGAGGCATCCAGGGTTGCCATCGTCACCGGCGGCGGCAGGGGTTTGGGCCGGGCCATGGCGCTTGGTCTTCTGAAACACGGCATAGCGGTTGCCGCCGTCGACCGAGATAGCGGGCCGCTTCAGGAACTGGCTGCCACCGCGCGGGAACGGGGTCATCCAGGCGCGCTGCACACGATCGTAGAAGACTTGACGCTCCCCGGGGCAGCCGAGCGAACTGGCTTGCAGGTTCTCGCGCGGTTCGGGCGTATGGACATCCTGGTGAACAACGCCGGCATGGGTCTTTCGGTGGTGTGGAAAGACCGTTGGGTGCGGCCGGTCCGCTTCTGGGATATCGAGCCCGATCAATGGCGCCTGTTCTTCAAGATCAATACCGACGCCCTGTTTCTTATGTCGCGCATGGTCGCGCCGCACATGATGCGTGAAGGCTGGGGTCGGATCGTCAACGTGACCACCAGCCTGGGCACGATGTTGCGGGGCGGTTCCGCGCCCTACGGTCCATCGAAGGCGGCCGCGGAAGCGATGACCGCGATCATGGCGGCGGAGCTGGAGAAAACGGGCGTTACGGTGAACGTTCTAGCGCCCGGTGGGTTGGCTAATACCAGCGCGAATCTGCAAGCCCCCTTCGATCGCGCCAAGCTGCTGCAACCGGAAATCATGGTGCCGCCGCTGCTTTGGTTGATCTCGGATGCCGCAGCCAACGTCACGTCGCGCCGATTCATTGCGGCGCGCTGGGATCCGGCGTTGCCACCCGAGGAAGCAGCGGCTATCGCCAGCGCACCGGTTGCTTGGCCCATCGCGGGCAACGAGTCTATCCTGCCGGAAAGGCTGGTGCCGGTTCAATAAGCAAGGGGCGCCCATGAAGCGCATTCTGATTTGCATCCTCCCCGCTATACTGGCCTACAGCGTGCACCCGGCGCTCGGCCAGAGCTATCCGAGCCGGGCTATTCGCCTGATAGTGCCGTTCGCTCCGGGCGGCGGCAGCGACCTGATCGCTCGTATCGCAGCTCAGAAGCTGACCGAAGCGATGGGGCAACAGGTGATTGTCGACAACCGCCCGGGCGCGGGGGGGACGGTAGGCGTAGAACTGGGCGTGAAAGCCCCTGCCGACGGCTATACGCTGACATTGATCGCGCCGAGTTACACGGTGGGCCCGAGCATATACAAGCTGACGTTCGACGCGGCAAACGATATCACCGCGATTATCCAGCTCACGCGCGGGGCGTTTCTGCTCGCGGTGCATCCGTCGCTTCCGGTCAAGAACGTGAAGGAACTGATCGCACTCGCCAAAGCACGGCCTGGTGAGATGAGCTATGCGTCGGGCGGCGCGGGCAGCGGCATCCACCTGGCGATGGAGTTGTTTCTCGACATGGCCGGCATCCGCGTCCTGCACGTGCCGTACAAGGGCACCGGGCCAGCACTGAACGACACTATCGCCGGTCATGTGCAGATGCTGTGGGGAACCACGCCTTCGACGCTGCCCCAGGTAAAGAGCGGCCGGTTGCGCGGAGTCGCCGTAAGCACGCCCAAGCGCATTCCGGCCGCGCCGGATATTCCGACCGTTACGGAGTCAGGCTTGAAAGGTTACGAAGTGGTGCTATGGCATGGCCTTATCGGCCCCAAGGGGTTGCCGGCGCCGGTTCTCGGCCGGATCAACGGGGAACTGAACAAGGCGCTCAAGGCAAAAGAGATGGAGGAGCGGCTCGCCGCCAGCGGTGTCGCGCCCGCCGGAGGTACTTCGGAGCAGTTCATGGCGGAAATACGTAAAGGGATCGAGGTGTGGGGCCGCGTGGTGAAGAAAATCGGCGTCAAGGCGGACTGACACGGAGTGTCGGTCATCAAGCGTCGCTACCGCGTTCGGGAGACACCCGAGTATCGCCGGATCCCAGTGGACTCCTATTGAGTTTTGCGTAAATGGATGACAATCCATTTGCGCCTAAAATCGCCCTTCTCCCCTCGGGAGAAGGGCCGGGGATGAGGGCTGAGCATTGTCAACCATTTCTGCAATGCTCAGTAGAATACAAGCAAGTCTTACCGGTCACTCCAGACCATATACCTTGCGCGCGGTTTGTATGTCATCCCG
>MERG01000234.1 GCA_001771985.1 Betaproteobacteria bacterium RIFCSPLOWO2_12_FULL_62_13 | reverse complement strand
TTCTCGAGAAGCGCCGGCCCGATTATTCACGGTTTCGCCGGCCTTGACCAGAAATCTCAAGCATAAGTGCTGAAAGCCGCACGCATCAGGGCGAACTGATATGAAGCTGAAAAAGCTCGACGAAGAGGAGGCAAGTTGACGTTTGCGACGTTCGTCGGGGCGGACGATCTGATGATAAATCGCCGCGACCCGTGCTCGATACCAAGACACGTCGTCGGCTACTCAGAAAAGGCGACGTGGCCTATGTCAGTGTGTTTGTCGTCCTATGCCGCCAATGCCGATTCACCGGGCGTAGCCATGGTTCGGATCAAGGAATTTGATCACCCCCGAGCGATGACCGATGAGTTCGTGAGCCGTCCACGACATGCGTGAAGCAATGTTTAGAGACTGCGTCGCGGGCGCAGCATACCTCGATGCGACGACGCTTTACGAGCGGTTGGTCCGGCTCGAGGCAATAAGCAACGCCAGAGAGCTCGCCTGCGAGCTGGCCATCGGCTGACTCGCGGTACGTGATTACCGCGGCTGGCTCGTCAGTATCGCGGTGCAGTGCGAAGACATGATGCTGCCTTCGTTGTGCACCAACGCGACTTCAGCACCTTCCACCTGTCGCGGACCCAAACCTCCCCGCAGCTGCCGCACAGCCTCCACGATCCCAAACAGGCCGCCGGCGGCGCCCGCGTGGGCGTGCGACAACATCCCGCCATGGGTATTGACGGGAAGCTTTCCGCCCATCGACGCCGCTCCCTTCTCATAGAAGGGACCGCCCTCCCCGGGCGAGCAGAAGCCAAGCTCTTCGAGCTCGATGATCGGCACGATGGTAAAGCAGTCGTATAACTCCGCAACATCGACGTCGGATGGCCCCAGGCCAGCCATGCGGTATGCCGCCTGTCCGGATTCCCTGCCGCCGAACTCGCTGAGGCTGGGTGCACACAGTATGTGTTCGTGCGTGTGAAATTCCCCAATGCCGGCCAGGTATGCAGGTTTCAATCGAAGGTCCTTCGCTCGTTCTGCAGAGGTCACAATGAATGCTCCACCCGCGTCCGAGATGATGCAGCAGTCCAGCATCCGCAGCGGATCGGCAATCGGCTTGGAGCTCTGAACGTCCGCGAGAGTGATGGGCTTGCGCATATGCGCATTGGGGTGGAGCCCCGCATGCGCGCGTGTAGTCACCGCAACGGTAGCAAGCTGCTCCGGCGTCGTGCCGAATCGATTCATGTGGCGGCGCGCGATCATGGCATAGCAGCCCGGTATGGAAGCTCCGTACGGCCGCTCGAAATAGGGATGACCGACTGCGGCCAGCGCGGCAACGGCCTGATCCCGCGTCTGCCCTGTTGCCCGATTCTCTCCGGCGCACACCAGCACGGTGTTGCACTGTCCGGTCGCGATTGCCTCGGCGGCATGTTTCAGCATCACCGCCGGCGAAGCGCCCCCGACCACCATGGAGGCATTGAAACGCGGTTGCAGACCGAGGTATTCGCAAAGCACCGTCCCCAGCATGAAGTACGGCTCGGTAAACGAATACGCCGTAAGCAGCCCATCGATGTCCGAAACCTTCAATCCCGCTTCGTCCAGGGCGCGCTTCGCCGCCTGAGCATTGAGGCCCAACCCGGTCATGTGCGGGACCTTGCCGATGTCCGATTCACCGACTCCGACAATGGCCACACGGTTGCGCAGCGTCTCTACTCCAGTGGTTGGCATTCCGCTTCCCCTTTCACTTCACCTTGCGAACGAACTGCGGGATTCTTGCTCCCTCGGCACGCGCTTCAAAGCAAACCTCTACAGGATCACCGATCTCCGTCTTGAGCGCATCTTCCCCGAGAATGTTCGCCATCATGCGTGGGCCTTCCTCGAGGTCGATCAACGCGACGACGTAGGGAACGCGTGCCGCGAACTCCGGCACCGAGGCGCGCCTGATTATGGTAAAGCTGTGCACGGTGCCGCGGCCGCTGCTCTGTACCCATTCGAGGTCTGCCGACCAGCATGCGGGACACAGATGTCGCGGCATGAAGTGCGTCTTGCCGCATGCGCGGCATTTGCGGATCAACAGGCGATCATTCCGAGCCGCGGCCCAGAACTCTTGAGAATCGGCGTTGACGATCGGCGCAGGCAGTTCCTGAGTCACATCGGTCTCCTTGTGTGGTCAATTCGCAATTGGACGGGCCAGCACGCGCGCCGGCGCTCCGTCGCAATCCGTGATGTTGAGCGCGCAAAACATGAACTCGGCGCGTCGTCCTGCGAGCGACCCCAGATTGGTTACCATCTCGGCAATCAGGACGCCATCGCGCAATAGCGTTCGGTGAACCGGCCATATGAACCCGGCAGGCCGCTTGTCGATTGCCACATCGGGCGTGGGCATATCGACCGCCACGAGCTTCAGTTCTTGCGCTACGAGCCATTCGGCCGCGGCAACGGAAAGCGACGCGTGGCGGCCAAAGTCGGCGCTGCCCACCCGGTCGGCTGCTCCCGTATCAATGGCGAGAATGTCGCCCGCTTCGAGCGCAGGCTGCATGCGCTCGAGATCCTCCGGCTCGATGATGCCGTATAGCGGCTTGTTTATCCGCCACACCACGCCGGGGCCGATGAGGCGCACGAGGGGAATGTCCTGGAACGCAGGCCCATCGGTGTAGAAATGGCGCGGCGAATCGACGTGGGTGCCCATGTGCACAACCATGTGCAATTCGGTGATGTTGAGCGGCTTGTCCGGAATCGCCGCAATGCGCTCCAGGCGCGGCGGCGGAAACGATGCGATGCGCGGGACCGTCACCGAGAGCGGCCACGTCAAATCGACCCAATCTCCGAGAGCCACATGCGGCCTTCGCGCAGGCAGCGCCATCCATCCGCGCCACCCTGCCCCCGCTTTGCCTGTTTCGCTATCGCACATCGGGCTTCCTCCAATAACGGTCGTCACGCATGCAAGAGTGATACGAGACGATCCGTGTTGCGTGCGCCAGGCAACGTGTAGATCGCGTCAAGCAGCTCGCCGGCGCGAGAGGGAATCAGCATTGTGGCGACATTTCCGCGGAACTTCGCCTCCAGCTCTTCTGCGCTCAACGGATCCTGCGGATCTCCCTTTGGAAAGAGCACCGTTTCCTGGAACGATGCGCCGTTCTTCACATGAATGGTGACGCGTGCGGGAAACTTGTCCGGATAAACCTTGTTGAGTTCCGCATCGGCGATGACCTCCGTCCTGGCGAGTACTTCACGTACCAGCGGATCGTTGATACGCGCGATGGAAAACTGCGCTTGGGTCAGCTCCCGGTCGATCGCGGAGACGGCGATGCAATAAGGTACCGAAACGCGCGCAGACATGACACCGGTCACATCCCGATTGGAAAAATGCGTCTTCACGGTGTTGTACGTTTCGTTGGTAATGCGCGCGATCTGCCTCGGGTCGATGGTGTGCTTGCGGACGATGGCCAGCGTCGCCTGAATCGGTGAATGGCTCGCGAGTATCGACGGATAAAACTTGAATCCGTTGTGCAAAATCTCCCATGTCGAGCCCAGACCGTTGACGAGCGCCTCCGGTTTCGGGTCGCTCGAGTATGCATTGAGATAGCCTTTGGGGTGTTCGAGGATGGCAGGTGGACTGGTCGCACCGATTTGCGCGAGTTGGGCCGAAAGGATACCGTTGAACGCGGCTTTGCCGGGGTGAATGCTCTTCGTCATGTCACCCGATTCAAAGAACGTGTTGAGCCCGGCTGCCTGCGTGCCGGCAAGTCCCAGCGCACGCTGCACGCCGTCGGCATCCAACTTCAGCGCCTTCGCTGCGCTGGCCGCGGCACCGAACGTGCCGTTCGTCGCCGTCGAGTGCCAGAAGCGGTAATGTGTCGGCATTACCGCCATGCCAACGCGTACCGCCACTTCGTAACCGGCGACGAGCGACACAATGAGATCGCGTCCCGACAATCGGCGCATCTCGGCAAGCGCCAGCACCGTCGGCACGACGACCGATCCCGTATGCAGCAGCGCGCGCTTGTGCGTATCGTCGTTGTCGGCAGCGTTGGAGAGAATGCCATTCGCGAGCGCGGCAAATGCCGGCTGCGATCTCACACCGGCGGCGCCGATGATCGATGCACCGGGATCGGCCCCGTAAAGCTTTCCAATTTCTCGCGCGACGCGGGATTTCTCGTGATCCTCCGCCCAAGCGCTGATCGCACAGCCGACGGTATCGGCGACAATGCGGCAAGCTTGTTCGACCACTACTTGTGGCAGATCCTCGTAGCGCAGGCGTGCCACGAACTCAGCGAGGCTTCGGGTTTGGCTCATAGACTATTTCTTGTCGATCGCTGTCGGAGGCGTAAATCGCTTGGATGAGTAATTCCAATTTGATTGCTCCGTCCCCTGCTTTGGTATTTCGTCCTCTTGCGCGGAAGCAGCCGCTACGGCTTCTCCCGGATCTTGGTCGCCTTCACCACCTTACCCCATTTTTCGAACTCCTCCGCCAGATACCTCGTGAACTCCTCAGGCGTGTTGCCCACCGGTTCGGCGCCCTGGCTTATCATGCGCTCGCGAACGTCTGCAGCCTTCATCATCTGCGCGACTTCGTTTGCGAGCCGCGATGCGATCTCCTTCGGCATTCCCGCCGGCCCGAGCAAACCGTACCAGCCGACGACCTCGAACCCCGGCACGCCCGCTTCCGCTATCGTGGGCACATCAGGCAGGGATGATGAGCGCTTCGCGCTCGTCACACCCAGCGCCCGCAACCTTCCCGTTTTCAGGTGCGGGGTCACGGCAGCGATCGTCGGGAACGAAAGATCCACGTACCCGCTCAGTAAATCGATCAATGCCGGACCGGAGCCCTTGTATGCGACGGACACGAATTTCGTCTGTGTCATCAATTGGAGCAATTCTCCCGACAGGTGCCCCGGCGAGCCAAAACCCGCCGTCGCCTGCGTAAAGGAACCGGGCCGAGTACGCGCAAGAGCAAGCAGCTCCTTGACCGATTTCGCCGGCACGGTCGGATGGACCACGAGGATGTTCGGCGTGGTAGCCACCAGCGATATTGCTGTGAAGTCCCGCAGCGGATGATACGGCACCTTGTCGTGCAGATGCGGATTGATCGTCGTTCCAGCATGCGACATGAATATCGTGTATCCGTCCGGCGCGGCTCTCGAGGTGAGGTCCGCTGCGATGCCGCCGTTTGCGCCGGGACGGTTTTCCACCACGAACGACTGCGACAACGAGTCGGCGAACTTCTGCCCAACGATCCGCGCTGCGATGTCGGTGAAACCACCGGGTGCGAAGCCGACGAGAATGCGCACGGGCTTCGCGGGGTAAGTCGTTTGCGGCCACGCGCTCGTTACAGCGGTGGCCAGTCCTACAGCAACCGCCGCGAGCATGGTTGCTCGAGTGTGATTCATTGACAACATGGCTCCTCCGTTTGATTCGATTATCTTCTGGTTTATGCGTCACTGCACGGCAGCCGCGCCACGACGACCCGCTCAACAAGCCTCAACAGGTTCATGCGCCGCCGGATTGCTCATGCACGCTGTTTCTCGAAGATCCCGACCATTTTCTTGCACTCTGCGAGAGATAGGACTGAAGTGATGCAGCGTACCACGACCCGCTCGAGTTCGAAATCGGTTCTTTGCTATTGTTATATATTACTTCGCGCATATCGTGGTATTCGAGGAAGCGGTAATGCACGCCGATACCGGCGGCTTCGGCGATGTCTTGCACGTGGACGGTTGTATCCGTTTCGGCACACGAGAACGATAGAACGACAGGAAAATCAATCCGGCAGCGCTGTCGCCGCGCCGAGCCCGCGCGCCGGGAGCAAGTGCGAGAGAACTCGCAGAATGCGTATAACGGGCCTTACGTTCATTCCCGCTTTCTCCTCCCGGGGAGAGGACCGCGATCCAAGCTGGTCTTAAAAGGGGACTTGCGGTCAATCACCGAGCAATCTACCCCAGCCGCGAGAGCGCGGCAAGCGCTTTAATGCCGTGCTTTTTTTAAGGAGCGCCGGACGTCTCTATTGGCTGGTCGCGTAGGGCGGCTCGGCATTCTGGCGTAGTAGCCTGTCAACCTCACGATGAGTGCACCGAGCAATTTCGCGTGGGGGCGCTGGATCCGCGCAAGCATCGCACACCACTACCTGGGCGTGGACCGCAACTGGTTCATGAAGCATGTGCGGCCCTTCGTGCCTGTAATCAAGCTATCAACTCAAGCGCGTGCCTATCGAAAGAGCGATCTCGATGCGAGGGCGGAGCAAATCGAAATCACGCTACTTCAGCCTATTGACGATTATGCCGGTCGGAGCGAACATAACGTTGGCAACGGTCGGCCCATTGTCGGGAAGGGAGGCAATAAAGCATGGGGCGAACGAGAACCAGCTCGTGTTACTTTCCGAGAGGCTGCGCGCAAGTACCTGAGAGATGAGGCACCGAAACTCGCTTCATCGGAGAACCTGGCCTGGCACGTCGGGCTGCTTGATCCCTTCGTCGGGGACCTCGCGCTCGAAGAAGTCCACGATGAAACTCTGCGGCCATTCAAGGAACACCGTCTAAAGCGAGACGGAGTTGGAGTTACGACCGTTAATCGGTCGTTCGAGGTAGTGCGGCGGATTCTCAACCTCTGCGCTCGAAAGTGGCGCCACCCCAACGGCATGTCCTGGTTGGAGACGGCCCCGCTGATCGAGATGGAAAGGAATCTCCACGCGAGAAAGCCTTACCCCCCTGTCGTGGGAGGAGCAAGCTCTGCTGTTTGGGGAACTCCCCTACGATCCCAACGGCCAGATGGCCTTGTTCAAGGTCAATACAGGCGTGAGGGAGCAGGAGGTGTGCAATCTCAAGTGGGATTGGGAGGTCGAGATTCCGGAACTGGACACCACGGTATTTGTGATCCCCGCGATTTTCAGCGAGGACGGGTTAAGTGGGGTCAAGAACCGGGAAGATCGCCTGGTCGTTCTGAACGCGGTGGCCCGATCGGTGGTGGATGCACGTAGGGGAAAGCATCCCGACTACGTCTTCACCTATCGACGCAAGAAGCTCGACAGCATGAACAACACCGCGTGGCAGAACGCCCGCAAGAAAGCTGCCGGGAAGTACAAGGAGCGCTTCGGTAAGGATGCGCCGTGAGGTTTCGAACATGTGCGCATCCACGATCTCAAGCACACGTTCGGCCGCAGTCTGCGAGCGGCACGAGTGCCTTTCGAGACCCGCCAGGTGCTCTTGGGCCACAAGAACGGCAGCATCACGACGCACTACAGTGCTGCGGAGATCGGGGAACTGATCGAGGGGGTGAGCCGGATCGATGCATCGCGGTCGACACCGGTACTCACGACCCTGCGGGCGCCAAGCGTCAAGATCGTTGCCAAAGCAAATGCAACGCCCGAAGCGTTGCAAAGCGTTGCAGACAAAAAATTAGGCCACGCGAAGGTGGCCTAACTCATTGATTCGTGGCGCGCCCGGCAGGATTTGAACCCACGACCCCCTGGTTCGTA
>MERG01000233.1 GCA_001771985.1 Betaproteobacteria bacterium RIFCSPLOWO2_12_FULL_62_13 | reverse complement strand
CGCCACGGGAGTCGGAGAGCCGTAAGCGAGATCGTTGCCGACCATGGTGCACAACATGCCGCTGATGGTGATCGAAACGGGCAGGTCGAGCTGCTGGCACCGCTCGTAGATCGGGTACAGCGTCTTGTCGTCCGGGTACATCGGTGTAAACGACGCACCGGGTTCGATCGACACGCCGCGATAGCCTTCAATGCGACGCGTCCGCTCGATTTCCTTCAGTCCGGCTTCGATGTCGCGCAAATCGATTCCGGTGAAGGCGACAAAGCGGCCCGGGTGCTGCTGCATGACCTCCGTAATTTCGTCGTTCGGAATGATGCCCAGAGGTCGAGGCGCCTGCCGCCCCATGATGACGCCCAGGATGTCGGCTTCCTTCATCTCCTTCAGAAGATCGTCGACCGACTGCGATCTGACCGAAGGAGGGCGCGGGAATCCCATGCGCGAGGGGTAATAGCCGGTGCCTTCTGTGAACTGCGCGGTTGTTTTCCACGACTTCAACGGCGGGCGGAGTCTCATGTCGATGATCATTGCGGATGCCTGTGTGAGTAGGTGAATGAAAAAACCCGGCAGGAACTCTGATGTCGCGTGGGGAAATTCGGCTGCTCGATCAGGGAATGACTTTTTCAGCGCGCAAGCGCGCCAGTACTCGAAGAAACATGTGCTCGCTGTCGAGAGCCTCGCAAAAACCGTGCTGCCGGATCTTTACCAAGTCCGAGATGAGGTCGTACTCGCAGGCGAAGCGCGAATCGGGCGGCGTGTAATCACCGTGCGCCCAGCCGGGCGCGCGGTCGAACGGAAACGGTTTCAAACCATGCTTCGCCGTCATGTGATCCCAGAGCGGCCTCTTGTCGCGCAGGAACTCCGCCATCAGATACGGCTGCGGTCCCGCCGGCGCGAGCCCGAAAAACCGGGCAAGCGCGGGCCACATGTTTTTCCAGCGGAAGTAGTCACCATTGTTGACGTTGAACGCCTGATTGCCGCACTTGGCCGTGGTCGAAACCCAGATCGCCGCCCTCGCGAGCAAACCGGCATCGCACACATCGAACAGCGTCTCGAAACAGCGCGCCGAGGCGGGAAAACCGAAGGGCTGCCCAAGCTCGCACAGGATCGAACCGTAGATTCCGATCAGGCTCGCGAGGTTCATCGGATTTCCTGGCGCGTACCCGCAAACCGAGTGCGGGCGTACTGCAGTCCACGTCCATCGCTTGCCTGCCTGACGCTCTATGACCAAGTCCTCCTCGGAGTAATAGAAGTCCGCGCCAGGGGTGCGCGGGTCCGACTCCTTCGCCGGCGTCTTGAATGGTCCCAGGTGGGATGCGTAATACTTCGTGCCCTGTAGTAGATTGATGTTGGAGAAGTTCGAGGCAGCCGCCTCCACCGCATCGATTACGTTCGTAAACATCGCAAGGCGAGTATGTTTATCGCCATGATTGGCGCAGTGGAACACGTGAGTGACGTCGGAGCACGCACCGAGCACGCGGCGCGTCGCCTGCGGGTCTGTGAGATCGACGCTGACGTGAAAAAACGCGCCTCGCGGCGTTTCCTCACTGAATTGAGGAGCCCGCCGCGACACGCCGTATACTTTCCATTTCGGCGATCGCAGCAACTGCTCGGCAAGCGCTGTGCCGGTAACTCCGCTGACGCCTATTACGATGGCGACTTTGCGTGCGTCGATGTGATTACCTCAAAGGACGTATGGTATATTCTTGGCGCTGGACATATTATCACAATGACTCTCGCATCGTTGCCCGATGTCTGTCCTGTCACGGGCTCACGCTCGTCGTCCTATAAGACCTAGGAGGAGAAATCGAAATGACAATCACCATCCGCGCCGCAGTCGCGGCATTTGCAGCTACTCTGGCCGCTGCACCGCCCGGCGAAGCCGCAGAGCAGGCTTTTCCGAACAAGCCGGTACGCCTGCTCGTTACTTACGCACCCGGCGGCGCGTCGGACATCGTAAGCCGGCTGATTGCATCGAAGCTGACGGAAAGCCTGCGTCAGCAGGTGATCGTCGACAATCGCCCGGGCGCATCCGGAATCATCGCGTCCGATCTCCTTGCGAAATCTCCCGCGGATGGCTATACGATCATCCACGTAAACATCGCACACGGCGCCAATCCTTATCTGAACGTCAAGCTGCCTTACGACACCACGAAAGACTTTTCGTCGGTTACATTGCTGGCTCTGTTGCCGATGATCCTGATAACGCACCCATCGCTGCCGGTAAAGTCTGCCGGCGATCTGATCGCACTGATCAAAGCGAAGCCGGGAGGACTCAATTACGCCTCCGCCGGCAGCGGCAGCGCCAACCATCTCGCGATGGAATTGTTCATGCACGCGACGGGTCTCGACGTGACGCACGTGCCGTATAAAGGAGGGGGGCCGGCAATCACCGACCTGCTGGGCGGACAGATCCCGATGATGTTCATCACGATCCCGCCGGCGCTTCCGCACGCGAAAGCCGGCAAGGTGCGCGTACTTGCCGTGAGCAGCGCCAAGCGCTCGCCCGCGCTGCCTAACGTGCCGACAGTAGCCGAAAGCGGCGTCCCCGGATTCGACTTCAATGAATGGCAGGCGATTCTCGCGCCGCGAGGCACGCCCAGGGATGTGATCGCCAGGCTGAACGGCGAAATCAACAAAGCCCTCACCCAGCCGGATGTCAAAGAGCGGATGGCCACTCTGGGCGCCGAGACCGTGGGCGGCACGCCCGGACAGCTCACCGCGCACATCGCTGCCGAGATCGCGAGATGGGGCGCCGTCATCAAGAAATCCGGCATCGGCGTCAAGAAATAGAAAACACCAGTTACTTACCACCCGTCACGAAGGGAGAGTGTCCAATGAAAATAATCGATTTCCGCGTGAGGCCGCCGCTCAAAGGCATACTCAAGACGGCGATGTACGCCAACGCGCCTCGGCGCGACCGCTTTACGCGTCAGCTTGGTTTGAAGCCGGCGCCGTCGGCCCAGAAGAAATCCATGCCTTTGCTGCTCGAGGAGATGAAAGAGGCAGGTGTGAGCCGCGGCGTCATCATGGCGCGCCTCTCGGACATGCTCGGCAGCATCAGCAACAAGGACGTGCAGGACATCTGCAAGGCATATCCGAAGATCTTCGTAGGCGTCGCCGGGGTGGACCCGACTTCACGCCGGGCAGCGTTGCAACAGATCGATGACGCGATCAAGGCGGGATTTCGCGGGATCACGATCGAGCCCGGCGCGTATCCGATACCCATGTATGCGGACGACCGGCGCTTATATCCGATCTACGGGCACATCGAAGACCGCAACGTCCCCGTGGTTATCATGACAGGCGGCAATGCCGGACCGGACTTGAGCTACTCCAGCCCGATTCCGCTCGATCGCGTCGCGGCAGATTTCCCCACTCTCAAGATAGTGGTGTCGCACGGCAACTGGCCCTGGGTCCACGAGATCCTGCACGTCGCGTTCCGCCGTCCGAACATCCATCTGTCACCCGACATGTATCTTTACAACATGCCGGGCATGGACGACTGGCTCAAAGCGGCGAACGGCTGGCTCGCCGACCGCTTCATTTACGCGAGCGCGTACCCGCTCACGCCGCTTAAGGACTATGCGGAATGGTTCGTGCGCCTGCCGCTAAAGCCAGACGTGATGGAAAAGTGCGTCTACAAGAACGCTGCGGGTCTGCTCGGCATCTAGGCCTTGCCACGATCACGGTATGATCTTCTGGCGGCGGAAATGCGCGAACAGTGCCAGGAACATCTCTTCGCTGTCGATGCTTTCCCAGAAGCCGTAGCGCCTCAACTTGAGGGTATCCGACATCATGTCGTAATCGGGCGTGAAAATGAAATCGCCATACGACCACAGCGCAGCCCGCTCGTACGGCGTCGGCTTGAGGCCGTGCTTCTGGACGATACGATCCCACACCGGCGCCTTGTCGCTCATGGCCTGCGCCAGGCGCAGTGTTTTCACGGGACCGGGTTCCATGCGGAAGAATTCGGCAAAACGCGGCCAGAGATTGACTCAGCGGATGTAATCGCCGTTCGTGACGTTGAATGCCTGGCCGCCACATTCGGGATTCGTCGAGATCCAGGCAATCGCCTTGGCAAGCAGTGTTGCCTCGACCACCTGATAGATGGCCTGAAAGTTACCGCGCGTTCCCGGGAAACGCAGCGGCTGGCCGAGCTCTTTCGAGATCGCCGCGTACGCGGCGATTACCATGGCCATGCTGCGCGCAATGCCCGGCGCGTGATCGCAAATACCGTGCGGACGGCTTGCGCTCCATGTCCACGATTTGCCGCGGCTCCTCTCGATCGTGAAATCTTCCTGTGCGTAATACCAGTTGTCGACGAGGACGCGGGGGTCGGACTCCCTGGCCGGCGTCTTATAGGGCCCGAGCTCCGATCCGTAATACTTCGAGCCCTGCACCAGATGGACGTGTCGAAGTCCGGACGCCGCCGGCTCGATCGCGTCGAGCACGTTGCGCAACATGGCCAGGTTGGCGTCGATCGGTTCGCTCGCCGCCGTCTTGTGATCGTAACGGGCGCAATACAGAACATGAGTGATATCCCCGAGCCCGGCCAATGCAGTGCGGCATGCCCCGGCATCGGTCAGATCGACGCCGATCACGCGATAACCCGCCGGATCTGCGGGTGGGCGACGCGCAAGCCCGATCACGTCCCATTCCCCGCTCGCGACCAGATGTTCGGCGAGCCTGCGCCCGACCACTCCGGATACACCCGGGATCAATGCCTGGTAGCGCTTCATGTCGTTGCGCCGGCCCTGCGCGGCGGCACATGCAGCGTGTAGATCACACTCAGGCGCCGCGCTTCGCCTTGCGGTTCCGCGCCGTGCGCGGCAAGCGCCTCGCGCGCGACAAGCTGCAGCGCAGCGGCAAGATCCTCCCGGCATACCGCTTCGATCATGAGTACCGCATCGATGTACTTGTCGGTCGGGCGCAGGTGTTCGGCTGTGCCGGCAGCAAGCGCCGCGGGGTTCTTCTCCGCGTAACGCGCTGCAACGACGCCGTGTTTGCGCATCAGCTCGGGAATGAGCGCATCGGCGATCCGCTGGCGTAACTCGGGTTCGCGCCCGGGAGATCTCGTGAGCGGCAATACACCCAGCGCCGCGCCTTCGGCCTCACCGGCCTCGGCGGTGATGTCGCAAATGCCCTTGATCGTGTGCTCAAAACGGGGAATGAACTTGCGGCTCGGCGCGTCGGGGTCGCGGACGATCGCCCGATAGGGCTCCGATGTGAGAACGGCGATACACTCCGCCTCGTAAGTGGCGAGATATTTCGGGCTGCTGCTGTCGGACACGAAGCGGCGGCCGCGTATGAAGCCTGGCACGCCGAGTATTCGCTCGCGCACGTGATCACGGTTGTACCACTCGTTGAATTCGTATTCGACCTCTGCGGGAATATCGGTCCACACCATGAGCAGGCCCTTGGGTTGCTGCGCCATCGTTCACCTTTGATCGCTGAAATCGCGAGAGACGGATTAGATCGTGGGCTATGCTGCGAGCGGCGGGACCTGCACGAAGCGTCCCGGTATGCTACTTTTGCAGGTGACAGTATAATGCACGCGAGTTTGGTGGGGGAACGCGAGCTCCGGGCACTCTTCCATGATCTTCAATCCGGGACACAAGCATATGAAAAGCATTCTTCGTCTGATTGTTTTTGGGGTCGTCGGCTCGCTGGGCTCGCAAGCAGCCCTCGCACAGGAGAAGTCGGCTTATCCGAACAGGCCGATCCGATACATCCTTCCGTATGCGGTGGGCGGCGGCGTTGACATCCTGGGTCGCATCGTGGCGCAAAGACTGAGCGAGCGGCTCGGGCAGCAGGTGGTGGCGGATAACCGGCCCGGCGCGAGTGCGATCATCGGCTCGGAGCTTCTCGCCCGATCCGCGCCAGACGGGTACACCATCATGACGGCCAATATCGCGCATGGCGCCAATCCGTATCTTCGTAAGAAGCTACCGTATGACACCATAAAGGATTTCGCGCCCGTCACTCTGATGGCGCTGCTGCCGAACCTGCTGGTCATCCATCCGAGCGTGCCCGCGCGATCGGTGAAGGAGTTCATCGCGCTCGCCAAGGCGAAGCCTGGCCAGTTGAGCTATGGGACGGCGGGTGCCGGCAGCGCCAATCATCTGGCGATGGAGCTTTTCAAAGTGTCGACGGGCACGGATATCGTTCACGTGCCGTACAAGGGCGGCGGTCCTGCGGTCATCGACCTCGTCGGAGGCCAGATACAAGCCATATTTCTGACGATCCCGCCCGCGTTTCCGCATGTGAAGGCAGGCCGGCTCGTCGCACTCGGGGTGAGCAGCAATAAACGCTCGAGCGCGTTACCGGATGTTCCGACGGCGATGGAGGCAGGCGTTCCAGGCTACGAGGTCTACGAATGGCAAGGCATCGTCGCGCCGGCAGGCACCCCCGCGGGGATCATCCAGCGCCTGAACGCGGAGATCAACGAGGTGCTGCGGCTGCCGGATGTGCGCGAGCGCATATCGGGTCTGGGCGCCGAAGTCAAAGGCGGCACGCCCGCCGAGTTTGCCGAGTTCATCCGCAAGGAATTGCGTCTTTGGGAAAAGGTCGTGAGGCAGGCCAAGCTTCGCGCCGACTGAACATGAGTGCGGAACCTCGGGTCGCGTCCACCGATTCGGCGCGTTCGATAGCCGAAACGTTATCGGAGTTCGCTGCCGCGCTCGACTACGAAGCGGTTCCAGCCGCCGCGCGCACAGCCGCGAAGCTGCATCTGCTCGATGCGATCGGGGTCGCGTATGCCGCCGCGAGCTTCGAGTTCGCCCGGCGCACGCTCGAGAGCCTGAGCGCTTTCGGCTTCGGCGATTACGAAGTGATCGGCATGTCGGGCAAGCTCGATCTGCGCGATGCGGTTCTGATGAATGGCATCCTGATCCACGGGCTCGACTTCGATGACACCTCGATCTTCGGGCGCGTGCATCCGAGCGCGTTCGTCGCGCCGTGCGTGCTCGGCATGGGTGCATTTGTCAAGGCGAACGGCAAAGAAGCGCTTACCGCTTACATCGCGGGCGTAGAGTGCGCGGTCCGCATCGGCGCGGCTGCCAAGGGCGGCTTCCAGCGCGCCGGTTTTCATCCAGTAGGCGTGGTCGGCGCTTTCGGTGCCGCCATCACCGCTGGACGGCTGCTCCGTCTGGAACCCGTGCAGCTCACCATGGCGCAGGGCATCGCCTACAGTACCGCAGCCGGAAACAACGAGTTCACGGCGAACGACGCGTGGACCAAGCGCATGCACGCCGGTTGGGCCGGTGTCGGCGGAATGACGGCCGCGATGTTGGCGCGCGGCGGCTTCGTGGGACCGAGCACGCCCTATGAAGGAAAATTCGGGCTGTACCGGACTTACCTCGGCGCAGGCGCAGCGAATTGCGACCTTGGAGCGACGACGGCTCGACTCGGCACGCGCTGGGAAATCGAGCACGTGGCTTTCAAGCCCATCGCCTCATGCCACTTCAATCACCCGATCATCGACGCCACGATC
>MERG01000232.1:10017-12413 GCA_001771985.1 Betaproteobacteria bacterium RIFCSPLOWO2_12_FULL_62_13 | reverse complement strand
TTCTATATACTCCGCTTCTCTGGCTCATAGCCATTCCCGAGGGATTCTTCGTCTTCGCCTACAACCTGGAATGGTTCAAGGGCCGATTCCATACCGACTCATGGTTCGCCTTGTCCTGGGGAAGCTTGCCTGTTCTGGCAGGATACGTTCTGCAAACGAATGGCGTTTCGGCTGCGGCGCTGCTGGTGGCCGCTTCCATGGGGCTATTAAGCCTCGTCGAGATCAAGGCCTCGCGCCCTTACAAGGAGATGAAGCGGGCTTCAGGTGAGATCGCGGAAATCGACAGCGCCCACATCCGGCAGTTTGAATCGATTCTGAAAAGCCTCAGCGTGGGCGTTATTCTGCTCGGCGCGGGCATGGCGAGTTTACGATGGCTCGGGTAAAGGCGCGGTGCAGGGGTAACCCGAATTTTCCCGTTTATTGGCGAGCCATCAAGGCTCGGCTCGATTCGGAACTGGCGCGCTGGGTGCCGGAGTTTTTCGGGGATCTCGCCGCGAGGTACATCGATACCCTCCACGAGGTCCTTGCGGATGGCAAACGGATACGCGGGTGCCTCGTCTGCCTCGTCAGCGATGCGTTAGGAGGCAAGCTCGAGGATGCGATCCCTCGCGCCGTTGCGATTGAATGCATCCAGGCGGCTTCGTTGATTCACGACGATTACGTGGACGAGGATATCCGCCGCCGGAATCGCCCGGCGACCTGGACCGTCGAGGGACCCCGCAAAGCGGTGCTGCTCGGCGACCTCATATTCGCAGCGGCGATAGCAAAAATGATGAAGATCAGCCGCTGGGATGGTTTAGCGGTGGCCGAAGCCATTGCAACGATGGCGAGCGGGGCCTACCAGGAGTCGGTCGATCCCCTGGATCTGGCCAAGGCAGTCGCCGAGGGTAGATATCGACCAGAGCTTTATGATCGCATCATCCATCTCAAGACCGGGGCGCTGTTTGGTGCGGCTGCAAAGGTCGGTGCCATTGCGGCTGGCGCCTCTCCGGCGCTGAGGACTCTCGCTTTTGAGTGGGGCGCGCGGGTGGGGGAGGCCTACCAGATTGCCGACGATCTCGAGGAAGTCCTCACCCTGGAAGCGGGCCCGGAAAATTTGCCGGCAAGGATTTCTCGCCTGGCGCCGCTCTTTCTCTGCTTTTCCCGGGAGACGAATTTCCAGGCGTCGCACCTTTCGGCAGGGAGGGAAGCCGATTTTCGCGAATGGTTCGGAAACGCGAAACGGGTTATGGAAACGCGGATGCGCCATGAAATTGCGGCCCGGCTGGATCTGGCGGCAAGAGCGGTCGGGGATTTTCCCAAACCGCTCGACACCCGGCTGCTTCGCGCCGCCCCTTCAGCAATATTGAGCCTTGCGCAAGCGGATGACGGCCGTCTTGCGCCACGAACCTCCCCTCCCTCGCTGTAGCGGGGGAGGGGGGGGGGTGTGCGTGTCGCGTTCTCTTGCAAAGCTCGGTATTCGATGTAGGTCGGGGTACGCGCAGCGTTCCCCGACATCGACTTCGCGCCTGCCTGCCGCCTGCCTGTGCGTCGCACGCAGACAGGCGCGCGGCGCAGGCAGGTCAGGTAGCCGATGCGGCAACCTGACCTACATCTAAGTCCAAGCAGCCGCTGATGAACGATAAGACAAGTGATTTAGTAATTCAGTGACCAAGTGATTGGTTGGTGAGCGGTCCAGGCGTTTTACCCGGTCACTCAATCACTTAATCCGAACGCCTGATCGAGCTTCTTGTAACCCAGGGTCCAGGCGCTTTACCCAGTCACTCAATCACTTAATCACTTAATCACTCAATCACTGGAGTCCCATCGCATCTGCGTTTATCTGCGGCTAATGTTCCTTGATTTTGTTGGCTGGTCTAGATCGGCTGCTATTTGCGGGCGGTGACGATTGCGGAGCCGTACGCGGTTAGGTGTTCCATGCGGATATCCCTGAACCCGTTTTCTCGAAGCGCTTCCTGCAATTCCGGAACCCAGCGGGTTTCCTCGATGAGGCGGGGCAGGCCGTGGAAGATCTCGCGCCAGGCCGGGAAAAAGCGGCTTCCCACAAGCTGCAGGGTCTTGAAATAGAAACGCCAGATCCAAGCCAGATACGCCTTCGGCGGATAGGTGAAATCATGCATCAGGAGCAGCCCGCCCTCGGCCAGCATGTCCTTTGTGTTGCGTGTAAGCCGCTGGAGGTCAGCGTATTTGGCGAGGTACGAGGAGCACACGCAATCGAAGCGCTCGTTTGATCGATAGTCTTCCGCCAGGCTTAGCACCAACTCGACATTCCGGATCCCAAGCTTCTGCACTTTTTCGCGCGCAATTTCCAGGTATTCGTCCCGCAATTCAACTCCCACCACCCGGCAGTTTGGATAACGACGGGCGATCGCCAGCGTCAGAATTCCGGTGCCGCA
>MERG01000232.1:6629-10001 GCA_001771985.1 Betaproteobacteria bacterium RIFCSPLOWO2_12_FULL_62_13 | reverse complement strand
CGCGTCGGGTTGAGCGGCAGCAGGGCAACAATCCTGCGTTTCCAGCGGCGGTCAATACCGAACGTGGCGAAATTGACCATGAAATCGTAGGTGGCGCCGGTGCCGGAGAAGAACCGGTAAACCAGCTCGAGTCTCGGATCTCCCTTTTCCATGGGTGCATTCCTCGAGCTTCAGCTTGCGTGCAGTCATGAGGTCGCGCTTTCCAGCGCCTTCTTCCACGCCTGATACTCGGACAGGCGCAGCCGATAGCGGAACACGTTACCTTCATGAAGGTGGCCAAGATCGCTCAGAACCAATTCAACGAAGCGATCAAGATCTCTTGGTGGGACCAGCTCCCCGGTAGCCGTGCGCACGGCGTGTTCCGTTGGCTGCAGCATCCCCCGTACCATTTTCCCTACGACTTCGATCAAGGCTTCACGGTGGCGCAAGCGCATCGGGTCGGGCGGCGCGACTATTGCTCTGACGGCAAGATAGCGCTGGCATGACCGTTCATACGCCCACACGAATACATCGCGCAGCAATTCCACCGCGGTGAGTTCGTAGACTCCAAGCGAGCCATCGACATAGGCCCGCTCTGGCACATCTACAAACGACAGCGGACAGAGGTTGTGCTTGATAAGCGGAATGTTGGCGCCCAAACGCGAGACTCGCTTATTCACGTCCACAAAAGGCTGCAGATAGGGAATCTGGACCATGATGAAAAATGCCTGCTCAAACGGATCGTCGATAGCGCCCGCTTTTTCAAGAATCAGACGAAAGTACTGATCGAGCAATTGGGGAATTCCGAGCGGATGGAAAACGCTGCCGCCGATCTCGACGATGCGTTCACGTAGCCGGCCGCTTCCTGTGGGATCAGCCAGCAGGTTGTCCGATAAGAGGGCGTGCAGGTTAAAAAACGTCAATGTGTTGAAGCCGATCTTCTGCGCGTGCTCTATCAGCATCTCGATGGCGGCCTTGTGATTGAGGATCATCTGCGTTTCGCTCTAGTCCTTGCCTTCGGCTGCCCTGCCGAACTCGATAAGGTTCTGAGTGTCGAGCTGCGTGTACGTGTTGCCTTCGAGCCGGCTGGAGGCCCACGAGAGATCGATCAGCAGGCGGTTCATGATCTCGCGTGCATAGGTGCCAGCGGGGCGTTCCGCCCCGGATGGACGACCGATTCGATGAAGGTGTGCCCGGATTTCCGGCCCAAGGTAGAAGGTCTCGTTGGGTCGATACGACTCGATGAATTCGCGGTTGTAGCCAACAGGCTTGCGCAGTTGAACGGGTTGTCGAACGTAATCTCTGATTTCCTTGCCTTGCGGGGACAGAGGAATGTAAATCTCGACGCGGGGTGCCTGGCTTTCAATCTGCAAGCGACCCGCCGGTGGCCGCACCTGCGCCTCCGGGGAAACGAGGGGACGGTAGAGGCGAGAGGGACCCTTACCTTGGGGAACGATGCGCTTCGCGTGAATAAGTTCATTAAGGCGACGCTGCAGACTACGGCGACTGATCGCGCCAGCGAACTCGTGCTGAAGGGCATCAACGCCGATTCCCTTTGGATACTTGGAGATGACCCCCGCGACGTGTTCGACGGTGGCTTCTGGCAGTTTTTTTGGCATGATTTCTAGTTTTTTTTGGCGCGAGTTTGGCGCGGTGGCGTAACCAAGTGATTTCAAGAACATTTTCAGACTACTCTTTGTGGCGTGATTACGCAATATCGCGCCAAAAGAATGGCGCGATTGGCCTCTGTACGCGTCGTAAAAACGGCAATCCAAAAGATTATGAATTTATCGTCGCGATTCGTGCCCAGAGGATAGTGCGACACAACGTTATAAATCAGCTACTTCTCAGCAGCCTGAATCCGGTCCGGCAGTTCAACGATCACCTCCGTCTGGCGCCAAAACTCCTGCCTACTCTTCTGCCAGTTTGCTCACCCCGCTTTTGTAGCGGCGGATTCGCCGTTGTCGTTTCCGTTCACTCCCCAGGTGACGCGCTTCGTTAGCCCGCAACCTTGAAGTTGAGCATCATACCCTGGTCCTCGTGCTCGAGATTGTGGCAGTGAACCATGTAAACCTGATCGCCGAGGAAAGGATGGCTGAAGTCGATGGCGAGGCGCACGGTTTCGCCCGGCCACACCAGTACTGTGTCCTTCCAGCCGAGGTCGGTCGCAGCAAGCCCCCGAGCGTTCACAGCCAAACGGAATTGTTGTTTCGGGCTGTCAATGCGCTCGAGCAGTTGGAACTGGAAACCGTGGATGTGCATCGGGTGCGGCATGCTGCGCGCGGCATTGCGGATCTCCCAGATTTCGACGCTCGCCCGTTTCACGACGATCGGTGTGGCCGACATGTTGTAGGTGCGCCCATTGATGCGCCAGGCCTTTCCCGACCAGTCGAGTATCAACTTGCGTCGCTTGGCGCCGGCAACGTCAATGGGCGCGATGCGCGAGAGCGTTTGCGGCAGGGCACGGTCGTAGGCGATCTTGCGCCCCACGTTGATTTTGAGGAGCTCGATCGGGGCGCCATCGGGCAACATGCCAGGCAAGTCCTGCGAGACCGGCGCGTCGTGGCCGGCATGCGGAGTGAGAAACGTGGCGCTCCCGGGTTCTTGCGCCGCCGATTCGAGGTGCATGGGGTCGAACGGAAGACTCACCACCGCGATGGCGTCACCGGGATGCGCGTTGCGCAGGTCGAGCAGCACGTCGATGCGTTCCGCGGGGGAAAGGAACGCTTCGCTCACCGCATGTGGCCGCTCAAGAAGTCCCCCGTCGTTGCCGATGATGTGATACGCGAGTGGCGCCGCGCCGTGCATGAAAGCCAGACGATAGACGCGGGCATTGGAGCCATTGACGATGCGGAAGCGGTAGATGCGGGTGGCCGCGTCAAAATGCGGGCGCGGGCTGAGGTTGACCAGAACCTGATCGCCGAGATAGCCGTGCACCCGCTCCATTGCATTGGGTGCGTAAACAAGCTGGCCGTCGGGGTCGATGCGCCGGTCCTGGATCAGCAACGGGATGTCGGTCTCTCCGAGCTTGAGATCGAGCGCCTGCTTCAGCGTCAATTCGTCATCGTCCTCGACGATGAAAAGCCCGGCCAGTCCATGATACGTCTGTTTGCCGGTGAGCCCGTGCGGGTGCGGGTGATACCAGTAGGTCGCGGCGCGGTTCGCGATGGTGAACTGATAGTCGTACGTCGCGCCGCCGGCCACCGCATAATGCGGATGGCCGTCGTTGTTGCTGTCGACCTTGAAGCCATGCCAATGGATGATGCTTTCCTCATCGAGCGCGTTCCAGAACTGGATTCTCACGTTCGCGCCGGTACGGGCTCGCAGGACGGGATTGAGAAACGTCCGGCCTTGGTGCTCGGTTTCATAGACGAGGAGAGCAGACGCTTTGCC
>MERG01000232.1:1426-6616 GCA_001771985.1 Betaproteobacteria bacterium RIFCSPLOWO2_12_FULL_62_13 | reverse complement strand
GCTTTGCCAGGCAGTAACTGATGGCGTACGGGCTTTGCCACCAGGGTGAGCGTCCCCGGCACATCAATGATTCCCAGCATGCCGTCGGCGCCGGGCAGTCGCAGCGGATTCGGAAATGCCGGGTCGTAGGGCGGGGATATCTGCACGTGCGCGGTGCGATCGACAAGCTCGTCGCGGGGACGGTGCCGCCACCAGAATCCTCCCGCAAGCCCAGCCGCCGCGGCGACTGCGCCCAGCACGACCTTCCTCCTGCCCGGTTTATTCACGTTTCGTCGGTTTTGGGATGTTCGATTTTTTGACCGTCCCCGCCGCGTTGCGTTCAGATATATGGTTGCAACAAGGCGCAAGATTTACAATCGAGATAGAGAGGCGTCTGGACCGCATCGATGGATTGTTGCAGCGACAAAGAATGCGCGATTGAGGCGTTGAGAGAGCGGCAGAGCGCTACTTTGCGCACGGTACTGGCGATCAATGCCGTAATGTTCGTCGTCGTATTGGCGGCCGGAATGCTCGCGAGGTCAACGGCATTGTTATCGGACTCCCTCGACAACTTGGGCGACGCGCTGACATATGGACTGAGCCTTTATGCCGTATCGGGCAGCGCATCATCAAAGGCGAGAGTCGCCCTTTTCAAAGGCGGGCTGATTACGCTTGCCGCCCTCTTCGTTCTTGGCCAGGTCGCTTACAGGGTGCTGCATCCCGGTGTGCCCATCTTCGAGACGATGGGCGTGATCAGCCTCGTTGCGCTGGCTGCGAACGGCATCTGCCTGGCGTTGCTCTGGAAGCACCGCACGGAGGACGTGAACATGAGCTCGGTGTGGGAGTGCTCGCGAAACGACATCGCGTCCAACGTCGCCGTCTTCATCGCCGCGGGGGCCGTGTGGCTCGCGCAGTCCGGCTGGCCGGACCTTGTCGTGGGACTCGCGCTGGCGTGTTTATTACTGCGCTCCGCTGTCAGCGTGAGCGTGGGCGCGGTCCGCGAGCTGCGCGGCAGCAAGATGAGGGCCGTCTGAGGCGGGGTCCCGCCAGGAAATCGGAATCAGACAGGTCTGATCACGCCCGCCGCGCGCTCCCAAAATCCCACATGCCCGGCATTCGAAACAGAGACGTAGGGCAGCTTGTCTTCCACCGGAAAATAACTAGTAACGGTCTTTTGTCTTGTAGTCCAGCAGGCGCCATGTGGCGAATCCGGACAGCACGAAAAGCGGCAGCATCGCCATTGCCGCAATTCCCAGATTTTCCGAAAGATAAGCGCCAGCCACCGTGCCGGAGAGCAGCAACAGCAGGATCGGCAGATGGCAGGGACATGTCAGCAGGGTGATCAAGCCCATGACGTACGTCATTACGCCACGCAAGGCAGAAGGTTCTTGCGTGGTCTTTGGCAAGTTTTCCTTCATACCTAATCTCCGCGTTCGCTAACGCTGCGACTACCGGCTCGCGGGCAGGACTGCTTCAACGGGGAGCACACCGGTTTGAGCCGTCGGCCGGTGTCCAACCGAAGCAACGTTGCCGTCGATGCATGCGAACTATGCCTTTTGCCGTGCGGCAACGGCATGTCGTGCAACGCGTCCATTCCAAAAATCCCATAGGCTACTCCCAATGAGTACCGCAAGCCCGCCATCGCAGGCCCCAGCCTAATGACGTTCAATAAATCCATCTATTCCAGAAGAGTTTCACAAATTAAATGATAGACTCCGTACTGGGGTACGGTGTCAAGCCTGCGTTGAGCGGACGGTGCATGCCGGTTTGAAGGGCAACACTTCATGCTATTCGCCGAACCCGCGTAGTGCCGTCCGCTGGCTCACACGGGAATGCGGCCGCAAGCTGGTTTACGAGGCCGGCCTTGAACAGCCAGTAGTAGACGATATATGCGCCCGCAACCAGCACAAGAACCGCTGCGACCCGCTGCAGGTAGGGAACGGCACGGCGGAGTCTTCCCACGATAAATCCCTCCTTAAACAAGGCAATCCCGAGCGTCACAACGATGAGTACCAGGCTCATCCCGAGGCCAAAACTCACGAACTGGACGAGGCCGGAGAGAAATCCGCCAGTCGTGAGGGCACTACCCACAACCGCAAGGAAGATCGGAAGGGTACAGCTCAAGGACGCCGCTCCGAACGCGATGCCGAAAAGGAAAAAGCTCCAGATGCTCCCCGATCCGTCATCGCTGATCCGGCTCGCCAGCCGTCCCATGGACCCGGCATACACAGACTGCCCGGCCAGCATCATCCCCCCCAGAACCAAGAGACTCACCCCTACCACCACCGCGATCCAAGGCATCGCGGGAACAATAAAGCTACCTCCTGCCGAGATGACGCTGCCGACGACCGAGAAGAGTATTATGAAACCCGCGGACGCCGACAGCGCGATCATCAGTGCCTTCGCCGCTCGGAACGTGGCGTAGCGTTCGTAGAAGCCATCGTCTCGCGCGCCTAGATAGCATGCGAGATAGGCAGGCAGCATCGCGAAACCGCAAGGGTTGACGGTCGACACCATTCCCGCGCCGAAGGCGTAACCGACGGGAAGAAGGCTCACCAGGGCTTCCATCCACGAGAGTACGAACTCCTGAACCTCGCTCATAGAACGCGCTCGACCAGCGCTCGCAGTTGCTCGTACGGCGTAATCCTGCTGTCGCGGAAAATGATCTGTCCCGCGCGATCGATGATGATTTTGGTGCCCGCAGCTCTGATATTGAACCCAGCGACCGCCTCTCCCCGGGCATCCTCAGCGAAGAGCACGTCCTCCCCTCCCACAGACCGCCAGTACTCTTCCCACTGGCGCAGGCTGGCGCTGTCCGCAAGGACGTTGATTGCGATCACCTCCAGGCCTCGGCTCCTGAACTCCGATCGAATCCTGCTTAGCGCTGGAGCCTCCAGCGCACAGGTCGGTCATCCCGGGAACGTGAAAAAGAGTATGAGCACCCGCCCCTTCTGTTGGGAGAGGCGGAAGTCTCCATTGGAAGTGCTCAGGGTGACATTGGGCACGGCTTCGCCAGCCGTGCTGGCCGCGCCTGCGGGAAGCGTCGTGAACACACCGGAGAGCGCGAGCCCTATGAACACCGCCGCGACCGTCCTTAAGGTGTGCCCCGTCCGCACGAGCGAGTACTTCACCATGTAAATTCTCCCGTATCAAATGCCGCAAATGTGCTGCGCTTCCGCAAATGCGACCGGCGTTCCGGCCCGAAAGTTTCCCGTTGAGCGTGGCTTTCGCCGCCAGGCTTTCGCAAGCGCCACGACGATCTGTCTGGCTGCCGGCGCGCAGTCGTCTTCACCACAAGCCCACGACCCAGTGGGCCACATCATCACGGTCGTGTGCGCGGCGCAGATTGGCGACGGGACCGACAGCATCGCTGTAAATTGCATCGGCTCTGAGATCCTCGGATGTGACTACCGGTGGTGCGCAGCCGTTCGCCCTCAGGCCATGCGCGGCCCGAACATGATGATGCTCATGCCCAAAAGACAAACGCCCGCCCCGATCGCATCCCAGCGGTCAGGACGGATGCGGTCAACGATCCATAGCCAGGCGATGGCCGCGCCCACGTACACTCCGCCGTAGGCCGCGTAGACCCGCCCCGCAGCCGTCGGATGCAGCGTCAACAACCAGACAAATGCGGCGAGGCTGAGCGCTGCGGGGACCAACAGCCAGCTTGAGGCACTCTTCTTGAGGCAGAGAAACGCCAGATAACAACCCGTGAGCTCGGCGACTGCCGTAACGATAAAGAGGATCACTGTTTTTATTTCAAACATCGATCACCGACCCTGGATAACGCGCGCTTTGACGTCTTGACCTCGCTGATCGTGTGTCTCAGCTCTCCGTTCATTTTTTGAGTAGCGACGGATAGCCGGCGTTCCGGGTTGCCTGGAGCAGCGTCTCTACATTAGTCTTCGCGTCGTCGAAAGTGACCACGGCCTCCGCTTTCTCAAGGCTTACGTCCGCTTTGGTGACGCCGTCGATCCTGGTTAACGATCTCTTCACGGAGATCACGCACCCTGCTCACGTCATGCCTGACACGGAAAGCGTAACGGTCTTGGACTCGGCCAAGGCCGCAATAGAGACGGCCGTGAACATGATAAAAATTGCAGCATTGATAAGTTTCTTCATGGCGTTTTCCTTCAGTGGAAAAGTGGAAGCGGAGTCTCGAATGACGGTGTTAGAAGTGCCGTAATGTTCCAAGGTCGGTTCTCTTCTCAACACTGTGCAAGGTTATTATCCACGTGTCCCGAGTTACGGGTGGACCGTTCATCGCGGTGAAGGTTCGTAATGATGAAGGAGCCGGGCGACGTAAACGTGGCTTCTTTACCTTGTTACGGCTCTGACTGCATGCGCCTTCGCGAGCGCCGCTGCGTTCAAGTCCCGAAAATAAGCCAGCGAGGCGCGGTATCCGTCCTTGATGAGTTCGGCCGAGTAACGAAAATCCAACAGACCGATGTCACGCTCGAACCTCGGCTGCACCGCATGAATGCGCACTTTGTCGGCAAAATGCGCGAAATCGGCGGCATACTTCCGGTCCATGGCAATGGTGAGGCTCCGTGCAAGCACGTCGACTACGCCGCGGTACGGCTTCGATCTTGGAGGGCAGCACACGCAAGAGATGAGCAGCGCTTCCCGCGCGCCCAGCTCTACTGCGCGATCGAGCGGAACGTTATTGGCGAACCCTCCGTCCACGAACTGCCGGCCGCCGATTTCCACGGGCGGAAACGCCACCGGCAAGCTCATGCTCGCCAATATGGGCTCTATGATGTCTCCCGAGCCGCTCCAATAAGCCGGGCAGGCGCCCTGCAAGTCTGTGGTCGCGACAGTAAAGGGCAGTGCCAACCGCTCGAAACGCGTCTCCGGCAGTGTGCGCCGTAACAGATCCCGCAGTGGATCAAGTGTGTATAAGCCGGGGTAACGGTATGGTTGCAGCAGTCCCTTCCAGTTCCAACGAATTGCATCCCGACGCTGCATTCCTCGCCAGAGCGTGGCAAGCGCGAGCGGTGACATTCCCGCCGCAATACATGCACCATTAAGCGCGCCGATCGAGCTGCCGATGACGAGATCGACCGGCAGCCCAAGCTCCCGTACCGCGCGATACAATCCGACTTCAAGCGCGCCGCGGCTGCTGCCACCGCAGAGCACCAACGCTACGGGCGAAGAAATTTCCACGGCGCTCCTGGCCATGTATATCGGCTCGCAGGGAACCCTTTATTC
>MERG01000232.1:0-1415 GCA_001771985.1 Betaproteobacteria bacterium RIFCSPLOWO2_12_FULL_62_13 | reverse complement strand
GCCGCTCTTTCGCGTCAGCGCCAGGCGCGCTGAAGCATGGCTCAATCGTCGGAAATGTACTTTTGATCGGGCCACGCGTGTTGCGCCGTTTGTGGAGAGGCAACGCCCTTTACCCCGGGAGCAGCGGCGCAACCAGCCAAACTGACGAAAAGAATCGCAATGATCACAGCAGTTCGGCCGAATCATGACAGTGACCAGTTCGCTACAGCATTTTGCTCTCCGTACTACAGTACGGAGTCAAGTGGCAGGAAGGATTGTTTTGATGCGAGGATCCCCGCGCCGGAGACTTGAAAATCATCGTTACGGCGTAAGGGGCTCATTTGGTGGAGACAACGCGGTGCAACACCCGGGAAAAAAAGAGGCGGAACGAATTCCGCCTCCTTACCGTGCACGCTGCTTACTGAGCGTCGTGGGTTGTCACGCATTTGCACGAAGCTTAACAAGAGCATTAGTCAATCCCGCGGTAGTCTTGCGCCGGCCATGGGTCAGACTGCATCGCAGCCCCCGGCTCAGATTGAGTCGCGCCCACGGCCTGCGTGCCTGCAACGCCCGCGCGCTCGGCGGTAGCTATGAATGTGGGGACTACTTGCTGAGCGCCGGCCACGCAGTGCTCATAGAGTCGCGAAATCCCGCCTTCACTACCTTGTTCGCTCATGATCGCGATCTGGGTCAGTCCGGAACTGCAGTCGAGTTTCTCCGCGGCCTGGGCCCCGGAATGAATCGCGCCGGCCATCGCCGTCGAAGTTACGATCAACGCCCATTTGCGTATTGTGAGTTTGCTTGTCATATCGATACCTCCATTCAAGCGAACCGCAAAACACATGTCCTCACCGCCCTTGAATTGAGGACGACCAGGCATGCTGTCACCACGCCCTTTATGAACAATTGAGGACGACCAGGCATGCTGTCACCACGCCCTTTATGAACATAGGTCAGTACTGTGGTACGGAGTCAAGCCGGGGGCGGCTGACGGGGATAACGAATTTGACGGCTGCTCTCGATGTGCCAGCAGCGCTTTGACCGCGGGTTGATGTCCCGACTCGCTACAAGGACTCTACTGGCGGTCGTGTTTCTTCTTGTCCAGCAAACGCCACGTGGTGATCGCCGATGACAGAAAGAACGGCACCAACACGACAAACGCGAGCCCGAGATTCTCGGAAAGGAAGGCGCCCGCCGCGGTGCCGGAGAGCAGAAGAATCAGGATCGGAAGATGGCAAGGGCAGGTCAACACCGTGATCGCCCCCATAACGTAGGTCATTACCCCGCGCACGGGAGAAGTCGTGTTCGTTGGGTTCGTCGTGTCGATAATTCATTAGCGCCCTTGGCGCCGAATCGGTAGCCGACGCCCAGATGACTCCCGAACAGGAACGCGGTGCTCATGCGACGCTCATCGATCGAAGTCTTGGACAGCAGGT
>MERG01000231.1:5525-6451 GCA_001771985.1 Betaproteobacteria bacterium RIFCSPLOWO2_12_FULL_62_13 | reverse complement strand
GTCATCGACATGCGTCGTGAAGTGCAACCCCTGAACTAGATCACTGGGTCCATTCCATGAGCATAGGCCGGGTCAACTCCTATGAGCGCCAAGGCTTCTGTTTCATTTTCCCTTCCTCCTCAAAACTGCCGGGCACTCTTGTTTGTGTGCCCAGCAGCGGTCATTGGCACAACCTGTGCAAACGATAAGCGCTTACGCGGTGCGCAACCACCCCGGTAAATCCAAGGTAGCTACGGGGGAAATCACTGAGGTTCGACGCCGCCTTCTACGGCGCTACCACCGCCTCGAACGGCTGGCAAGCGGTAATTGCGGCAATTGGGGTTGGTGTAGCTTTTTCTCTGGTCGATCGTGTCACGCAAACTATCCTTCAACCAGGCCAAAGAGGACGAGATCGACCATGACAACCGGCTCTTCGCCGACGCGTGCTTGGGAGGCGTCCTGACGACCGCCGAGCGCTACCACCATGAGGGCGCGCCTGCGGATCTGGCTGCGAGCGAGTTCCAGCGGCTGGCCGTCAAGCATCAAAGGATCCGACCATACTGGTTCACGCTGATGCACCCCAGGTATGCGGGCTCGGGAGACATCGAGGTTCGTGCCGACGGCAGCCTCGAGCTCGCGAGAGCGGACGGCTCAGCGAGAGATTTCCTGGAGAAGGTCCTCTCGGAAATCAACGGCCAGCCTTCCCTCAGCGGGGTCGACCGGGGGTCCAAGGACTTCGACTACGCGTTGCGCCTCGAGCTGAAGCGGCGCGAGTTCTTCATGGTAGGGGAGTCGTCTTACTACAGGGGAAGGAGCGCTCCATAGCCCTTTCGGGGCAGACGGCCCCTGGCTGACCGCATGGAAGCGCACGTCAAGCACGCCAGGAGATAGTCGTGTCCGCGGGCGTCGCAGCAGATGCGCGCAAAGCCGTGATGCGGGTCACCGAA
>MERG01000231.1:0-5516 GCA_001771985.1 Betaproteobacteria bacterium RIFCSPLOWO2_12_FULL_62_13 | reverse complement strand
TGTCCGCGGGCGTCGCAGCAGATGCGCGCAAAGCCGTGATGCGGGTCACCGAACTCCATGAATCGCTCGAGCCTGCGCTCTCTCGCTTAAAGCACGGCGCGCCACTTCCGCGTCCACTTGCGCGAAGAAAACGTAGTACAGAACCGCGGGCACCAGGATCAGGGCGGCCGCCGCAGTGAACGCAGTGGTGAAACCTCCGGCGGCGATGAGCAGGCCCGCCATTCCCGCTCCAACGCCCCCGCCCAGATCGAAGGCCGTATGAGTGAACCCCGCCGTGGTCCCCCTCTCGCTCGCAGTAACCAGCTCCATCGACAGTTGAGTTCGGAGCGGCAGCGCAATACTGTACAGCGCGCCTCGCAACAGGAAGAAAACCGTCACCGCTGAAAGAGATGGCACCAAGGCCATCAGCAGCAGGAAGGGGATGGAAAGCACCTGGGTGTAGAGAATACCCCTTACCATTCCGCAGCTCTGGGTCACCAGCGGTGAAACCAGGATCACGGCAGCCCCGGCGATGGCCCCCAGCCCGAGAATGGTACCGATCTCGCTGTCGGAGGCGCCGTGTACATCCTGGAAGAATACGTTGAAGAAGCGGATGGTGAGGCCAAAAGCGGTCCCTATCATCAGGCTCAACAGCGTCAGCCGGGCGATTGAACCCAGGCTCACCAGGCGGCGGATATCCAGCAGTTCCTTTAAGCTCTGCGCGAGCTCCACCGGCTTCTCGCGCATGAAGGCAAGCGGAACCAGGGCAATCAGGGTGAGCGGCAGGCCAGTGAGGAGCGCCCACCGCGCTACCGCGGGATCCAGCGCAGGGACCCCCAGGAGAGCGGCCCAGAGCAGCGGCAGGAAACCGCCCGATAAATTGCCCGCGAAGCGGGAGAACTGCAGGAAGGAGGAGTTCAGGCTGAACAGGTGCGGCCGCTCTTGAGGCTCGCTGTTCTCCATCATGAATGGAGCGCCGGTGACCCCGTGGAAAGCTTCGCCGAAACCGGCTACGCCCGCCAGGATCAGTATCCCCCACGAGTTCTGCGCGAACAGGAGGCTGCCCTGGGCGATCAGGCTGATGCCGGTGGCGATGAAGAACGACCGTCGCCGGCCGTAGCGGTCGGCGATGAGGCCGGCCGGCAAGGCTGCCACACCGTGGCACACCATGTTCACCAGCCAGAAGGTCCCGATGAAGGTGATGGGGTACTCGAGCCGAATCAGGTAAAGGTTGAACATCACGGCCCAGATACCTGTTCCCAGTTCGGCCATGATGGAGTAGGCGAGGAAGAGACGGGCGTTACGGCTCAATTGCCGGATCGCCGCAAGATAACCAATAGGTGCCTCATCTCCCGGCTGCTGCGCGACCCGGGAACGAAACAGAAATGCACGTGAGAGGAAGATCGCGAGGAACAGCGCTCCCAGCGACGCGAGGCCCCACCCGATGGGCGACCCGGACAGAGAAACCGCCTCCGCGCCGTGACCGTGGCCCTCGTCGCCCAGAACGGGGATGGCCAGCGTCGAGACCGCCGCCGCCGCGAGCAGCGCGACACCCGTCAGCAATCCCTTTCGCTTCATCGGCGGCCTCCTCCCTCGGCTTCCAGGTTGACGGCAATTAACGGGGCAATCTACCTCCGCGTGCAAAGCGAGGCAATACTGTGCTGTGATGTGAGAGCGCGGCAAGCTATGGCAGCACTTCGCGTGCTTTGACAGCTCAGCCGGCAGCGGGCATCATGGCCGCACCATCACACTTCAGGGAGGCGCGATGCCAGTTGCCACAGTACGCGGCGTAGCGATCCACTACCAGATCGTCGGCGAGAAGGGTCCATGGGTATCGCTTTCGCCCGGCGGACGCCGGGCGCTCGAGGTGGTGCGCTCGCTCGGCGAACGCATCGCGCAGGCGGGCTACCGGGTGCTCCTGCACGACCGGCGCAATTGCGGCGCCTCCGACGTGATCATCGACGGCGATGAATCCGAATACGACATCTGGGCCGACGATCTGCACGCCCTTATGACGCAGCTTGGCGCGCTGCCGGCATACGTCGGCGGGGCCTCGTCCGGCTGCCGCATGGCGATCCTGTTTGCACTGCGTCACCCGCAGTCCGCGCGCGGCCTGCTGTTGTGGCGCGCCACCGGCGGGCGCGTCGCGGCCGAACACCTGGCGCGCCAGTACTACACCGACTACATCGAGCTCGCGCAGCGCGGCGGCATGGCGGCGGTGTGCGAATCCGAACATTTCCGCGAGCGCATCGCCGCCCGGCCCGAGAACCGCGCGCGCCTGACGGCGATGGGCCCTCAGCGCTTCATCGCGGTGATGTCGCACTGGCGCGAATATTTCATCGCCGGCGCCGATCAGCCGGTGATCGGCGCATCGGACGACGAATTGCGCTCGATCCGCGTTCCGACCTGCATTGCTTCCGGCAACGATCACATCCATCCGCGCCGCGCGAGCGAAACCCTCAGCCGCCTCATTCCCCGCGCCGAGGTGCGCGACATCATGCCGCCCGGCCCGGACCTCGACGAGATCCCGTTCGCCGAGTGGGATCGGCGCGAAGGCGAATTGGCCGCGGTGTTCCTGGATTTCCTGAAGCGGGCTGACGCCCTCGGGTGATAGAGCCTCGGCCCCGGGGCTGGCGCCGGGATCTTCACCACGCTCATGGCCAGGGCATGAGCGAGGCCTAGATCAGGCGGCGCGGGTTGGCGGGATGATCGGCAGCAGTAGATAGGACTCGCGCCCGCCCCCCGCGTGCAGCGCGTAGGACGTTGCCATTTTGCCACGCGAGAAACGCGCAATCAGCGGCGGCGGTGTACGCCCGGGCAGCACAACCCCATTCCAGATAGCGTTCTCGAATCCAGGTACGCCAGACTCCGCCGCCGTTGGCAGGTCCGCTAAGAATCCCGCGCCTGCGGAAGCTTCCAGCCCAGCCATTCGCACAAGCCACGGCCCATGATCCAGTCGAGGTCATCTGCAGAAAGCCACGGCATTTCTTCCGTGAACATCGTGACACACTGCCGGTAGGCACAGTGCAGTCGCGACAGGTCGCTGCCCCAAAACATGCGTTTTGGACCGAACTTATCGTAGACGCGGCGAAGGTATGGATGAATCCGGCGGTAGGGATAGCTATCGTTTGTATAGACTGGCAGCGCGCTTGCCTTCACTGCGACGTTAGGACGCTTGGCGATTGGCAGCAATTTGTCGAATTCGCGGAACGCTTCCTCGTCCTTCTTTCCCATTGGCAGCGCCAAGTGGTCCAGCACGAGCATTAATCCAGGATGACGTTCGGCAATCCCGTCGACTATACGCACCATCGCAGGAGTCACGTATACCATGATCGGGACACCGGCCTTTTCTGCCTCCTCCCACAGCCAGTCCGCGCGCCCTTCGGTGAGCGCGGGAGTCAACCACGGCCTTTGAAACGAGAAGCGCAGGCCCAACATTCCGCTCTGCTCCCGCCAAGTTGCGATTTGTTGACGTGCGCCCGGCGCTTCAAGCTTAAGCCGACCCATTGCAGCAAAACAGTCCGGATGTCGTCTTGCAGCCTCGAGCACCAAATCATTGCGATCGTCATCCAAGGTCGACGGCACTAACACAGCTCGATTCACGCCTGCAAGATTCATTTCGCGCAGCAGTTCGTCTGCGCCCAGCGGCGGCTCTCTATGGGGACGCACTCCTGCACGCCACGGACGCTCAGGCGTGTTGGCGGCCCAAATGTGGACTTGCGCGTCAGCTATAAACATCCTGCTCCCTCCATTTGTGCGGTCATCAGTTCTGTCTGAATGCAGGCAATAAGCGAGTTACCGTGCGTTTCGAGTCCAGCCTTCGGCTCATGCTCGGCTTGAACGGGCTTTTTCAACGAACTGCTGCTAGTCGTAGCGAGCGCCGGAATCTTTGATGACCTGGATCCATTTCTTGATTTCGGCTGCGATGAACGCATCGAACTCCGCGGGCGTGCTGGTCACGGGGTCCGCCCCCCGGCCGATGATGCGCTCTCTCACGTCGGGCGCATTGCCGCCGGGCCCGTATGCGACCACCAGCCGCACGGGTCTGTCGGGATAAGTTGCTTGTGCCTGCGCCGTACGACCGCAAAATATCAGGCCAAGCGCGAGCATCGCCTGCAGCAGATAGCAGAATGCAATTTTCAGAACCTTGGAATCGATATCAAACATTTTTCCCTCCAGATAAATGTTCGCAGACCTGTGGCAAAAGGCAGACGAAATCCTGGGGGCAGGGCTTTGCTTTCGAGTCGGCTTCGGGGAGTCCAGCGCTATAAAGTAAAGCCCTGACCCTTCGCTCGCGCACGACGCTTCGCCCCTACGACTTCTTTGGATAGTCGAGCGCCACTTTCGCGGGCTTGACGTTGCCGATGTTTGACCACGACTTCGCATCGAATGTGAACTCGGCGACGGCGCACGTCGGCATATGGGTGATCTCGCTGGAGAGGTGATGCGCGAGTTCGGTCAACTCGGGGTTGTGGCCAAACAGCATCACGCGGTCAAGCTTGTCGTCGAGCTCGTGAATGACGTCGAGCAGATTATCGGCCTCGCCGCCATACAGCCGATCATCCACCACGATATCCTTGAGCTTGTAATCGAGCTTCCTGGCGATGATCTCCGCCGTCGTGAGCGCGCGCACCGCCGGACTCGACAGGATCAAATCGGGCTTCACATCGCGCTTCGCTAATCGCTTCCCCATCTTCGGCGCGGCGCGCTTACCTCGCGGGTCCAATGGCCGGTCTTTGTCGGGCAACGCAGGGTCATCCCAACTCGACTTGGCGTGGCGAATGAGAAATAGCGTTTTCATACCACATCCCGTACGGCCGGGACGACCCCGCCCCCAAAATATATCCTCCAGCGCACAGCGCAACCGTTTGCACTGGATGCGCAGTACGACTCCAGGCGTGTGGCGCCGGCGCGGTTATCGATCGCGACCTGCTGCCCGAGGCGCTCGGACAGCTTCTGCCCGACGATACGTCCGATGTAGTCCATCCCGCCGCCGGGCGGAAACGGGACGATCATGCGGATGGTTTTGCTCGGCCAGGCCTCCGCGAGCGCCGTGACAGGACACAGGCTTAGCACGCCTAGTGCCAGCGCGACGGTTCCGAATATCGTCTTGCTAATCATAGTCTCCTCTCGAATCTCCTCTCATTAAACAATAAACAATAGGAAAATCAATCCGGCCGCGATCCTGCTTCGCCGAATCGAGGCGCCGCGAGCAGGTGCGGACGAGGTGCCGCAAAGCGCATCCTCCTCCTCGGGAGCGGACCGCGATCCAAACGAGTCGTGAGCGGGATCAGCGGTCAAGTACCGGGCAAACTATTCCAAGTGCAAGAGCAAGACAAGCTTCGTCCTGCACTTCGGCTCTTACAGGGAGGTCTCTTGTGTGCGGTAGGAGAGGCGCTGCTGGCGACCGCGCAGTGCCATTGGGATCAGTGTAGCTTCTCCAGCACTTCAGCGCTCACGGAACCTGACCCATTAATGCTCGCCGGAACTGACCCAGGAAGTGCGCAGTTGTAAGTAAAGCAGTGTGGTTGTGTGAA
>MERG01000230.1:8508-12548 GCA_001771985.1 Betaproteobacteria bacterium RIFCSPLOWO2_12_FULL_62_13 | reverse complement strand
GTTCTGCGATACAACGATGCGGTCGAAGCTGGGCGTAGCGCACGGCTCGATCCCCCGCGCGCGACAGCGACATACAAGGCGCATCTCATACGGCAGCCGCCGTTCTACGCCGTCCGGCTTTGTGCCGGCGTGACCTACACCATGGGCGGACTCGCGATCGACGGCTTCGGTCGCGTCCTGAACGGCAAGAACGAGGCCATTCCCGGTCTGTATGCCGCCGGCTGCGCGACCGGCGGGTTGGAGGGGGGTGATTTTGCAGGATACGTGGGCGGCCTCACCAAATCGTCAGCCATAGCATTCCGCGTGGCCAACCACATCGCAGCGAGACATGCCGCAGGCGCAGAAAAACATATATAAGAAGATGATGGAAAGCTATCAGTTAATATCGTTGGATTTGATGAATTGGGGCCCGCATACTGATGTCACGGCGTTCGAGGCGAGACCAAGGAGCAAGCCATGTATTTCGAGCGGTTAAAAACTGCGGAAGAAGAGTGGAATCAAAGGCATGAGGAAGAAATCGCCACGGCGCAAGCCGCGCCGCAGGCGTGCGAGGACGGCATTCCGCTCAAACTGCTTTACACCCCTGCCGACGTCCAGACCGATTTCTACGAAGACATCGGTTTCCCAGGCGAATTCCCGTTCACGCGCGGCATCGACGCTGCGGGCTATCGCAAGAAGCTCTGGACGATCAGCCATTATGCGGGGTTCGGCAGCCCGCGCGAAACCAACGTGCTGTTCCGCCGGATGATTGAGCACGGCGGCGTCCCGCCGTACATGGCGCTCGACTTGCCCACGCAACTGGGCCTCGACCCGGATCACCCCATGGCACGCGGCGAGGTCGGGATGACCGGCACCTCGATCGCGTCGCTTCGCGACTGGGAGATCATTTTCGACGGCATCGACCTCGAAGACACCTTCGTGGGCACCGTGATCAACGCGCCTGCGGCGGTGATACTCGCGATGCACGTGGTGCTGGCGGAAAAGCAGGGCGCCAATCTCGCGAGAATCCGCGGCAACCTGCAGAACGACATCCTGAAAGAATTCACCGCGCGCGGAAACTTCATCTTCCCGGTCGGGCCGTCGCTGCGTCTCGTGACGGACACGCTCGAGTACTGCGCCCGGCACCTGCCCTCGTACTGGCCCCTCAACGTGTGTGGCGGTCACTATCCGGAAGCCGGGGCGAACCGCATACACGAGGTGGCGTTTGCCTTCGCCGATGCGTTCACCTACATCGAGGATGCCCTGAAGCGCGGCGTCGACATCGACGGTTTCGGCAAAGGCATCTTCTTCCTCATGAAGACCAATCACACCGATCTCCTGGAGGAGGCGGCGAAGTTCCGCGCGATGCGCAAGATCTGGGCGACCCGGCTGCGCGACCGCTACGGGGCGAAGGATCCGGAGACGATGAAATGCAAGGTCCTCGCTCACAGCGGCGGCTCGTTGCTCACGCGCGAGCGTCCCGAGCTCAACATTGCGCGCACGACGCTCGCCTGCATGGCAGGGGGGCTCGGCGGCATTCAACTGATCGGCCTGCGCACGATGGACGAGGTGTTCGGCATCCCGACGGAGAAGTCGGAACTGATCGCAATCGGCACGCAACACGTGGTGGCTCACGAGACAGGTCTTCCTGACGTCGTGGATCCGTTGGGCGGTTCGTACTACGTCGAGGCGCTCACCGCGAAGTTCGAAACGGCGGTCATGGAAGAAATCGGGCGCGTCGAGCGGATGGGCGGCATGGTGCGGGCGATCGAGTCGGGATACGTGCGCAAGGCAATCGCGCAGGACTCGTACCGCACCCATATGGCTTGGGAAACCGGGACGAAAGTGAAGGTCGGCGTCAACAAGTACCGGATAGACGAAAACGAGCCGCCGCGCCGCCCGTACCAGTACAAACCCGAGGAAGAGCGGCGCCAGGTCGAGGCCGTGCAGCAGTTGCGCCGCGAACGCGACAACGCAGCCGTTGAGAAAGCGCTCCAGCGCATCAAGTCGACCGCCGCGCAGCCGGCAAGCTCCGAAGCCAACCTGGTTCCGCCGATCATCGAGGCGGTCCGTGTCTACGCCACGATCGGCGAGATCTGCGGCGCGCTGAGGGACGTGTTCGGCGAGTACGCCGAGCCGACGACGTTCTGAAAGGAAGCCGATGAACATGCAACAGCGAAGAATACGCGTGCTCATGGGCAAGCCCGGCTTGTGCGGGCACGACCGCGGCATCGCGCTCGTCGTCATGGCGCTGCGCGATGCAGGCATGGAGGTCATCTATTCGGGGCGGCACAACACGCCCGAAAGCCTGGTCGAGGTCGCGCTCCAGGAAGACGTGGACGTGCTCGGCGTGAGCATCCTGTCCGGAGGCCACCTTGGTCTGTGCGAGCGCATTGCGAAGCTGCTCGAGGAGCGCAATGCGCAGGACATCGTATTCCTCGCCGGCGGATTCATCCCGCCCGAGGACATACCGAAGCTCAAGGCGATCGGTGTCCGGGAAGTGTTCCGCGACGGGGCGAAGCTCGAGGATATCACGCGGTTCATCGAACAGGTGGCCCGGGAGCGCGCAGCGGCATAGGCCCATGATGCGCCGTCGGATAAAGGGAGAGTAAAGATGGGGGTAACCGAGGCACTAACGAGGTTCCTTTTACAAACGACATACGAAGATTTCCCGCGGGAGGCCGTCGATAGGGCCAAGGATTTGGCCATCGATTTTGTAGGAGGGGCTTTGGCAGGCTGTCAAACCCATGTGAGTAACATCTTCACCGATTACGTGAAGCAGATGGCTGCCAAACCGGAAGCAGTGATCATCGGAAAGAATTTTAGGACGACCGCTCAGTATGCCTCCTATCTGAATGGGATTTTTAACCATTCTACCGAACTCGAGGCCGTGAGCCAGCGCACCTCTCCGAACCCGCTGGCTGTGATTGCCACGTCTCTTTCCGTCGGAGACAAGATGAAGCTTCCAGGGAAAAAGGTACTGGAGGGGTTGATCCTCGGGTTTGAGATCCAGGGCAGGGTGGGTGGTCCATCCCTAAAGGGGGTCAGCAAGAAAGGAAGGATCAGTATTTTCAATCACCTTGGGACGGCTTCCGCCGCCAGTAAGTTGATGGGATTGAATCTGGAACAATCGAGAATGGCGATTGGCACCGCTGCCTTTCAGGCAGGGGGCTTGATTACCACCGTGGGAACAATGGCCCATGTCTCGGAACTGGCCTTTGGATCGCGAGATGGCATAGAGGCGGCAGAATTGGCAAGGAAGGGGTTTACCTCCCATCCCGATATCATCGAGACTCCCCAGGGGTTTTGCGATGCGTTGATTGAGGAGGGGGGATACGACCTGAATCAGATGACCAGGGACTTGGGGAAAACCTTTCAGATCGTGAATCCGGGCATTTCCGTCAAGAAGTATCCGTGCTGTTATCGTGCCCATCGCGCCCTGGATGCGTTTTACGATATGGTGGACGAGCACCATATTTCTCATGGTGACATCGACAAAGTCATCGTGGAGATGAATCTGTACGATTCCTATCTGATGAAATTCACGGAGCCAAGAACCGGCGAGGAGGCGAAATTCAGCTTTCGCCATATTTTCGGGACGGCCCTCTTGAAAGGGAAAGTATGGATCGATTCATTTTCGGATGAGGCCGCTTCGGATCGAAGATACGTAGAGGCCCGCAGACGGGTGGAAGAGGTCGTCCACCGCGATTGGCCCCCGGGCCGGGTGGACGCCCGCGTTCCCGTCACGATCAAGCTGAAAGATGGGAGGACCTTCTCAAAAGAGAATGCGTCTCCCCGCGAACCCACGTTGAATCAATTGCTGGATAGGTATCGTGAGGGTGCTGAAGGGGTACTGGCGCCTGAGCAAACGAAAAAATCGATGGAGCTGTTGCTGGATATGGAAAACTCGCGGGATTTCTCGGAGATCATGAGTCTTCTGAGTGCTAAGAGTCCCTAACATAATGAAACGCGTGATGCGCTGTCACGATTTTGGCTCAGGGCGCGAAGCTTCCCGCAGTGAATATCGCGAATATTCACAAGGGGAGCGACAAAGCCATGGG
>MERG01000230.1:5861-8499 GCA_001771985.1 Betaproteobacteria bacterium RIFCSPLOWO2_12_FULL_62_13 | reverse complement strand
TGGGCCAAAACTCGTGCCAGCCCGAAGGGTTGCGGCCACAATCGGCGGCGCGCCGAAGCGTGGAGCAGGGGCCCCGCTTGCGGGGATGCGACCGCGGAGGCGTGCACGAGTCCCGCGTATGAGGGCGCGCTATTGTCCCGCTGCGGGGTCGCATCCAACGATGAAGCTGTTGGAACCTGCTCCGCCCTCCGCGGGACACTTTGTCGGACGACTTGACCATATTCGCGATATGGCCTGCGTCGTCCTTCGCGTCATCCCCAATTCTGGCTCGCAACGCACACGTGCTTCATTATGTTAGGGACTCTAAATCTTGATGTCTTCGCCTTCTCCTGCAAAACGCGCTACACCTGCCCGGGCTGTCACCGGGGGCGCGTGCTGATTGCCCGCGCTTTGGCCGAATAAGGAGCGGACATGCCACAGACCATCGCGGAACGCCTCGCGCAATTCAGCTACGACCTGTCCTACGACGACATCCCGCCCGCGGTCATCGATAAGACGAAACGGCTGATCCTCGACACGATCGGCGTTTCCATCGGCTCGACGCGCATCGATTTCGGCGAAGCCGCGCTTGCGCTCGTCTCGCGGTGGGGCTGTGCTGCCGAGGCTTCCGTGGTCGGCGGGCGCGCCAAGGTCCCGGTACAAAGCGCCGCGTTGTGCAACGGCGTGCTCGGGCACGGACAGGACTACGACGACACGCATACGGAGTCCGTCGTGCATCCGAGCGCGGCGCTGGTTCCGGTCGCGCTGGCCGCGGCGGAGCGCACGGGCGCGTCGGGACGCGAGACGCTCGCCGCGTTGATCGGCGGCCTCGAGGCCACGATCCGCATCGGCATGCCGGCGCTCAACAAGTTCCACCTGCGCGGTTTTCATACGACGTCGATCGCCGCAACGTTTGGTGCGGCGCTGATCGCCGCCAGGCTCGATGGGATCGGCCTCAAGCGAACCATAGACGCCGTGGGCATCGGCGGCAGCTTCACCTCGGGTCTGCTCGAGTGCATTCCGGCCGCGGCTGGCGCGAAGCGGTTGCACGCCGGGTGGGCCGCGCTCTGCGGCGTGGTGGCTGCGCAACTCGCCGAGGTGGGGTACACCGGGCCGAGCACGGTGTTCGAGGGAAAACTCGGTGTCTACAAGTCGTTCCTGTCAGGCGAGCGACTCGATCTCGATACGATCTTCAAGGGCCTCGCGCACGAGTGGGAAACCCTGAACGTGCGCCCGAAGCTCTACCCCTGCTGTCACTATCTGCAGGCTTTCCTGGACAGCGCGTCGGCGTTGCGGCGGGAACACCGGTTCGCGCCCGAAGACGTGGAAAGGATTTCATGCCGCATTGCGCCAGGTGCGGTAAACATCGTATGCGAGCCCTGGGAGAAGAAGCTTGAACCCCTCACGGGTTACGACGCGCGCTTCAGCCTTCCCTTCGCGGTTTCTCTCATGCTGACGAAGGGCAAAGCCGGCGTCGCCGAGTTCTCCGAAGAGAGTTTCACGGATCCGGTCATTCGCCAGCTCATGGCTCGCGTGAGCTACGAGGCTTACCCGAAATACCAGGTCAAGGATATGCCGGGATGGATCGAGATCACACTGAAGAACGGTGCGCGCCATGCATTCGAGGTTCCCGAAGTGCGCGGCAACGCGCGCAACCCCGTTCCGCTGGAGGAGATTCTGCAGAAGTTCCACGCGAACGCGGATTTCCGGGGGCGCTCGGCCAGTTCGCAGATCGCAGACGAGATCCTCGCACTGGACGGGCTCGCTGACGTTCGCGGTCTCATGTCGCGGCTGCGCGAGCCGGCGTCGCTCGCGACGGTCGCCTGAGAGGTCCAGGGTTGACTGCTTCACAGTGAATGCAATCGACACAACCGCTTTCTTGCCCGGCATCCTCGCCGGTGAGTGCAGGACGATTGCACGTGCGATTTCGCAGGTGGAGAACGAGACGGCCGCCGGCTACGCGATCATGCGCGGCATTTATCCTCACCTGGGTCGCGCGCACGTCGTCGGCGTAACGGGATCGCCGGGCGCGGGCAAGTCAACTCTGGTAAGCGAGCTGATCGGCGAGTTCAGCCGCCGCGGCCGGTCCGTCGCGGTCGTTGCTGTCGATCCGTCGAGTCCGTTCTCGGGTGGCGCCATCCTCGGTGACCGCATTCGCATGGAGCGGCATGCACTCTCGAAGCGCGTATTCATCCGTTCGCTCGCTTCGCGTGGACATCCCGGCGGCCTTTCGCGTGCCGTGTTCCGCGTGGTCGATGTGCTCGATGCGGCAGGCTTCGAGCTGATCCTCGTCGAAACCGTCGGTGCAGGACAGGCGGAGGTCGACGTCGCCGATGTCGCCGACGTGCGCATCGTGGTGTGCGCGCCCGGGCTCGGAGACGATGTACAGGCCATCAAGGCGGGCATCCTCGAAATTGCGGACATCCTGGTCGTGAGCAAATGCGACCTGCCGCCTGCCGACAAGACCGAGCTCGATCTTCGCTTCATGGTGAGCGTCAGAAAGCACGGCACCGCGGCGGCGCCTCGCATACTGCGCGTCGCGGCGACTCGTGGTGAAGGCATACCCGAGCTCGCTGATGCGATCGACGCGGACCTTGGCAGCGCCGCGCATCGCCGACAGAAAGGATCGCTCGACCGGATGCGCCGTCTGGTCGCGCAT
>MERG01000230.1:387-5832 GCA_001771985.1 Betaproteobacteria bacterium RIFCSPLOWO2_12_FULL_62_13 | reverse complement strand
AAGGATCGCTCGACCGGATGCGCCGTCTGGTCGCGCATGAAGCGGCAAACACCGTGCGCAGACGTCTGGGCGCGGCCAGCGGCGAAGCGCTCGACGCGTTGTGCGCGGCGCTCGCGCGCGGCGAGATCGCCTACGAGGACGTCGTTGCAGCGGCGATCAGGCTGGCATCGAGCGAAGCCGTGCCGCCGCGCTGAACAATTTACATCGAGGAAAGGGATTGCAATGAACACGCAACTGGACTGGCTGCCGAGAGACGATGAGAGCATGGCGCAAGCGGTGCTGGGCGTTCCGCAAAAGAACCGCTAAACCGGAGACGCAGCAACCATGTTGGTCAATGAGCTCGGACGTTTTGTATCGCAGACACGCTACGACACGCTGCCGGCGGACGTCGTCGAGGCCGTCAAACTGCGCATCCTCGATGTCATCGGCGCCGGCTTCGTCGGCTTTCATCTCGGCAGCCACAAGACGCTCCTGAGGACGCTGGGCGGCGCGCCTGAGGCGACCGTATGGGGCGAGGGCAGGAAAATTTCGCTGCGCGACGCGGTCATCATAAACAGCTTTCTGGCGCACGCGGCGTATCTCGACGACGGGTCGCGCCATACCGGTGGCCATCCCTCTTCCGCGGTGATTCCCAGCGCGTGCGCGTTTGCGGAAAGCAACCACGCGAGCGGCGGGGCGCTGATTGCCGCAGTCGCGGCCGGTTACGAAATTTTCCTGCGGCTCGGGCGCGCGATCTATCCATCCACCGTGAATCGCGGCTTCCAGAGCACGGCAGTACTGGGGGCGGTGTCCGCCGCGGCGGCATGCGCCAATCTGGAGCGCCTGGATGCAGTGGCCGCCAAGAACGCGCTCGCCATCGCGTGCTCGCTGGGGGTCGGGCTTAAGGAGGCGCTGAAAAGCTCGTCGAGCCAACCGCTGCAGGTGGGTCGCAGTTGCGAAGGCGGCGTGCTCGCGGCGCTCTACGCGCGCGAAGGCGCGCAAGGCGCAGACAGCATCATCGAGAACGGTTTCATGCGCGCGTTTTCCGACGCTGCAACGCCGGCGGGCGCGGCGGACGACCTGGGCACGCGCTTCAGTATCTTCGAGACGTACATCAAGGTGCATGGCGGCTGCCGCGGCAATCACGCCCCCGTGGACGTTCTGCAGGATCTGGTGAAGGCGCATGCAATCACGGCCGACGCCGTCGATCGCATTCGGATGCAAGTCGACAGCGTCACTTACGCGGCTGAAATTCACGATCCCAGAGACGGTAACCAGGCGCAATTCAGCGTTGCATTTGCGATGGCGGTTGCGCTGCTGGAGGGCAATGCCTCCATGTTCCAGTACACGGACGCGAACGTGGCGGACCCGCGGGTGCGGGCGCTCATGTCGAAGATACATGTGGAAGTGAACAAGGCGCTCGACGAAAACTACCCTGACAAGCGCGGTGCTATTGCCGAAATCGTGCTCACGAACGGAGAGCGCTATCGGCGGGCGATCGAAAACGCCAAGGGCGAGCCCGAGTACCCGCTGGCCACGGCGGATGTGGAGCAGAAGTTTCTGAGCTTGACCGGCGATATCATCGGAAAGCGCAGGGCGCAGCGCATTCGGGACATGGTCATGACCGTGGAGCGGCTCGATGACGCTGCATCGCTGGCAGCACAACTCGAGGCCGGCGCTTCCGCGAAACGCGCTGGGCAGCAGCACGCTGCATAGATCGCTCTCGTGGAGCTCAAGCTACAGGAGGCAATCGATCTTGCAGTCCGCACGCTCGTTCGCGAAGGCGTGCGCGAGCGCTATGCGCGCATGGCAGCCGAGCATCTGGTTGACGCCGCGTTGTGCGGGCACGAGTTCTCGAGCCTGCCGCGTCTCCTCGCGATCGTGGAGGAATTGCGCAAGAAGCCTCCGCCCGGCGAATTGCGGATCGTGCGCGAAAGCGAGCGTTCGGCGGTGATCGACGGCGGCGACAACATCGGTTATGCCGTTTCGCTTGTCGCCGTCGACAAGGCAATCGAGCTCGCGGGAAAAAGCGGCGTCGCCGTCGTCGCGGTGCGCAACACCTGGTTCAGCGGACGTCTCGCGTATTACGTCGAGCGCGCGGCGCGGCAGGGGTTTATCGCGATGCACACGACGAATACCACGGCGCGCGTCGCACCGTACGGCGGCATCGATCGCCTGTTCGGCACCAACGCGCTCGCGATCGCATTTCCGGCCGCTGACGAGCCGCTCGTGATCGATTTCATGACTTCAGCAACGAGCTGGGGCGAGGCTGTCCTGCGGAAAAACAAGGAGCAGTTGCTGCCCGAGGGCGTGGCGGTGGATGCGCAAGGCGATCCGACGCTGGATCCGCAGGCCGCATTGAACGGCGCCTTTCTTCCGTGGGGCGGACATCGCGGCTCGGCACTCGCGTTGGTCGTCCAGCTATTCGCAGTGCTCGCCGGAAGCGATCCGGTCGTGAAGGAGAGCGGCCGCTTCGGCTTGTTCTTTCTCGTGATCGATCCCGGGCTGCTGATGCCCGCGGACGACTACAAAGCGCGGGTGACCGAGCTGCGCGGCATCATCAGGGCATCACGACCGCAGAAAGGTGCGAGCGCAGTGCGCATTCCAGGTGAGGCCAGCCTTCGCAAACGCAGGGAAAACACCGCTGCCGGCGTGATCCGCGTGGACGACCGCATCCATTCGCGCATTCTCGCGCTTGCCGGCGCATGAAGGCGGCAGCCGCCATCGTGTCACGAACCGAATTCGCGAGCGGATTGGCGAGCGTATCGCCAAGTTCCGGCGTCTCGCATGCTTCGTCTTGTCGCCCGGAAAGTTGCAGGATTTCATAATAGTCATTCTGCCTCAGGCCGGAGTGCGACGAACCGCTTCCGGCGACCGGTCGGCCTTGCGCGATCGCTGGTATTGCGGAATCAGAACGACCAGGAAGAGGGCGATGCCGACGATATCCACGATGCCCAGCGGGAAGATGAACAGGAACGCAGACACAATCAACATCCCGCGCTGCACGGCGTTGAGCTGCCCGAACAGGTAACCCATCGCCCCCGCCGCGAAGGGGATGACCGACAGGAACAATATCACCCAGGAATAGAGCACCTCGACAGAGAATCCATTCGGCATGAGGATCGGCGAATAGACGAACATGAACGGCATCACGTACAGATAGGATGAGAACCGCACTGAATGCAGCCCCGTGCGGTACGGATGAGCCCCCGCGATGCCGGCGCCTGCGAATGCTGCCATGCACACCGGCGGCGTGACGTTCGAGGACTGGCTGAACCAGAATACGGCGAAGTGGGCGGCGATGAGAGGAATACCCATCTGCCCCATGGCCGGCACCGCGAGCAGCGCCAGGATCAGGTAATCCGCCGTGACGGTTATTCCCAGTCCGAGGACGAAAGTCGCGAACATGACCAGCAGCAATGCGGCCCACTGGTAGCCGAAGGTATAGGCCATCACCAGCGCGGAGAACTTGAACGCCAGACCGGAGAGCAGAGCGATGCCGATGATGATGCCCACCGGTCCCGCCGTGGAGCCGACGATCAAAGACTTGTCGCCACCCTCTGCCAGCCCGTCAAACAGGGTGACGAAAAATTTCTTGAACTCACCCCGGGCGAAATGCTTGATAACCATGAGCACGATGAAGCTGGAGATGGCGGAGAACGCCGCCAGCGAGGCGGTGCTGCCAGTGAACAGCACGTAGAACAGGACCACAATGGGGATCATGTAATACCATCCGCCCTTGAACACCGTCCAAGCGCTGACACGATCTTCCGGGCGAATGCCGCCGATTCCCGTTTTCAGGGCCTCGAAGTGGACCATGACCACGACCGCAAAGAAGTAGAGCAGCGCCGGCACCAGCGCGATCTTGACGATGTCCGCGTACGGAACGTGCAGCATTTCGGCCATGAGAAACGCCCCGGCCCCCATGACCGGCGGCATGAACATCCCGCCGGTGGACGCGGCCGACTCGATGGCTCCCGCCACCTCGGGCCGATAGCCGGTTTTTTTCATGAGCGGGATGGTGAAGGTGCCGGTCGCCACCACGTTGCCGGTGGCGCTGCCGGAGATGCTGCCGAACAAGCCGCTTGCCACTACCGCGGCCTTGGCCGGACCGCCCCGAAAACGCCCCATGAGAGCGACCGGCAAATCGATGAAGAAAGTCCCGGCGCCGAACCGCTCGAAGAGCGATCCCATGATCACGAACAGCATCACGAACGCGATGAATACGTAGGCGACAAACCCGAAGATGCCGTTCATCGAGGCGTAAACATCCGCGACGATATGGGCCGCGGCGAAGCCCTGATGAGCGAACAACGTACCCGGCAGGTAGGGCCCAAGATAGGCGTACAGGAGCAGGAGAAGCGCCAACGCGGGCAGAATCACGCTCATCGCGCGGCGGCACGCTTCCAGCACCAGCCCGATCGCGATGACGCCGAAAATCACGTCACGCGCCGTCGGGGCTCCGGCCCGCCACGCCATCTGCTCATAGTCCAGGACAAAGTTGCCGAATGCAGCGACGCTCAGCAGGATCAATACAAAATCCACCGCGCTCGGCCGATTCATGGGCGATTTCCCGGTCGCCGGGTAGCGCAGGAAGATCATTACCGCCACCAGCATGATGAACATGCCGCGCAGCTCGGCCGAAGTCCATTGGCTGGATATCACGGAGTAGATCAGCAAAACGCTGTAACCCGCCGCCACCGTCTTGAAAATGCCGTGCCACGCGCCGGAGAACGTTCGGATCGCGCGCACGCCCTCGGATTCCTCAAGCATCCGCTGGAACCGGCTTGGTTTGATGGTCGCGTCGTTTGCCATTCAAAATTCCCCGGAAGACGGCCGGCGGGCTCGCCTCATGCGGCCTGCTCTCGTCAGCCGATCGTAATTTCGTGAGGGTTCGGCGACCTGGACGCCGGCCGCCGCTTACGCGGTCGCCGATGACGGCGAGAGGGCCGAGCCGAATCGGTTTTGGATCGCGGCGGAGGTTTCACCGAGCGTTCTCGTTCATGGCGCCGTGCTCATGGCGCGGCCGCGTGCTGTGGCGGTGCGAAAATTCGCGAAATCCGATGCGCCTTGATGCGCAGGCGGCGCGTATACCAGCTCCTCACCCACGAAGTCCACGGCGAATTGCGATCCCTCAGAAACCGGTCGCTTTCGACCGCATTCCTGTCCGCGAGATCGTAGAGCGTAAGGTATTGCGGGCTCGACGATTGCGCGCCGGATTCCGGCGAAAGCGGCGGCGTGATCTTGAGGCGGCGCGCAGTGACGAATCCGGGCACGCGGAGCATGGCGGGAATATGCTCCGTGTTGTACCACGCCGTGAATTCGTCTTCCCGCTTTGCCGGAATGTCGTGCGCGACCAGAAACAGATATTCCGTATCGGGCATTTCATAGCCGGTATCCGGATAGACCTGCTGATAGACGCTGCGCTGAAATCCCGGAAGCTTCAGTGTGCGTGCCTCAAAACTA
>MERG01000230.1:0-366 GCA_001771985.1 Betaproteobacteria bacterium RIFCSPLOWO2_12_FULL_62_13 | reverse complement strand
GAAGCTTCAGTGTGCGTGCCTCAAAACTATCCGCGGGAAGCGGCAGCTCTTTACGCTTTAATTCCTGGTAGGACTCGCTCGCAACCGCGTCTGTGTTTTCCAGCTCGTAAAGCGTGAGGTATCTGGCCTCGCCCTCGTAGCCCGTGAAACGGCGAGCCGCGATGAATCCAGGCAGCGCGAGCCGCGCCGGAATATGACAATCGTCGTACCACCGATTCCACCTGGCCTCGATTTCATGCGGAACCTCGTCGAACCGCACCAGCACTACAGCCCGTCCGCCAGGCATCGCTTGCCCCGCTGGCCAGGACGCGATTACTTGAGCGAGGGCTCGGGATATTTCACCCCTATTTCCTTCCAGAATTTCGC
>MERG01000229.1 GCA_001771985.1 Betaproteobacteria bacterium RIFCSPLOWO2_12_FULL_62_13 | reverse complement strand
CTGGTTAAGGATATCAACAAATCAACGCCTTAGAGTACATGTCCTGGCTACGAACCAGGGGGTCGTGGGTTCAAATCCTGCCGGGCGCGCCACAACTTTCAAAGGCTTGCGAGAGCGCACGCCCTTCTTATTTCTGGCCGTCTGCCAAATAGGTGATATCGGCAGAGGTCCCCGATACCCGCCACGCAAATGGTCGCTAAGCGTTTGGGGCTCACAAGGGGCGTTTCCGGCGGATGCTAATCGAATGCCGGCCGCGCCCACTCGGCCCACGTCAGCAGTTGTGCATCGTCGTCGTAACGGCCGATCAGTTGCACGCCGATCGTGTCGAGCGACACGGCGGGTGACTTCAGTCCCGAGCGGTTGATCGTTCCAAAGCTGGGCTTATAGCCAGTAACGCCGCAGAAGGCCGCGGGGCGAATGGTCGATCCGCCGGTTTGAGTGCCGAATGCGAGCGGTGTCATGAAATCCGCCACCGCCGCGGCGGAACCGCTCGACGATCCGCCAGGCGGTTGAAATCAGTCACTACACCCAAAACGGACTGCCGCTCGGGTCATTGCCTAGCATCAGGTCATGCAGATTCTGGAGATCTTTCAGGACGGAAAAAGGAAACCCCTGCCGCCCGCCCCGGCTATCGTTCAATAGCGACTGAAAATATTTGTCCAGTTTGGCACGATCAAAGCGCAGTTCCACGACAGTATTCGCGATTCGCGGATATTGATCGACCAGCGCCTGAGGATATTCATTTCCCGGCAGCGTGCGGAAAAAATCATCCGCTTCCGGCGACAATTCAACGTCATCCGCCATTTCTTGCTCCTGTTGTTGGTGTCGTGAGATCGTCCTGTCAAGGCATGCAGTTTAGACCAGGGACGAGCGCGTATCAACGAGGCAAGCTTCATACCCGAGCAGGCTCAGATGACCGGTGCCCGGCTGGTCGCGGTATTGTCCGTGACCATGGCCAGAACGCGAGCACAGGATGGGAAAACTCCGGTATCATCCGGCCCAACCATCTGATCTGGCCAGCAGCCGTATGATAAGATGGAAAGAGTTCGCGACTTAAGCGTAAGCTGCTGGCGGAGCAGGAAGTTTGTTGAGCCGCGCAAGTGCAAGCTCGAGGCAATCGGGCAACGGTTTGATCGGGTGCACTCGGCCCGCGCCGTAAAAAATGACTGAGTCAGGCGTTTCACAAGACAGGGGGGTCCATCCTCATGTTCGTGCAAGGGCTTTCCCGGCGCTCGTCACGCGGCGACTGTGCATAGGTCGATCGGTGGGCGCTGGAAGTATCCAAGAAGCCTGAATTCGGCGCCGGGACGGGGAACGATATGCGCGTATTTGCCGCAAGGTGGCTCCGCATTCTGCTGTTGGTCGCGTCGGTTGCGGCGCTTGCGGCAGAAGTGGTTGTTATCACCGATGCGCAGATTGCCAAACTCGCGCAGCAGTTCGGACCGGTTGCCGAAGAACGGCTTACTGCTTGGAAAGACATCCTAACCAATCCCAAATACAAGAGGTTGTCGGAACAAGAAAAGCTCGAGTTCGTAAACAATTTCATGAACCAGACGCGGTTTGTCGACGACATCCAGCATTGGGGAAAAGAAGACTACTGGGCGACGCCGATCGAGTTTCTGTCGACCAACGGCGGAGATTGCGAAGATTTCTCGATCGCGAAATATTTCACGTTGCGGGCGCTCGGGGTTCCCGACGAAAAACTGCGAATCACATACGTCAAGGAACTCGTTATTTACAATCAGGCGCACATGGTGCTCGCCTATTTTCCCACCCCCGACTCCGAACCGCTTGTTCTCGATAACATCAACAAGACCATCCAGCCCGCGTCCAACAGAACCGATCTGCTGCCGGTCTACAGCTTCAACGGTGCGGGGCTGTGGCTGGCGAAGGAACAGACCGGCCGCGGACAATCCGTTGGCGGTTCGGATCGCATCGGGCACTGGCGGGATCTCCAGGCGAGGATGCGGGCGGCGATGTAAACGGAGTTGATCTATCAATGCTTGCATAACTAACGTGACTGAAGAAGCGGGGTCGAGATGAAACTTTCGCGGTTATTGGTATCGCTGATTTCGCTGCTGTGGGTGCTGGTGTTTATCGCAACGCTGGCGATCGTGATCGACAGCACCAAGGACTACCTTGAGAAGGCGATGGAATCGCATGCGCAGGACACGGCGACTTCCCTCGGGCTTTCGATCACCCACAGCGGTCGCGTCAAGGACATCGTAACGGTCGAGCGGATGACCGCCGCCATCTTCGACCGCGGCTACTACCGCGAGATCCTGGTGAAGGGCATGGACGGCAAGGAACTGGTGGCCAAACGCGTCGAGCAGGCGGTGGCTGGCGTGCCGCCGTGGTTCATAGGGGCTTTCCCGCTCGCCACGCCGCGGATGAACGCGATCGTGATGGACGGCTGGCGCCAGGCGGCCACGATCGAGGTGGTGAGCCACCCCGGGCATGCCTACGCGGAGTTGTGGCGGGTCTCGGTGCGCTCGGCCTGGGTGCTGCTGTTCGTGGCGATTGCGTCATTGGCGGTGGTGCTGGTGGTGCTGCGGCTGGCGCTGCGTCCCCTTGACGAGATGGAGGCGCAGGCGATCAACATCGCCAAACGCCAGTTTGCGGTGTTGCCGAGGCTGCCGTGGGCGCGGGAGCTGCACCGCGTGGCGCAGGCGATGAACGCGATGTGTGTGGCGGTGGAACGCATGCTCACCGAGCAGACGGAGCTGGCGGAGAAGATGCGCAAGAGGGCGTATGTGGACGCGGTGACGGGGCTTATGAACCGCAACGATTTCAGCGAGCAACTCACTCACCTCATCGGCGCGCCGACCAAGTTTGCCGCCGGCGCATTGGCGCTGGTGCGCATCCGCGGGTTTGCCGCGTATAACGAGAAGAACGGGCGCGTGGAAGGCGATGCGCTCTTGAAGCGCACCGCCCATCTGCTGGGCGGGGTATGCAGCAGACACGAACGTTCGATGCTCGCCAAGCTCGATGGTCCGGAATTCGCGATAGTGGTGCCTGATATTGCCGAGGCGGACTTGCCCAAGCTGGGCGACGAACTGATCGGCGCCCTGGCGGAAATCGAAGAGTATCCCCGCACCGACCAGAGCGTGATGGCGCACGCCGGGATCGTCCACTACAAGCATCGCGAAGGCGCATCCTTTGGCAAATTGATGGCCGCCGTGAGTTCGGCCCTGGCCGTCGCGCAGGGCCGGGGTGTACCCGCCTGGCACGTGCAGGAAGCGGAGAAGGCAGAGGAGGCGCAGGCAATCTTCATCGAGATCAACGGGATGTTCAGGGTCGGGCTGCCCAGCGAACGGGTGGCGTTGCAGTATCAGCCGGTGCGCCCGTGCCAGGTCGCCGAGGCCGAGTGGGACTATCGCAGCGAAGCTTGCGTGCGCATTCTGGGTTCGGATGGAACGCTCATCCGGGCGGGGCTATTCATCGCCACGGCGAAGCGGCTCGGCGCGCTGCAATTGCTCGACCGCGTCGTGGTCGAAAAGGTCCTGCAGCATATCGCGACACACGGCCCGATCAAGGGCGGGGCCACCGCGGTCAATTTGTCGGTGGACTCGATCATCGACCCGGCGTTTGTCGAATGGCTGCACGGTAAACTTGCCGCCCAGCGCGAGGTCGCGCGAAACATCATCGTGGAGGTTGCCGAACACGCCATAATCGGGCACCTCGAAGCGGTCAAGGCCGCCTTCAGCCGGCTGCGCGAGACCGGCGCGCGGCTCTCGATCGACCGCTTCGGGCAGAGCACGGCCTCGGTGGGCTATCTGCGCGGCCTGTTGGTCGACTACATCAAGCTCGACGGCGGTTACACGCGCGGTCTGGTGGAATCCAGCGACCGGCAGTTCTTCGTGCAGGCGCTGGTGGGCATCGCGCACGGCCTGGGCATCCAGGTTCTGACCGAATATATTGAAACCGAGCAGGACTTCCAGATGGCGAGAAGCCTGATGGTGGATGGCGCACAGGGCTACTACATCGGGAGGCCGGAGTAATGGGGCAACCGGCTCGGAGCGGGTCACGCCGATTCGAGGTTTGTTTGATCTGGATCAGCGCGCGGCCCGATGAACCCCGCATTGGTTTTGAGTGTTTATGCACTCCGCGTTTTTTGACTGACTGAAAGGAGGCAAGGACCATGGCAATCGATCCTGTATGCAAGATGAACGTGAATGCGGAAAAGGCGGCGGCCAAGGCGGAATACGCCGGGCAGACTTACTACTTCTGTTGCGCCGCGTGCCAAAAGACATTCACCGCACAGCCGGAAAAGTATGTGAGCAGCGCCGCGCGCGGCCACGCGACCGGCGGAACGCATCACCACGGGCACGGCTGACGGGCGCTGGCCGTTTCAGATGGTGCCGGCCGGCAAGCGTTACACGCCCGTAGCCTGGGACGGCGCGGAACCCGGCCGAGATCACGGCGAAGGCGCGCTGCCTTTCAAGCCGGTCTCGCCGCGGCCGTAGTCGTTGGAGTTGCAGATCGCGCGCTCGGGCGAATCCGCGCTGCGGTCGTTACGCTGGCAACTGAAGTGACTCGACGGAGCAATGAGCCATGAAGATTAATGATCATGAATGGCCGCAAGACCGCGTATGCGGTGAGGCGGAAGTTGAATTGAAAGAAATCGTCATGGGTTTGCACTGGGACCCGCCGCGGGATGGCGAGACGGCCAGCGAGGAGCCTGCGAACCTGGATGCGCTGTGCCTGCTGTTCGATAGGCAACGCTGCGTGCTGGAGGTTATCCATCCCGGCCACTTGAGTAACGCCAACGGCAGCGTGCTTCATACCGGCGACTCGCGAACGGGAACGAGCGAATGGGATGACGAAAGAATTTTTGTTTTCCTTGAAGCGCTGCCGGAAGCGGTGGCTGAGCTTGCATTTGTCGTAGCCAGCACCAACGGCCGTGCGTTCAGCGAAATTCAAGGCGCGTCGTGTCATATCAGCGATCGCGTCATCGAATGCGAATGGGTCCGGGTCGAACTCACGGCTCTCGATCGGCGCACGGCACACTGCGTCGCCGCTCTGCGCCGCAGTCCGATAGGTTGGAAAATATCGCCGGACGCGCAAACCTTACACAGCGAGATCGCGATCCCCGGCAAGGGATACCTGCTGTTCCAAGAGAGCGAGAGATGATGTCTCCCCGGGAACCTTGCGGAAAATCCATGCGTATTTCTCCCAAACCGTTGACCGCTTATCCGTGGTATCTCCATCCGTTCTTTTGGAACCAGCGTTGGAAATACGGCGCGGTTCTTGATTCCGTGCTGCTGTGGGCGCACGCACCGCGCCCGGCTTCCCGGCACAGGGCTTTTCCACCCTCCCCTCTCGACCCGCCGCGACGAGAGCCGGACGCTAATGACGGGCATTGTGATGCGCTCCGGATTCAACATGCAAGAAAGGCGTGATCTATGGACCACAAACACGACCCGGACAGCGGCAACCAAACGAAATCCAGAGGCAAATGGGCCCTTATCGGATTCGTCGCCATTGCCGCTTACTTCCTGATCGCCGAACACAGGGCGCATCTCTCCGAGCTTCTTTATTATCTGCCGTATCTGCTGCTGCTCGCCTGTCCGCTGCTGCATCTTTTCATGCACGGCGGCCACGGGGGGCATGGTGACCACGGCGGCCGCGATGCCGGCAAGAGCGAGAAGAAAGGAGAATGAACATGCACGAAGAAACCTCCGCTTACGGCCTTTGGTCGCTCGTGATCATCAATTCATTGGTGTTCATCATCTTCGCGTTCAGCTTTGCCAAACCGCAGACCACGCGTGACTGGCGTTCGTTGGGCGCGTTCTCGGCGTTCGTTGTCGCGCTATTTACCGAGATGTACGGCTTTCCGCTGACTATCTACCTGCTTTCCGGCTGGCTCGCAGCCAAATTTCCGGAAATCGATTTCTTCGCCCATGACTCCGGCCATTTGCTCGAAGTGACGCTCGGCTGGCGCGCCAATCCGCATTTCGGGCCGTTCCACGTTTTGAGCAATATGCTGATCTTCGGCGGGTTCATCCTGCTCGCGTCAGCCTGGAACGTGCTCTTTGAAGCGCAAGGCAAGCATAAGCTCGCAACGACCGGCGCGTATGCCTACGTTCGGCACCCGCAGTATGTCGGGTTCATCCTGATCATGCTGGGCTTCCTGCTGCAGTGGCCCACGCTGATCACGCTCGTGATGTTTCCGATATTGGTCTTGATGTACGTGCGTCTGGCGCACAGGGAAGAGCGTGAGGTGCTCGCCGAGTTCGCCGAGGAGTACGCGAGGTACGCTGCCCGGACTCCCGCATTCTTCCCGCGCTGGAGCGCCACGCGCAATCAGACGAATTGAACGATCTCAACCGGAGACAGAACATGCTGAAACGATTCTGGTTGCTGCTGGCACAGGCGGTCACCGTTGGCGTCGGACTAATGCTCGCGTTCACCGCATTTGGACCCGAGCGCCAGCCGGTGTCCGGCGGGCCGGTGACCGTGCGCGAGGAACCGACCATCCCGATTCCGAGCGCGCCGCGCACGGAAAGCTACCGCGCGGCGGTCGTGAAAGCGATGCCCTCGGTTGTCAACATCTACACCGCAAAAACGGTCCGGTCCCCCCTGTCTGAGGATCCCCTCTTTCGCTTTTTCTACGGCGAGCCGCAGCGCGAGCAGGCCACGAGCCTCGGTTCGGGCGTCATCATCTCGGAGCAGGGTTATATCCTGACCAACAATCACGTCATCGAGGGCGCCGACGAAATCGCCGTCGTGTTCGGCGGCGGCGCCGTCGCCCCAGCGAAAATCGTCGGCACCGACCCCGAAACCGACCTCGCGGTGCTCAAGGTCAACGCTTCCGGCCTGCGCCCGATCACATTCGGAAAATCCGAAGCGCTTCAAGTGGGAGACGTCGTACTGGCGATCGGCAACCCGTTCGGGGTGGGACAGACCGTGACCCAGGGCATCGTAAGCGCCACCGGGCGCAACCGGCTCGGGATCAACACCTTTGAGAATTTCATCCAGACCAACGCCGCGATCAACCCCGGCAACTCGGGCGGCGCGTTGATCGACACGCGCGGCAATCTCGTCGGCATCAATACGGCGATCTTCTCTCAGAGCGGCGGCTCGCAGGGCATCGGCTTCGCGATTCCGGTGAGCCTCGCCCGCCAGGTATTCGGCCAGATCATCGAAAAAGGCCGCGTTGATCGCGGCTGGCTGGGGGTGTCAGCCCGCGACGCCGCCGAAACCGGCGCGCGCGGCGCCCTGATCATGGGCGTGCAACGCGGAGGGCCGGCGGAACGCGCAGGCATTCGTCCGGGCGACATCATCGTCGCTGTCAACAGCAAGCCCATATCCGACACGGGAGCGCTGATCAACGAGACCGCCGCGCTCGCGCCAGGCACGCGCGGAACGTTCGACGTGCTGCGGGACGGCAAGCCGATATCGATCCCTGTGGAAGTCGGGCGACGCCCGCCGCCTGCGCGCGCCGGGCAGCCCGTGCCGCGTTGACCGTCGAGAAATTAGGGATCATGGAGCGACGGCTAAGGAGGTCTGTGCAGCACGCCATTCTCGAGGGCATCAACTAAATCTATCCGCGTTTTAGCCGGACGCCAATGTTGGCAGACTCATTTAGTGGCATAGAAGAACTGCGCCGCGCATGTTTTTCCGCGGCGCGCCGCAACGGAGGATCGCAGTGATCAAGGTTGAGAACCTGAGCAAGGCCTTCGGGCCCAAGCTT
>MERG01000228.1 GCA_001771985.1 Betaproteobacteria bacterium RIFCSPLOWO2_12_FULL_62_13 | reverse complement strand
CGGGTATCCAATTTGACACAGCACTGTCATGCCCGTGCAGACGGGCATCCAATTGCTGATGTATGCTGAAATGGGATTCCAGATCCCCGATTAAGACACTCGAGGACAGGCTACTCGGGAATGACACAGGCTTGTCATGCCCGTGCAGACGGGCATCCAATTTGACACAGCCTTGTCATGCCCGTGCAGACGGGTATCCAATTTGACACAGCACTGTCATGCCCGTGCAGACGGGCATCCAATTGCTGATGTATGCTGAAATGGGATTCCCGATCCCCGATTAAGACACTCGAGGACAGGCTACTCGGGAATGACACAGGGTTGACACTCGAGGACAGGCTACTCGGGAATGACAAGAGAACTATCCTCGGGAATGACAGTCGGGGACGCTTTGTAGCCGACTTCGAGCCGACAGCCTTTAAACCCCCCCCGGCTTACGGCCGAGGGTTGTTCGGTGTCAGAAATTGTCCGGTGCACATGGCGGCGCTGTTTAACTTGAACGCCCACCCGACCGATGTTGCCTGTTGACAGTACAGATCGAGGTGCGATTTGTCCGACCCTGATTTGCTGAAGAACAAAGGCGTGCTGGCGCTGAACAAGCCCGTGCCCTCCGCTCCCGAAAAGACCGTGGTGGTGCTCGGCGCCGCGCGCGGCGGCACCACCATGGTGGCGGCCGTGTTGCAGGCGCTCGGCGTGTTCATGGGGGAGAAACTGGGCCCCGTGCTGGAAGACGTGGGGCTCAGCGAGGCGGTCGAAGCGCGGAACACGGCGCGGTTGAAGGAGATGGTGGCGCAACGCAATGCCGCGCATCCGCTGTGGGGCTGGAAACGTCCCGCGGCGATCGAGTATGCCGATGTCTGGCAGGACTGTTTCCGCAATCCCCACATCATCGCGGTTTTCCGCGATCCGTTCGCGATTGCGAACCGCAACCGCATCTCGATGCTGTCGGATGTGTTCCAGAACATGGAGCGCTCGGTGCAGCACCTCGGCATGCTGGTCGATCTGCTGCGGCGGCAGCGTGGCCCCGTCCTGCTGTGTTCCTATGAAAAGGCGCTCTGCTTTCCCGAAATCTTCGTGCGGGCGGTGGATGATTTCCTCGGCCTGAATGCCGCCGAGCGGTGGGCCGACGCAGTTCGCCGCATCGACCCCGCGCCCGAAAGGTATCTCGAGACGTCGCGCATCACGCATTCCAAGGGTTACCTTGGGGTGGTCAACGAACGCACCTGCAGCGGCTGGGCCTTTTATCCCAAGCTGCCCGGCCGCGTCGCGAAGGTGCAGATCTTCGTGAACGACCGGCTCGTGCACGTCGCCGAGGCGCGTGAGATGCGCCCCGGCGTGAAAGAAAAGGGACTTCACCCTACGGGCCTTTGCGGGTTCCGGTTCGAATGGCCGGCGGGCACGGCGCCGCGGGCCGGGGACCGGGTCGAGGCGCGGGTGGAAGGCGATATCAATCCGCTCAGCGGCTCGCCCAGGCAGGTCGGTGCGGCTAAGCCCGGAGACAAGAATTGATACTAAATACGACGAATGAACTAGTTAGTCAGTTTGTGAAAGAGGTGATCGCGAAAAATCTGCTTCATATTTGAACGTTCCCGAAAGGGGCGACAAGTAACTATTTGGAGGTTGGCCCTGGCCACGGCTACTATTTCATGGAGGCGACCGGCATGGAAAACTTCACAAGATTGATCGGAGTCGATATCAGCGCATCGTCCATTGCCATGACGCGTGATATTGTGAGCCACTTTGGAATCGATCGTATTTGCCAAGTTGATTTAATAGAAGCCGACTTTCTGGCCTTTAACGCATCGACAGAGCCCTATTCTTGTTGTATTGTTAATGTTGCCTATATATTCAGAAAAACATGACTGATTTTGGGCTAACCTTTCACCATCTGGGGCTTGCGGTTCGAAAGCCTGATGACGCTGTAGCGTTCGCGCGAGGGCTTGGCTACTCCGTGGAAGATGCAGTCTTTGATGCCGAGCAAAATGTTAATTTGATCTTATGTACCCATTCAACGGCCGCTAGTGCGGAGGCGTTTCTCGACAGTCTCGGAACCGCGGACTGACCGTGATCTCCCGCCCCGCAGAACCCACCCCGCCGGACGGCCTCACGGCGGTGACGATCGAAGACATTACGCTGTGGCCGATGGCGCCCGGCAGTAGCCATTCCGACCTGAGGTACGTGCTTGATCCCAAGTTTGGCCGGCCCTTTGCCCATCTGAGGTTTCGCAAGCGGAGACTCGACACGGCGTCCTACACTGCGCCTCCATCTGGCGCCCGCGGGCGCGAGGTCATGGGCACGGCGCTCTACGGTGGCGTGATCTTCAATCAGTTTGGACATTTCATCGCCGAGTCGTTGCATCGGCTTTGGGCACTGCAGACCAATCCATCGTTGCAGGCGGTGCCCATCATCTATCACACCGCAGGCCGGCGTCTGATCCGAGACGCGCAATATGCCGACTGGATGCTGCAGATCTTCGCGCTGCTGCAGATCGACACCAGCAGAATCATACTCGTCGAAGAGCCCATGACATTCGAGCGGCTGGTTGTTCCCCAGCAGGGCAGCCAGTTGGGCCTCGGTCCCGTGACCCCCGACTACCGCTCCCTCTTTCCGCCGCCGCGCGGCAACGCCGCCGCGGACGCCGGCGAAGAACCGCAGCGCCTTTATGTGTCCCGGTCGAAATTCCTGCATGGCGGATCTTATCTTGGCGAACCACTCGTTGAAGAGGTTCTCGCCCGGGACGGTGGGTTCCGCATCCTTCATCCGCAGGACAACCCGATCGCCGATGTCGTGCAACTCCTCGAAGCGGCGCACACGGCGGTGTTCGTGGAGGGAAGTGCGCTGCATTTCCTCGAGCTTTGCCGCAAGACACCCCGCAACATCTTTGTCATCGGCCGCAGAAGGCAGAATGCATTCCAAGGCTACTTCGATGCAATGGTCCGGAAGGCCGCCGCCAATGTGGTTCTTCAGCCTGTCGTCGAAACCCTCATCCCGCTGGAGTGGATGCCGAGACGCGGTCAGCCGGCCGGGCAAAACGCGCCGGCGCTGGTTGATCTGAGAGACCTGCTGCAGAACCTCTCACGGTTTTGCGGAGCCTCACTTCAGGCGCCTAACGACCTGGATATCCGCCGCGCCCAGGCCCTGTCTCTCCTGCAAGTCATCATCGATACCCGATCAACCAGCAGCCGCACGCCAATGGAAACGCTGGGCCGGCTGCTCATCGATCTCAGGCGGCAGGTGAACCGGCTGGACTTTCTGCCCTGGCCCCCCAGCCCTGTGGCAGAGGAGGCCATATGGACCGGAGATGACGGCGGCGGCGGCGACGATCATGACGTGGCAGCGGCCTGAGTCATTAATTCGCAGCATCATTTTGGGGCCGTTCGTGCTGAGCCTGTCGAAGCATGAACGGCCCGTTCGCAGGCACCCTTCGACAAGCTCAGGGCGAACGGGCCATTTGATATTTTCAACGAACATCGGACTCAGGACACTATACGCTGGAGAGCCATTGATGACCTTAGTACGTACACGGCTCGTATGAACTTTGATTGTCCCGCGGACAAAATGGCATTTAAGCAAGCGCTTTACGCTTTGAAATACCGAGGCGTGCCGAATTTGGAACGCGAAGCTGATTTGTTCCAAAATGCCGAATTACTTGCTGCCCGTGTGGACGTCCCGCAGTCGCTCCTGGACCATCTCTATACAAATAGCCGACGCGGGCCGGTGTCACGGACCGATTGGGAAAAGCGCGTTCGAACCGCATTTTGTATCGATCATATGATCCGTGATATTCGATCGTTGCGCAGGCCGGATTACTTGATTGACCGTGGAAAAAGCCGCGATGCATTCGGTCAAATCGACCCTTCCAAAAGGAGAAGGGGCGGCTTTTGTCGCCTATGAGACGAAGTGCAATAGTGCCTGGTATACTGTCGTTCGGCAAAATGATCGCCTTGTTCCGGTAATCCTTCCTGGACCGACTCCGAACGGAAATGAATCTTACGATGAATTTACGAATCGTTTGCTGGGCTTTTATTCCGAGAGGATCGAATCGATGGTTGCCGGGGATCCTCGGAATATTGCGCTAAGACGCCGATGGATTCGAGTGCTCAGCAGGCACTAAATGTCATTCAGAGGAGCGCGGTGTCAAGGCGAAGTAGCGGGATGCCGGGAGTTCGAAGGATGCGGCGGCGAAGAAGAGGGAAACGGAATGACAGAAGATGCGCAAAAGTCGAGCAACGTGGTATGGCATCATGCCACCGTGACCCGGTTAAGGCGCGAGGCGCTGACGGGCCACGGCAGCGCGATACTCTGGTTCACGGGGCTTTCGAGCGCCGGCAAGTCGACGCTGGCGCATGCGGTCGAGGAGCAACTGCACCGGAAAGGCTGCCTCACGTTCGTATTCGACGGCGACAACGTGCGGCACGGACTGTGTTCCGATCTCGGCTTTTCCATTCACGACCGCAACGAGAACATCCGCCGCGTGGGCGAGATGACGAAGCTTTTTCTCGAGGCGGGCGTGATCGCGCTCACCGCCTTCATCTCTCCTTTCCGGGCGGACCGCGAGCGGGTGCGCTCGCTGGTGCCGCACGGCGATTTTCTGGAGATCTATTGCCACTGTCCGCTCGAAATCTGCGAGCGGCGGGACGTCAAGGGCCTGTATAAGCGCGCCCGCGCGGGAGAGATCAAGGACTTCACCGGCATTTCTTCTCCGTACGAGGAGCCGGATCAACCGGAACTCGTGGTGGACACCGGCACGCTGTCGCTGGAAGAATCCGTAGCCAAGGTGCTGGATCTGTTGCGTGTTCGCGGCGTCATCGGGCGCAACGGCGAGTGATCGGTGAATCGCAGGGTGGGCCTTGGCCCACCGGCTTGACAGTGCGGGGAATGCGGCTATGCTGTCGCCAACTGCGACGTGGCGGCCGGACCGCGCAGATCGAACGCTGTCAACGCGGCATCTGCCGCCAACGTTAATCAGGATTGCCGCAACCTGCGCTTCGGGCCCGGTTCGCATCAGCGGCAAAAGGGGTGTTTCCAATCACGACCAGGGAGGCTGCCATGTCATCAGGGAAAATCACGTCAAGACTGTTCACGATCGCGTTCGTGGCGCTGGTCGCGGCGACATCCGTCCAGGTGTTCGGGCAGACGGCGATGCCGAGGATCGAGGAACGGGTGCGGATCGCCTTCGACCGGATCTATGACGGCATTCGTATGGGAGACCTGACGCGGGGCGAAGCCGGCCGGCTGATCCGCGAGCATGAAGCCGTGCGGCGGTTGATGCGGCAGGTGCGCCAGGACGGTGTCGTGTATAAAGGCGAAAGGCGCGATGTCCGCGAGAGACTGGAGAGGCTCGAGCGCGACATCGATTGGCTGCGTTCGAACGGAGACCGCTACAGATAAGCATGAATGAGCGATCGAAAGCAAATAGGGGATGCACACGAATGGCACTTACTTAAGCTGTGGGCATCGGGAACTCCTGCCCTTCAAGGCTCTTGCGGGGAGAGGCGCGTTGGAGCGGGCGCAAGGGGGTGCGATCGTGAAAGCGGGCCCGATCCGGCGTAGGGTGCGCTTGCGCACCAATGTGATGGCGTCGCATGGATCCGGACATCTTTTCTGCATGGTGCGCAAGCGCACCCTACCCTATGCCGTTGAATCCACGATATTGAATCTTGCCGAGCTGCGATGCTTGGCTTAAGTAAGTGCCATTCGGGTCTGTCCACTTTTAAGCACTTTTAAGCATGGCCTTGCGTATTAACTTGCCGGCGGAGAATGTTCCTTCAGGATGGATTCTGGTTGAGTCCAGCCTGGGGAGTGGAGGCAACGGCCGGCGGTATATCTCGAGCCTCCTCGTGAAGCGGCGATCCGATCCGGGCGAGACCGAGAGACTGCTTCTTCCGGTCATGCCGGATGGCCGGATCTACGAGTTGATCAAGCTGCCGGACGATATGACGAGCCTGGTCTGGCAGCTCCCGGACAGCGGGCGCAAGCGCACCCTACCCTATGCCGTTGAATCCACGATATTGAATCTTGCCGAGCTGCGATGCTTGGCTTAAGTAAGTGCCATTCGGGTCTGTCCACTTTTAAGCACTTTTAAGCATGGCCTTGCGTATTAACTTGCTGGCGGAGAATGTTCCTTCAGGATGGATTCTGGTTGAGTCCAGCCTGGGGAGTGGAGGCAACGGCCGGCGGTATATCTCGAGCCTCCTCGTGAAGCGGCGATCCGATCCGGGCGAGACCGAGAGACTGCTTCTTCCGGTCATGCCGGATGGCCGGATCTACGAGTTGATCAAGCTGCCGGACGATATGACGAGCCTGGTCTGGCAGCTCCCGGACAGCGGGCAGTTCGATCAACCCCGGTTGAGCATGAAACGCGTGGGCCGCGTCGAGCGCGCCTGGCGCATGGCGAACCGGGTGCTGAAAACCTACATGCGGCTCGCGAAGGACCAGCGGCGGGAATCGGGCCTGTCGCTTCGCAAGGCGCTCCGCGATCTGCCGGGCGCGTATCGCGTTGCCAGCGGTTTCCGGATCCGAAACCCGCAGTGGAATTATGCGGAATGGATCGAGCATTTCGACGTGCTCAGCGACCAGGATTGCCGCCGGATCCGCGAGCACATTGCGCGCTTTTCGTCGCACCCGCATTTTTGCCTGCTGCTGGTGGCCGACGCGGGAGGGCGCGAGGCGCTCCAGACCACGCTCGCCTCGCTGCGCGGGCAGTTCTACCAGAATTTCACCTGCGTCGTGCTCGACTGTTCGGGTGAACTCGATGCTTCCTTCGATCCCGATGTCGAGTTGAAGAACGCGGGAATGGGTTCGTGCGTCGTGGCGCAGGATGCCGTGGCGGGCTGGCTCGCCGATTTCGGCGCATCGCTCGCCGGCGAGCGTGCGGGCGAGTGGCTCATGCTGCTGCGCGCCGGAGACACGTTGCCCGCGCATTCGCTGTATTGGTTCGCCTGCGAGGTCCTGGCTCGGCCCGACGCGGTGATCGTGTATTCCGATGACGACAGCCTCGATGCGGACGGGAGGCGCTGCCATCCGCGGTTCAAGCCCGACTGGTCGCTCACGCACCTGCGCTCGACGCACTATGTGGGTGAGTCGGCTATCCTGCGTGGGGAAGCAGTGGTGGCGGGAGGTGTCCAACTCAACTGCTGTCGCTATGGCAACTACGACCTCCTGCTGCGTGTGGTCGATTGTGCCGGAGAGGAAGTCGCACACATTCCGGTAGTGCTCTTTCATCGGCGCAGCGAATCGATCGCCACGCTCGACCCGCGCGCTCACGCGATTTATCTTCCTCAGGCGGAGACGGGATTGGTCGGGACGGACGCAGCGGTCCGGGCCGGCGATGACGGGCATCCGGATCGCGTTACAGCGCGAGCACAGGAAAGTGCGCAGTGGCAGTTGAACGCGTTGCTGGCGCATCTCGCGCGCAACGGGGTGGCGGCGGAGGTTTCCGAAGCGCGGCCGGGGTACCGGCGGGTGCGTTATCGGCTCCCGGCGCGGCCTCCGCTGGTGAGCATCATCGTGCCGACGCGCGATGCACTGCCGATGATCCGCCGCTGCATGGAGAGCCTGTGGGAGAAGACGACGTATCCGCGGTTCGAAGTGCTGGTCGTCGACAACCGGAGCGCGAATCCCAGGACGCTGGCGTATCTCGCAAAGATCGCCCGGCGTCCCGGAGTGCAGGTGCTGCGCTACAACCGGCCGTTCAACTATTCGGCGATCAATAATCTCGCGGTGCGCCATGCGCGCGGCGCGGTGCTGTCCCTGCTGAATAACGACACGGAGGTGATTTCGCCCGACTGGCTGGAAGAAATGGTCGGCCATCTGCTTCAGCCGCGGGTCGGCGTGGTCGGCGCCAAGCTCTACTACCCGGACGGCCACGTGCAGCACGCGGGAGTGACGGTGGGACCCGGTGGCTGCGCCAATCATCTGCACGCGTTTATCAGCCGCGATGACCCCGGTTATTGCGGCCGCGCAGTGACGGCGCAGGAGCTGTCGGCGGTCACGGGTGCCTGTATGGTCACCTGGCGCAATCTGTATTTGCGGCTGGGCGGGATGAACGAAAGTCGATTCAAGGTGGCGTTCAACGACGTGGATTACTGCTTACGCGTGCGCGAGGCCGGATATCGCGTCGCATGGACGCCGCATGCCGAACTGGTTCATCACGAGTCGGCCACGCGCGGCCGCGACGACTCGTTGCGCAAGCAGGTCCGCGCGCAGCGCGAGATTAGGCAAATGCGAACGCGCTGGCGCGAGCACATGCGGTACGATCCCTACTACAATCTGAACTTCAGTTACCGTCGTGCCGACTTCTCGCTGAGTGAATCGGCGCGGGTGAAAAAACCCTGGCTGGAGTGAGCGAAGTGGCATGCCGTCTGGATCGCATCCTTTGTCATCGGACACCCGGGATTCGTGCAGCGCATACTGATTGACATTTCCCGTCTGTTTTACGGCAGGCTGACCGGGCGGCTGCTCACCGGCATAGACCGGGTGAGCCTCGAATACATCCGACATTACGCGCATCGCGCGCGTGCCGTGCTGACGCTGGGGCCGTTCAGTTCGGTCCTGTCACCGGCGGACTCGGGGCGTGCCTTTCGCCTGCTGCTCGATCGCACGGGAAACGGCGCCGCTGAGTGCCTGCGGCTGATTCCAAAGGCCTACTTCAGATGGTGGATGAATCCGGATGCGATGGAGTGCGTTTTCTTCAACACCAGCCACACAGGTCTCGACAAACCCGGCTATGCGGCCCGGATGCGGCGCTGGAGGGTGCTGCCGGTATTTTTCGTCCACGATCTCATTCCCATGACGCATCCCGAGTATTGCCGCCCGGGCGAGAGCGAGCGGCACGTCAAGCGCATGCGCACCGCGGCGGCTGCGGGGCGGGGAATTATTGCGAACTCGCGGCATACGCTCGAGGCGCTGGGCGCGTTCGCCGCGGATGCCGGCCTGCGTCTGCCGCCCACCGTGGTGGCTGCGCTTGCGCCGAGCGTGCCGCAGGCGAAGCCGGGGCCGCGCCCGATCGGGGCGCCCTATTTCGTCGTCCTCGGCACCATCGAGCCGCGCAAGAATCACTGGCTGCTGCTCCAGGTGTGGCGCCGCCTGATCGAGCAGTTGGGAGAGGCTGCGCCGCGGCTCGTCGTCATTGGCCAGCGCGGCTGGGAATGCGAGAACGTGGTGGATCTCCTGGAGCGGTGCCGCGCCTTGCGCGACTTCGTATTCGAGCACAATACGTGCAGCGATCTGGAACTGGCGACATACTTGCATCATGCGCAGGCGCTGCTTTATCCGTCCTTCGTCGAGGGCTACGGCATGCCGGTCGCCGAGGCGCTCTCGCTCGGCGTTCCGGTGATCGCCAGCGATCTTCCGGTATTCCGCGAAATTGCCGCCGATATCCCGGAATATGCCGATGCGCTGGACGGCCGGCGCTGGATGGAATTGATCGTGGACTACACCGGGGCGCGCAGCGGTCGTCGCGCAGCGCAGCTTGCCAGGATGGAAGGCCATCGCGCGACAACGTGGGCGCAACATCTCGCGGTCGTTGACGATTTTCTCCGCGGGCTAAGTGACGGCAGCGGGGATTGACCACCCCGGCGCTGCGCGCCACCACCCCGTCAGCAGTGCTGACGGGGTGGTGTAAACGGGCAGCGCAGCGGGGCGGTACAATGGCGCACTGTGTTGAAGCGCCGTTCCTATCTTTTCCTGCAGGGCGCATGCTCGCCTTTCTTCACCCGGCTCGGCGACCGGCTGCGGGAGCGCGCTCACGCGGTTCACCGCATCAATTTCAACATGGGTGATGCGTGTTACTGGGGAAGGCGCCCGGCATGGAACTTCCGGCAGCAGGTGGAGCATCTCCCCGGGTATCTGGAGGAAAAGTTTCGCGCTGTCGGATTCTCCGATGTGGTGAGTCTGGGCGACACGAGGCCGGTCAACGAGGCTGTTTTTCCCCTTGCCGAACGGCTCGGGGTTCGCGTCCACGTTTTCGAGGAAGGCTATTTCCGGCCCAACTGGCTGACGCTGGAGCGCGGCGGCATCAACGGCAATTCCCGGCTCCCGAGAAATCCGGATTGGTATCGCGACGTGGGGGCAAGATTGCCTGACTGCGGCGAGGGCGAGCCCCTCAGCAACCCGTTGCCGCTGATCGCTTTTCATGAGCTTGCATATCATCTTCCGAATGTGCTGAACCCCGTGTTCTTCCCCGGTTATCGGACACATCGTCCGCATATTTCCGGCGTCGAGTTCTACGGCTGGGGACGACGGTTCGCCACGCTTCCCTGGCGGCGCGACAATAAAGTGGTGAGCGATCTCCTCGCCGGTAACGCGCGCTCTTACGTGCTTGCGCTGCAACTCGACAGCGACAGTCAGATGACGTGTCATTCGCCATTCGCGGAGGTGGTGCAGGTGATCGAGACCGTCGCGGCCTCCTTCGCGCGATTCGCGCCTGAAGACGCCCTGCTCGTCGTCAAGAATCATCCGCTGGACACAGGGTTCACGGATTATCGCGGGCTCCTGCGCCGGCTGGAGCGTGAACTCGACGTTGCCGGGCGGACGATCTACCTCGAATCGGGTGACCTGTCCGCGCTGCTTCGCTGCGCGTCAGGCGTCGTTACCGTGAACAGCACGGCGGGCGCGGCAGCGCTGGCGCAAGGGCGCCCGACGATCGCGCTGGGAAACGCGATCTATAACATGCCGGGCCTCACGTTCCAGGGATTGCTCGATGAATTCTGGAATAATGCCGGGGCGCCGGATGGGGCGCTGTTCCGGGTGTTCCGCAATACGGTGATTCACGCGACGCAGGTGAACGGCGGGTTTTATTCGCGGCAGGGGATCGAGATGGGGGTGGAAAATTCGGTGAGCCGGCTGGAATCGGAGCGCTCGCCGCTGGAAGAGCTGTTGTAGAAGCTGGTTCGTATGGAACCGCCGATGAACGCCGATGAACGCAGATAGGAAACTGTTG
>MERG01000227.1 GCA_001771985.1 Betaproteobacteria bacterium RIFCSPLOWO2_12_FULL_62_13 | reverse complement strand
GAAACGCGTGGTTGAACCGTTCAATCTCGGCTTCAAAGGAATTCTTGCCGGGACGTTTGAGGCCGGGCGGGGAATAGATATCCGCGGCCATGTCGATGTAATGGGAGCCCGTCTGGGCGCAGGCTTCGAGCACCGAATGGTTGGTCTGCCAGGTGCACGCGTTGAGCGTGACGTTGACCTTCGAGTCCTTCAGCAGATCGATGAGCTGCTGGGTCTGAAGGGCGTCCACCTGGTGAACCTCGAAGCGGCTGCGCTTGGTGCGCTCGCGCAACTTTTCAGCGAACGCCGGATCGATGTCCGCGAGGAGGATGCGCTCGAAGCACTCGTAATCGTGCAGCTTCAGGCCGATGACGGAACCGACCCCACCGATGCCTATGACCATTGCAGTCGCCATACCGTGCCTTCCCGTCTGCCGGTGAGAGTGCCGCCACGCAAGACGCAGTATAAAGCGTCATATTGACGAACAAAACCGGCTTTTGATTATAGCTAACCCACCCTGCAATGACGATTTCCGCTTTCTCTGCCTCGCGCGGTCGTTGGGTGCAGCCGCTTGTTAGCCGGCCCTGCGACATGCTAGCATTATGCTTGCAACGGAGCACGCACATGCCCACCCTCACCATTCGAAACGTCCCGGCGAAGGTTGTGAAGTCGCTCAAATCACTGGCGCGCCGGCGGCGCCGTTCCATGGAGCAGGAAGTGCGGGAGTTGCTCGAAGCGCATGTGGCCGAACGGCAGTCGGTCCTCGAACAGATTGAAGCGGGATGGGCCCGCCAGACACGGCGGCCAACGGCGGCCGAAATCGACGCATGGATTGAAGCGGGCCGCACGTGAAAGCGGTGGTCGACACGAACGTGATCGCGTACCTGCTGCTCGGCACGGACCAATTCGTCGAAGAGGCTCAGGGCCTCATGGCCGCCCTTGCAGAGGCTTGGGCGCCGGCCCTTTGGGAGGCGGAACTGGCGAATGCCCTCTGGATGGCGACTCGTCACAACGTGTTGACGCTCGACGAGGCGGTGAAGCGGTTGACCCTCGCCAACGGACTCCGCATACACACCGTTGCGAACCGAACGCTCTGGCAAGGCGCCCTCGTCCGAGCCCACGCCTCCAACGTTGCGGTGTACGACACCCTGTTCGTGGAGCTGGCATGCCGCGAACAGCTTCCGCTCGCGACCTTCGACCGCGCCCTGCTCAAGGCGTTTCCGGACATCGCTGTCCGGCCTGGCAGCCTCACCGCGAAGTAGTTCTGGCCGGCTGACGTGGAGGTACCCGATTGGGCAGCTTACGGATCGGTGACTTCCGCTGACTCAATACGCAGCAACGTCACGTGGAATTCAAGAACAGCATTGGCGGGGATGGACCCAGGGATGGCCTGATCTCGATAAGCGAGATGGGGACCGACACGAAGAAGCCGCTCGCCGCCAACACGCATACCCTCGACCCCGTACTCCAAACCGGGAATTGCGCGCCGCTTGCCAACGCGAAACGAATATTGCTGATTCTCCCGGACCAACCGACCCCGATTCAGAAAAAGGCTGTATCGAACTTCGACTCTCGCGCCTCGATGGGCGCTCGGGCCATCGCCGACTTTGATGTCCTCATATTCGACACCGGCGCGACCCCGCTTCATCGGTAAGCTGCCCAACGTCCGCGTTGAACGGCGCGCGGCTTCATTGCACGCCCGATTTGCGCTCGTGCTCGGCGAGACGTTCATCGATTACCGCGCGATGAGCATCGCCCAGCGGCACGGCCGATGGGTGCGCGGCGAGGCTTTCCCAAAGTGAAACCAAGTAAGGAAAGACGCCGTGAAATTCCTTGTGTGTCATGCTTGACTCCAAGAAATTGCTGGCCGCTTGCGGTGAAATGCGCGTCCGGGCAAGCCAGCGTCCGCCCTTCGCAACGAAGCGGCTGCTTGCGTCAGCGATCTTGGTGCCGCTTCTCGCGGGCTCGAACAAAGCGAGTTCTGCACGCGCAGCTCTTCAAGCTGGACTTTGGTGCTCGCGTTGTCGATATCGATGCCAACGAGGTTGCCATCGCGATCGTAATCGAGCACAACACCCTCAGAAATCTCCCGACTCTCGACGCTCGGTCGCTCGGAGAGGTCAATATATAGAGAATCCGTTTCCGGATAGTAGTTGAGCTTCATGGCTTGAACCGTCGGTCGGGAAAAGCATTATGAATGGTTACTTTATCCTCAAGCGTGATCACCCTCAAGTAGCGGCCCTCAAGTTCGGGAACTTCGGCCCAGAAGCGATAGCGGTTGTTCTCCTGCGGCTCTGAGCGGATGGGATTGTCGAGTACGCGCGCAAGGAAAGAGCGAAAAGATGACTGCAAGAAAACTGAGGCGCAGCATGCTGTCAAGACGAGCCGCCTCCAGTGCCACGCGCGGTCCTGCGAATTGTCGGACAATGACCACGATCAGGGTGGAAAAGCCGACATACACCGCGCCGATCTGTGCAACTGCTAAGAGAAATCCCCCTTCTTTCATCGGTCATCTTCAGGACGACACTCGCGCTTTTGCCCAACGTCCGCAGTGAGATGCGCGTGCGAGTGATGCTCGCGGAGCGTCATCCTCGACTGCGCGGTTAGCGGTCAATCCTTGATCTCCAATAGCCGGGTAATCGACTTTGGTGTGCGACAACTTCGATACGCAGCACATCCCGTGTCACGGAGTAGATGAGCGTGAAGGGAAACCGTGTAAGAACGAACTTGCGCAAATCAGGATCGACCGGGGCCCCATCTTGGGATGCTGGAGCAAGAGATCGGTCGCGCGGCGAATTTCCGCTTCAAGGCGCTTCCCAAGGCCGGGGACTTGAAGCTCGTAGTGAACTGCTGCCTCAATGAGTTCCAACTCCGCCTCCGGGTGGAACTCCAGTTCATTTCTTCAGACGCGCGTGCAGATTCGCGAACACCCTCTCGCCAGGCACTGGCTGCACCTTGCCTTCAACGACCTCGCGCTGACGTCGCTTAGCCTCTTCCAACCATGCGCGCTCGACATCGGCGTCAGCCGGTCCGTCCAGCTCAGCTATGAGAGACCTGACAAGGTCTGCTTTGTCTTCAAGACTCAGCTCGCGAATCTTGGCTTCAATCTCAGCGACAGCGGTTGACATGTTGGCACCTTCAATTTGCCGGAGCATCGCTCATTGTAGCGCGGTACTCTCTTGACTGCTAGCGTCAGCGGCCACCGGCGCGTGCTGCTCTTGCACGCGTCCGAGTGGGCCGCTTGGTTAGACCTTGCTGTTCGCCAGCCGCGCGAATCAACGTGCGCAACGCTTCGTTGACTGCAGCAGAGTTCTTGAACTTCTTGTGTACGTCTGGTTCAAGAACCACAACATTAGTGCTTTCCATGTAGCGCCGATAGTACTTACCTCTGACACCGCCGGAGAAGTCGTACTCAGGGCGCATCTCGGGCGGACTGGATTTTGTGCGTTTACGCTTCATAGTCTTTGCGTTCATGGCTCGTAGCTCGTCGAGCTGAAATAATGTGAATGGTATCCCCTTCCTCGGTATGAGACACAGCAAGCAGTTGCCCTACGTTCGATTGACCCATCGTAATCATACGCTCCTCGCCCACGGAATGATCGGGATCGGGAATCGTGATGGCGAGTGAATCGCCGAATACAGTGCTTGCTTCTTCGAACGACACACCGTGGTCTCGTAAGTTCTGAGCTGCCTTCTTGGGATCCCACGTGATGCGCATCGGAGGGCGCGGAGCATCGTCTCTGGGGGGGGTCTAACGTTCCGTATCATCCGCGCGCTGCCCTTGCGCGCGTCGGCATGGATGCGGTGGTTATGCCGCAGTTTGTAGATGATCTTCCCATCCTGGGAACACCAGCACGGCAGGGTGGCACTTGAGGGCTTTCGCCAGCACCTTGGCGCGCTCGACACCAAGGCGAACGCGATCGTTTTCGATGGCGGAGAGCGTGGCCTGAGGGATGCCTGTACGCTGCGCGAGTTGGTTTTGACTCAAGCCTTGCAGTTCGCGAACAATGCGCACGGATTCGCCCACCGAAACGGTAATGCGCTTCTTCGCGGGACGGAACTCCTTCATCTACGGCCTCCGATAGTCATGCGGGGTGATCGCCATCACCTGAAATAGCTGCTGCACCGGCACGGTGCGGTACATGACGCGCCATTGCAACCCCAGGCGCGAGGAGCGATGACCGCCCCACTTTCCGGACAAGGCTTCGTCGTTAAACCCTCTGATCAGACGAAGCCCCGGCGGCCCGGAGAGCATGGCGATGTCCTTCCATTTCTCGTACCGCTTGAGGATCTCGCGCGGCGCCGCAGCGAGCTGCTTCTCGACGCGACGGTGCTCCTCGATGCGCCACATGCCACATTGTGCCTATGCCATATATGGTATGTCAAGGCACGTCCGATTCTGCGGCATAACGTACCGCGATCACCCGCGCGAACAAGCGGCCGCTTGCGGGCGTCGGCTTGTGGATCGGGTGGTTATACCGCAACTTCTATGTAATCCACTCGGCTCGACGGCTGTGGAATGGATGCGCCGTCTTCACGGAGCCCGGCCAGATGAAATTCTATTGCCTCCCGAAGAACCGATTCGGTTTCTTCGACGGTGGCGCCCGTCGCGATGCAGCCCGGCAGATCGGGGACGTACCCAGAGAAATTGTTCTCCGCTTTTTCAATTACGATCGCGTAGCGCATATCAACCTCACTTCTTGAGCCCAGCTTGCTTGAGGATACTATTTAGCGTGCCCGGTGCCAAATCATCGCTCGGTTTCCCAGCCACGGTAACGCGGCCGGGCTTCGAGGGGTGCTTAACTGCCGGTGACTGCCACGAGTCGCCATCAGAAACCACCCGTCGTCGTGAAGCAGTCGCAGTACCTCGCTGACTTTCATCGAGCCAGCATATCAGCATAAGTCAATGCGGACAAAATGCGCGGATTCCGTTGCGGTATAACGTTCCGGTTGTGCCGCGCGGATCGCGTCGGTCACGAACCGGGGTTAGAGGCTAATTTATTATCGGTATGCTTCACGGCGGTGTCGAACCGCAATAATATCGATCAAGCGTTCCCTATCGGATATACGATAGACCACTCGCCAGTCGCCCACCCGAATGCGCCAGAGGTCGGGAGCACCTTCAAGCTTTTTCACACCGCTCGGACGCGGCTCCATCGCGAGAGCCTCGATGCGCTTGATTATGCGGGTGGCAATAGCATGATCCAGGGCTTGAAGTTCTTTACGCGCTGAACGCGCAAAGACTATGGCATATTCAGCCACGCGTCTTACGTTTGTGCTTGGCTTCAATCAACCGCTTCACCGTTGCCAAAGATTCACGGGGTTCGTGACGGCGTCGATGAGCGAGGTACGCGTCGTAAAGGTCTTCCCAAAGCTCTTTATGTTTTTTCAGATCGATCAGTACTGCCTTTTTCCGGCCTTTGCGATCGATCAAAAACTCAATTCCGGGCATGTTCATAGCAGCTCTCTCCTATCGGATGCTGCGAGTATAGCGCGAGA
>MERG01000226.1 GCA_001771985.1 Betaproteobacteria bacterium RIFCSPLOWO2_12_FULL_62_13 | reverse complement strand
TCATGCGAAACTCAATCTTGGCACTTCGATGCCGTGCGGGCCAACACCCGCTCGGAGTAGGGGAAGTCCCTTTCATTCGTTAGGCCGCAACACCGGATGATCCAACGTGGAAACCAAGTCCTTGATATGCTGGCGCCATGAAGGTCAGCGAAATACTGCGAATGCTGAATGACGACGGCTGGTATCTGGCGGCAACGCGTGGTAGCCACCGGCAATTCAAGCATTCTTCGAAGCCTGGCCGTGTCACCGTCCCCGGAAAACCAAGCGACGACTTGGCACCGGGTACTCTAAACAGTATCCTGAAGCAGTCTGGTCTGAAGAAGTGAGGCTCAAATGCGCTATGCCATCGTAATCGAGAAGGCCGAGAGCAATTTCTCGGCTTACGTGCCTGATCTTCCCGGGTGTGTCGCTACCGGTGCTACCGTGGAGGAAGCCGAGTCGCAAATCCGCGAAGCGATCCAATTCCATCTGGACGGCATGCGTGAAGACGGAATCGCCGTTCCACAGCCGGCGAGTCGCGTGGAGTACGTCGAGATTGCGGCATAACCCGGCAACCCACCGGACGCGCGTGAGCCACCGCGTAATTCCCCGATCAGTACCCGCGCGCCGGTGGTTTCCACGTTATGCGGCTATAGCCAACCGCGGTGGGGCTCAATGACCCTCGAAGAAAACATCACGAAGTATCTTGATGGCGCTGCCGGTTCAGATGGTCGAGCGCCCGATGCCCGTTATGCTTCGTTCGACTACTGCTTCAATTACTTCCAGTCGTTCCGCGAAGCCGGAAACGCACGGGCCATAGCCGAACCCGAAAATATCCAACTGAGTTGCCTTCATCTCGGCTTCTACCTCGCAAGTTGGGGCATGCTCCGAGGCTCCGCGGAGTTGTTGCAAAAGAGCGCTAGACACCTCATTCCAGTAATTGAATTGATCGCGGGTGCCGATACGGCATTGTGGGAGATTGACGCGCACTGCTATACCGAACCCAACATACGGTAACTGCTAGATACGGGGCGCATCTTCCGCCAGGCTCACTCAGGCATGTCCGATATCCTGGTCACGAAGATCATGCTGGGAGTGTTCGGCAATGTTCCCGCATTCGATACCAACTTCAAGAAGGGATTTCACGTCGCCACTTTCGGGCCAAAGGCATTGCGAAAGATCAGCGCAGTCTATGAAGAGCACAGCACCGTAATCGACAGGTATCGAACTCTGACGCTCGACTTTGTGAGCGGAGAACCCACGTCGCGCAAATACACGCGTGCAAAGGTTATCGATATGGCGTTCTTCATAGAGGGCATGTCATGAGCAACCGCCGCATAACCCGCTGCTCCAGCCGACGCGCTGAAGCGCGCGGCTGAGCGCCGCTATAAGGACTTCCCCTATAAGGACTATAAGGACTTCCCCTATAAGGACGTTAGGCTGCGGGAATATCGTTGCCACGTACACTCCCGCCTACTGTGACCCTGATGAGAGGCATGCCATGAACGGTGAGACGGCGCAGAGATACGCAAGGATCGCTGGTGTCCTATTCCTGCTTTCGATCGTTGCGGGTGGTTTCGGCGAGGCCTACGTTCCTTCCAAGCTCGTCGTGTCAGGCGATGCCGCTGCGACAGCCGCGAACCTGCGCGCCTCCGACCTGCTGTTCCGGGCGGGCTTCGCCAGCTATCTCGTGGAAGCCCTGTGTGACATCGCGCTGTCGCTAGTCATGTACATCTTGCTGAGGCCGGTCCATAGGGACCTTGCGCTTCTCGCCGCGTTCTTCGGGCTCGTGTCCACCGCCGTGTTCGCCTGCGCTCAACTGTTCCATTTCGCGGCGTTGCTCTTCATCGGCGACGCGGACTACCTGAGGACGTTCTCACCCGATCAACTGAACACCCTCATGCTCCTGTCGCTCAAGGTCTCTGGATATGGCGGCGGGATCTTCATGGTGTTCTACGGCGTCGCGTCTGTTCTACGGGGGTACTTGATCCTTCGATCTGGCTACCTGCCGAAGTTCCTTGGCGCACTTCTGCTGCTCGCGGGTTTGGGCTTCATCACCAAGAACTTCTTGTTGGTTCTGGCGCCGAGGTACGCTTCCGACGTGTTCCTCCTTCCCATGTTCCTCGCCGCAGTGTCGCTCGCCGCATGGCTGCTTGTCAGAGGCGTGGATGTCGCGAAATGGCCGCGCAACGCGGAAGCACCGGCCTAACCAGCCGCTCCATCCCGACGCGCTGACGCGCGCGGGTGAGCGCCGGCGTTAGATCTCGGAAGGCTCCGCCAACGCGCCTCTCCTATCGCATAGCAGCTATGCTATAATTCGCCCGTGGATTGGAAGATCGAGTACTACAGCGACACCGTGCAACGCGAGATTCTCGCATTGCCCTCCGGTCTGCTTGCTCGATACATCCATCTTACTGATCGCATGATTGCTTTCGGCCCCAACCTCGGCGCACCTCATACCCGCGCTATAAACAAAGGGCTGTTCGAATTGAGGCTCAAGGCGGCTGAGGGAATCGCAAGGGTGTTTTACTTCGTGCGAACGGGTCAGCGCATCGTGATGTTGCATCAGTTTGTGAAGAAGACCCAAAAGACACCGCTGAAAGAACTCAAAATTGCCAGACACAGAATGAAGGAATTGCAAAATGCTTAGTCACCGCACGCTCAGGGCGCGAGCCCTTGCCCGGCCAGATGTTAAAGCCGAATATGAGCGACTCAAACCTGAGTTCGCGTTCCTTGACCAGGTTTTGGCAGCGAGAAAGGCCGCTGGACTAACCCAGGCTGACATCGCTCGTCGCATCGGAACGACTCAATCCGCAATTGCTCGGCTTGAATCGGGCTCAGGGAAGCACCTCCCGTCACTCGCAACGTTGCACAAGTACGCGAGCGCTGTCGGTTGTCGCGTGGAGATCAAGTTGGTAAAGGGCCGAGTTCTAACTCGGCGTTCCAACGGACGGGCGACAAGCGCCCGCCGCTGAACGCTGACTAGACCTTTCAATTATTTCCCTTGCATAGTTCGTAATTTGTTACTACAATTTGGTAGTGACCACCTGGGACGAACCTAAGCGTCTGAAGAACATCGAGGATCATGGTCTCGATTTCGTCGGCTGCGATGCCATTTGGGATAATTTCACGATCACGCGTGAAGACACCAGGGAGGATTACGGCGAGAAGCGGTTGGTCACTTTCGGGCTCTTGGAAGGCACTGTAGTTGTGTTGGTGTACACCGATCGCCGCAAAGGTCCTCACATCATTTCTTTGCGTAAGGCAGAAAAATATGAAACACGCTATTACTTTGAAATCGCCAAAGACTACTTCAAGTAAGCGAATTGACCCGGATAACCCGCCGTGGTCCGAAGCAATGCTTGGGCCTCCGGTCCTTAAGCGCGGCCGCGGCCTGCAGAAAGCGCCGACCAAGGTGCTTACTACCGTTCGCCTGGACGCTGACGTTCTGGCATTTTTCAAAGCCCAAGGCAGCGGCTATCAGACTCGAATAAACGATGAACTACGCAAGGTCGTGGCAAAAGGTCTAACCACGCGCTCAACGCGGACGCGCGCAAGACCCGCGCGCGCCGGTTAGCGCCGGCGTTGGGCATCAAACGAGGCGCTGGATGAAGTTTGAACTGGACACATTCAATCGTAATGTGACGGATGAAGAGTTGCTCCAAGACTTGGTGGCCGTTGATGCCAAGCTCAAGATGCAAGGGACGAGGCTGACTTATCGCTCTTACAAGGAGTTCGGGAAGTATTCGGCAGGTACGATTGGTGTCCGGTTCGGCTCATGGAATGATGGGTTGCGAAAAGCAGGAATAGCCTTACCTCAACCGTTCAACATTTCCTGGGACATTGCCCACTAAAGCAGGTCTTGGCCGCGGAGAAGGCAGAGAATCTCAAAACGTGTATCGCCGGTCACTACCCAAGCCTATGCGATCGGTCTCTACTAACGCCTGAGCAGTTTTCCCAAGCACAAGCAGCTCAGTCTCGCTCAGCACAAGCGCGACGGGAACACGCGGCAAAGGCGCCACCCGTTCGCGGTAGGCGCTATGGTTCCTCAGGCTGTGAGAGCGGCCACTGGGTGGAGTCCGTTTCCGGGGATGGAGAGATAGTAAAGCTCGAAGACGGGTCGATCTGGCAAGTTGACGCAGTCGATGCAATCGATACCATGCTTTGGTTGCCGACAACGGAGATTGTTGTTTGCGACGACAAACTCATAAATACTGATGACAATGAGAGTGTGGACGCAACTCGGATCAGATAGCCAACGAAACCTAACAACGGCTTGCAGGTCGACGCGCCGCGAACGGCGCGCGCCTGAAGCCGGACGTTGAGGCTGTGCAAAAAGTCCTCCTAGATGTAAACGAGGCACGTAGGTAAATCGTTAATCCATCAGTTCCCGATGGAGTCAAACGATGGCCCGATTCAAGGTAGTGAACATGAGCCCGCGGTTCTTGCCGGTAGTTCTGGAGCAGCAACTGGTTCCCGGCACATTCGAGCACGCGCTGCATACGCTGATTGATTCGGAGTTTGATCTATCGGCACTGGAAGCGAAGTTCAAGAACGATGAGACTGGCGCTCCTGCCTACGACCCCGCGGTGATGCTCAGGATTGTGCTGCTCGGGTACTCGCGCGGCATGGTGAGCAGCCGGAGCATTGAGCGCGCCTGTAGCGAGAACGTGGTGTTCATGGCGATCTCAGGCGACACGCAACCGGCGTACACGACGATTGCAGCGTTTGTGCGGGGTTTGAGCGATGAGATTCCGACGATCTTTACCGAGGTAATCCTGATCCGTGATCGCCAGGGTTTGATCGGGCGGCAGATGTTTGCCATTGACGGGGTGAAGCTGCCAGGCAAGCCACGAGGAAGACCAGAGATGAAGGGCTTATCTACCTATGGGAAACATCCTATTCGACGATTGACCGAAATGACAAACACCTGTGGTACGCCTATGTCTACCTCAACGGCTGGCCCACGGGAGGGAACCTCCCGGAAGTCTTTTTCGTGCCATCGAGTATTGTCGTGACCTGCATGAAAGAGTGCAGGGCCGACAAAGAGACTCGGCCTTTCTTCTGGATGCTCGCCAAAAATGCAACCAAGTACAAAGGCAGCACCGGATTAAGGTCGCTTCTCAAGACGCTAAATTCCTGATGTCGGGCCACAGCCAGCTAACTAGTAGTTGTATCGGACGCGCGAAAGCGGTCTCAGTTTTTTCACAATCGGCGTCACGCGCGCGCCGGTAAACACGACGTTGGGCGTCTCAGTAGTGGAAACGCAACTGAGCGATCATCAATGCATCACCCTCTATGCGATACACCATGCGATGCTCATCTGTAATGCGGCGTGACCAGAACCCTGAAAGGGCATGCTTCAGTGGTTCGGGTTTGCCAACTCCCGCGAAGGGCTCGCGCTGTGTCTCACGTATCAGCTTGTTGATTCGCTCGACCATGCGCTTGTCTTGCTTCTGCCAATATAGGTGATCTTCCCATGCGTCGTCAGCGAAGATCAGCCTCACTTCGCCAGCTTCCGCTCAACGCCTTTACCGGCGTTCAGTTGTGCGACGGCAGCGAGAAGGCGCTTGGCG